>CAMASH010000035.1 GCA_945860745.1 Chthoniobacter flavus | reverse complement strand
CTCGATGTCGGCTCATCACATCCTGGGGCTGGAGAAGGTCCCAAGGGTCCGGCTGTTCGCCGGTTAAAGTGGTACGCGAGCTGGGTTCAGAACGTCGCGAGACAGTTCGGTCCTTATCCACTGTGGGCGCAGGAGATTTGAGGGGTTCATTCCTTAGTACGAGAGGACCGGGAATGACGAACCACTGGTGTTCCGGTTGTCGTGTCAACGGCAGTGCCGGGTAGCTATGTTCGGAAAGGATAAGCGCTGAAAGCATCTAAGCGCCAAGCCTATCCCAAGATGAGATCTCCCTGAAGAACCGTGGTAGACCACCACGTTGATAGGATCCGGGTATACGCACAGTAATGTGTTCAGCTCAGGATTACTAATGTTCGTTCGGCTTTTTTATACTTCTTCGAATCAATGCAGATTCAGAATTGAGAAGTTGCAGATATTTGCCTATGCATGCGGTTGCCAGAGAGCAGGCACGCTCTTTTGACATTTTGGTAACAAATTGCGGTCATCAGACACCCGGGATCACATCCCGAAGTCTGGTGATCCTTGCATGGCGGCCCCACCCGTTCCCATCCCGAACACGGAAGTGAAACGCCATAGCTCCGATGGTAGTGCTTGTCTAGCTTGCGCGAGAGTAGGTCGTTGCCAGAGTTTATGCCCCGTCGCTGGGAAACCAGTGACGGGGCATCTTTTTTTGTGCGAAAGCCCACAAGGGCGAGAAAGGCCACGGGGCTCGCCCGCCCGTTCCCTTGGGCTCTTCCCGCGTTAGTGTCCGCGGGATTGGGCGCGCACGAGAGGATGTGGCACGTCGGGTAACACGGCGCTGAGCGCGACTTCAACCTCCCGCTCCATGCCCAACACCTCCAGGAGCACGGCCACGCGCTCACGGCCTGGCATGACCCGGCTGACGACAGCCCGCAATCCGCGGAACGGTCCCTCCACCATATTGACCTCTTCACCGGTTTCGATGCCGGAGTTGATTACGATGGTCTCCTCGTCTTGAACCGAGTTGCGCAGTTCCTCGATGATTAGGCGGGCCACGATGGACGGGATGTCGCCGAAGCTGACAATTTTGATCACACCTCTGGCCGCCTTGATGTGCCGGTGCTGGCTGGCATACGTGAAGCAGGCAAACAGATAGCCCGGGAACATGGCCTCCGTCACCCAGGTCCGCCCGGACCGCCGGGCGCGTTCAAAGCGAATGAACGGGCAAAAAACCTCAATTCCCACTTCTGAACGCAAAAATTGGCTGGTCTGCCTTTCGGTTTTTGGCCGTGTGTGCAGGCAATACCAGTGGAGATCATCAGTCATGGCAATGATTCCCTGAGTGTGCGGGTAATCGCGCATTTGGGGCAACCCATTTTCGATCGGACGACATAAGTTTGGTGATTCTCTCCGTGTTCCGGAATTGTCACACAAGCAAGGTTGGCCCGGGGAAAGCCTGTGAACAACATGCGAATAAATTCAGAGGACTCATGAAACAATATCGCACAGGGTGGATATCCGATGTTCATTTGGGAACGCGGGGCTGTCAGGCCGAAGCCGTGCTGGAATTTTTGCGCGATACCGACTTTGAAACCCTCTACGTCGTTGGGGATTTGATCGACATCTGGTCACTGCGGCGCTCGATCTACTGGCCTCAATCACACAACGATATCATTCAGAAGCTCTTGCGTAAGGGCCGTAAAGGGACGGAAATCATCTACATCATCGGGAATCACGACGAGTTTCTCAGCCGCTTTCATGGAACCTATGGAGGGATTTCCCTGCAAAAAAATGCGGTGCACCGGGCCGCTGATGGTCGGCGACTCCTGATCATGCACGGGCATGAACTTGACACCGTGGTGCAGAATCTCGGCTGGCTCGCGCACGTTGGAGACATTGGCTACACCCTGCTCATGCGCGGCAACGGCTTGGTGAACGGTATTCGCCACCTTTTGGGATACGGGCATTGGTCGCTGAGCGCTTACGTCAAGGCGGAGGTCAAAAATGTTGTCGGCTTCATCGGACAATTCGAGGAAGCCGTGGTGCGGTATGCGCGCGATTTTGATGTCGATGGGGTTCTCTGCGGCCACATTCACACCGCCGCGTCGCGGGATATCCAAGGAGTGGCCTACTACAATACCGGCGACTGGGTGGAAAGCTGCACGGCCATTGTCGAACACTATGACGGGAGCCTGGAGCTTCTCAAATTTCAGCCGGACTCATCAACTGGTCGAATCGCCAACCAGCCGGAGGAGGGTGTTTTACAGCCTGTAGAAGCCTGAGTCGCGGCCCGCTCGTTTATTTCAAGGGAAATTGCTGCAGATGCCGGATCAATTTTTTGAACCTGGGCAGGGCGGCGTTGCTGATGTGATGCTCTATACCTTCGATGTCTGAATAAAATTCCTTCGGACTCATGCCCATCAATCGGAAAAGCTCGGTCAGCACCGCGTGCCTCTCCTGAATGGAATTTGCCACGGTCTCCCCTTTGGGGGTGAGCATAAACCCCCGGTACGGCTCCCGGCGCAGATAACCCAGATCGGCCAGGCGCTTGATCATGATCGAGACACTGGGCCGGATCAGATCGAGTGAGTCCGCGACGTCGGACACGGAGGCGTAACCGTTTCGCCCGATGAGATTGGAAATGCATTCCAGATAATCCTCGGCGCTTTCCGTCAGCCCGCTCCGGTGGTGGGAGCTGAGCTTGCGGCGTTTTCCAGAAATCTTCGCGACGGGTGCTTCCTTGCGGGGCATCCCTGTCTATTAGCCGTTTTGCGCCAATAATCCACACGAAACAACAAAGTTTGTTATATTAAACTTTAATTGTTGACGCAATTCCGCCGCCGGCCTATATGCCCATCATGCCAACGAAACAAGGAGGGGGGATCGTGCTGATGGTGCTGGCCGTGTGGCTGGCGGCGGGTCCGGCTTTTGCGGGCGAGAAGAGCAAGGCCGTTGCGACCATCGGGATGGTGGCCGATCTGGTCCGGCAGGTGGGCGGCGACCGGGTGGTGGTGGAGCAACTGATGGGGCCGGGGGTCGATCCGCACCTTTACAAACCCACTTCCGAAGATGCCTCCCGGTTGAATCAGGCGGATGTGATTTTTTACAGCGGCCTGATGCTGGAGGGGCGCATGGGCGATCTCTTTGCCCGTCTGGCCCGCACGGGCAAGAAGGTTTATGCCACGACGGAAAGCGTTCCCGAGGATCGCTTGCTGGAGCCCGCCCAGTTTCAGGGACATTATGATCCGCATATCTGGTTCGATGTCAGAATGTGGGCGCAAACCATTCCCACCATCGTGAAGGGTCTCATTGACGTGGATCCGGCGGGCCGGGAATACTTTGAGAAAAGCGGCGCCGAACTTTCGCAACGCCTGGCCGCACTGGATGAGTGGTGCAAGACCACCGCGGCCCAGCTCCCGCAGGGGCAGCGCATCCTGGTGACGAGTCACGATGCCTACAACTACTTCGGCCGGGCCTATGGATTTCAGGTGGTCGGACTCCAGGGGGTTTCCACTGTTTCGGAGGCGGCCCTTGCTGACATGGCCGGCCTGGTGGACTTCATCAAGAAGCAGAAGGTGAAGGCGATCTTCGTGGAGAGCAGCGTAAATCCCGCCGCGATCCGGCGCGTGGCGGAGGATGCGGGGGTCAAAGTCGGCGGGGAATTGTTTTCGGATGCGATGGGGCGCGCGGGGGAAATGAAGGAAGGTTTCGATACCGGCACGTATGACGGAATGGTTCGCTGCAATATGACCACGATCGTCAATGCCCTCAAATAGCCGGCCTGCCTGATGACCTTGCCTTTGTCCGATGTTCCGCTCGAAGTCCACGACATGAGCGTGGCTTATCACCAGAAGCCGGTGCTTTATGGCATTGATCTGGCTGTGCCGGCCGGGAATCTGATCGGCATCGTCGGCCCCAATGGCGCGGGGAAGTCCACCTTCATTAAAGCCATCATGGGGCTGCTTCCGCTTTCCAGCGGGTGGGTAAAGGTTTTCGGGAAACCCTATGCGGAAAATTGCCGGCGTGTCGGCTATGTGCCCCAGCGGGAATCGGTCGATTGGGATTTCCCCGTCAACGTGATGGATGTCGTGCTGATGGGGCGCTATGGACGGCTGCGACTCGGTCAGCGTCCCTCCCGGCAGGATCACGACGTGGCGCGGGAGTGTCTGGAGAAAGTGCACATGCTGCCTTATGCCAAACGGCAGATCGGGAATCTTTCCGGCGGTCAGCAGCAGCGCGTTTTTCTGGCGCGGGCGCTGGCCCAGGAGAGCGACTTGTATCTCATGGATGAGCCGTTTGTCGGTGTGGACGCTGCCACCGAGTCGGCGATTATCACCCTTCTGCGCGAATTGAAAACCCGCGGCAAGACGGTTCTGGTCGTGCATCATGACCTCTCATCGGCCCGGGATTACTTTGACATGCTCATGCTGCTCAATATGAGGTTGGTGGCCTTTGGTCCCACCCCGGAAGTGTTCACCTCCGAGATGCTGCAGACGACTTATGGAGGGCGACTGACGATTCTCTCGGAGGTCGTTGAGACCTTGGGGGGCGGGACGAAGTGAAAGCGCGACATCCGGCCCTCTTGCTGCTGGCGGCGATTCTTCTGCCCCAGTTTGCTTACGCGGCAAGAATCAGCGAACTGACCGAAACCGGTTTGGCCGAGAGGGCGGTGCGGTTCTTCACCCTGCAGGATCCCTCTCTTCGCTTCGCCTTGGTTGGTTCGATTCTGCTCGGGATCAGCTGTGGCCTGATGGGCGCATTCCTGGTCGTGCGCAAACTCGCCCTGATGAGCGATGCGCTGTCACACGCCGTCCTGCCCGGAGTGGCGCTGGGATTTCTCTGGAACATGACCAAGGATCCCGTCGCGATTTTCATCGGTGCCACCGTGGCCGGCTTGCTTGGCGCGGGCCTCGTCCAGGCCATTCGCAATACCACCCGGCAAAAAGAGGACGCCGCCCTGGGCTTTGTGCTGGCCTCGTTTTTCGCCGTCGGAGTGTGTCTGGTCACCATGATTCAAAATCTGCCCGGCGGAAACAAAAGCGGCCTCGACAAATTCATGTTCGGCCAGGCGGCCGCCTTGGGTCCGGGCGATGTGATGCTGCTAGGAGGCGTAACCATTCTGGCGGTCGTCATTGTGCTGGCATTCTACAAAGAGTTTCTCGTCACAAGTTTCGACGCGGCCTTCGCGATATCGGTCGGCATACCGGCCCGGGTCTTCCACTACGTGCTGATGGTGCTGCTGGCCTTTGCCATTGTGTCTTCCTTGCAGGCGGTGGGGGTGGTTTTGGTCTCCGCCATGCTGGTGATTCCGGCCGCCGCCGCATATTTGCTGACCGATCGACTCGGGATGATGTTGGTTTTGTCGGCAATTTTCGGAGTGACTACTGGTGCGGTGGGAGCGTTCTTTTCCTACGTCGGGCGCAATCTTCCCACCGGTCCCTTGATGGTGCTGGCGGCGACGGCTGTTTTCCTGGCGGCCTTGTTGTTGGGTCCGCGTCACGGGGTGCTGTCCCGGTGGTGGCGGCATCGCTCACGGTCCGCCCGGATTGGCCGTGAGAACATGTTGAAGGTCATGTATCATGTGCTGGAGGAAGAGGGCTTCCGCGGGGAGACCGTTCCGCTGCGCGATCTGGCCGAAGCGCGGCGCGAAGCCATTGAGGATGTGCAGGTGGAAATGCGGTCCCTCCGCTCGCACGGCTTGGTCACAATTTCCGGAGACGGCCAAGCGGCGGTCTTCACGCCCGATGGCTGGAAACGCGCCTGCGAGATCGTGCGCAACCACCGGCTGTGGGAGTTGTATCTGACCCACGCGGCCAACTACGCGCTCGACCACGTGCACGAGGACGCGGACAAGATCGAGCACATTCTGGGAGAGGACACCGTCCGGTTGCTCGAAAAGCGGCTCAACTACGCGCATCGCGATCCGCACGGAAAACTCATCCCGGGCCTTGCGGATATTCATAGCGGAGGTCCCGCGAGGATTCACCCGGCGACATGAATCAACTCATTCCCGCCTTTGATTTTCATCGCGTGGTCATCGCGCCCTGGACGGAAGGTTTTGCCTTCAGTATTTGGATCGTTCTGATGGGGGTGCTGGTCGGAACGGCTTGTGGTTTGGTGGGAAACTATCTGCTCCTGCGCCGCATGGCGCTGGTGGGTGATGCCATCAGTCACAGTATTCTGCTCGGCTTGATCGTGGCCTTCCTCATCTTCCGGCATGTGGACACGCCGGTGATGTTTGCCGGCGCCCTGGCTGCGGGATTGCTGACGGTGGCGATCATCGAATTCATCCACAAGCAAACCCGCGTGAAGGTGGACTCCGCCATCTGCATCGCCTTCACCAGTCTCTTTGCGCTCGGGGTGACCCTCGTCAGTCTGGCGGAGTCGGCCGGACCGGTGCACATTGACGCGGATTGTGTTCTTTATGGAGAGATTGCCCTGGTTCCGCTGGAACCTCCGATCCTGTGGGGACAAGTCGCGTTGGGTCCGCCTTCGGTGCTGCGTATGGCGGTGGTGACTGGGGTGCTTATTGTCGGCATCCTCTGCTTTTACAAAGAACTCCTGATCACGTCCTTCGATCCGGCCCTGGCGAAATCCATGGGGTTGAAAACCGGGGTGTGGCACTACGGGCTCATGACCGCGCTTTCGCTGGTGGTGGTCAGTGCTTTTGAGTCGGTCGGCGCGATCCTGGCGGTGGCGATGTTGATTGTTCCGGCGATGTTCGCAGCGCAGCTTTCCCCCTGCTTGCCGGTGCGGCTGGTGCTCACGATTGGTCACGCGGTGATCAGCGCCTTGCTGGGATATCATCTTTCGATCTGGCTGAAATGCTCGGCGGCCGGAGCGATGGTCGTCTGCGGCTCGCTGCTTTTTGCCCTGGCCTGGGCC
The DNA here is from genome assembly GCA_945860745.1 of Chthoniobacter flavus. Classification (GTDB taxonomy): domain Bacteria; phylum Verrucomicrobiota; class Verrucomicrobiia; order Chthoniobacterales; family Terrimicrobiaceae; genus CAMASH01. The sequence goes on along the minus strand of CAMASH010000035.1, from coordinate 25,510 downwards.
GTGACCGCGCTGAGGGCCCGGCGGCCGGTCTCTACTTCCGAACCGGAAAGTTCAGGCCTCCAATCAGCCGCAACCCTTCCAGGGTGAGTCCCGGATCGACGGCGGAAAAAATTCCCGTTTGTCCGGCGATCAAGCGGGCATCTCCTCCGGTGGCAATGATGGGCGGCTTTTTTCCGGGGTTGATCTCCCGCAAGATCTGCCGAACGATTTCGCCGATGAGGCCGCGGTAACCGTGGACCGCCCCTGATTGCATCGCCTCTTTGGTGCTGCGCCCGATGGCCCGGCGCGGTTCCTTCAACGTCACGCGGGGCAGCAACGCGGTGCGGCTGTGGAGATAATCGGTCAGGGCGGAAAGCCCCGGCGTGATCACTCCGCCGATATACTCGCCCTTGGCCGAAATGACGTCAAAGGTCACCGCGGTGCCGAAATCCACCACGATGGCTGGCGCGCCGTAGAGCGTCTTTGCAGCCACGGCATTGGCCAGCCGGTCCGCGCCGATGGTGGCCGGGTTGGGATAGTTGATGCCGATGCCGAGAGTCGCCTTGTGATCGACCCAGCAGACCGGCTGCGGAAGAACTGCGGTGAGGATTTTGTTTTTCTCCGGAACGACCGAGGCGGCGACGGCGTGCAAGGCGCGGCGGGAACCCATCACCTGGCGGAGGCTGGCCGTCGTGAGTTGCGGGGTGGGCAGACGAAGCGTGCGTCCAACCCGTTCGCGGCTGGAAAATGCCACCTTCGTGAACGAATTGCTGATGTCCACCAGGATGAAGTCCGCCGTGGGCATTGGGATCCTTGCTGCTGATCGAACGGGCGGGTCAGTGCCTTAAGGCCCCGACTTTTTTCGCCTTGTCCTGGCGCGGCGCGCCATCATCGACCAGACCGGCGGAGTTTCCCAGCTCGGCCTCCTCGGCGGGGAGAAAGGGCCGGAAACGCTGCTTGTCGATGGCTTTCATGTAGGCTTCGTGCGGGGAGGTCGCCCCGGAAACAAGATGCTCCCAGATGGCGTCGTCCATGAACTGCATCCCCTCGCCTTTTCCGGCCACGATGACGTCCTGGAGCTTTTGCGTGGCTCCTTCGCGGATGATGGCGGAGACGGCATTGTTGGTGACCAGAATTTCATTCACCGCGATCCGGCCGGGGACGTCGGCGCGTTTCAGCAAAAGCTGGGCGACCACGCCGCGCAGCGACGCCGCCAGCATGGTGCGGACCTGCGATTGCTGGTCCGAGGGAAAAACGTCGATCATACGATCAACTGTCTTGCGCGAGTTGTTCGTGTGCAGCGTGCCGAAGACGAGCAGGCCGGTTTCCGCCGCGGTCAGGGCGAGGGAAATCGTTTCCAGGTCGCGCATTTCGCCCACGAGCACGATGTCGGCGTCTTCGCGTAAAGCCGCCTTCAAACCGGCGGGAAAGCTGATGGAATGCTCGGGCACCTCGCGCTGGGTGATGATGCTTTTCTTGTTGTTGTGCACGAACTCGATCGGTTCCTCGATGGTTACAATATGCCGCGAGAAGTTGACGTTGATGTAATCCATCAAGGCCGCGAGGGTCGTGCTCTTGCCGGACCCGGTCGGGCCGGTGACGAGGACGATGCCGCCGCGCATCTCGCCGAAGGATTTGATGACGGAGGGCACGCCCAGTTCCTCGAGGGTCTTGATCTTGGTCGGGATGATACGAAAAACCGCGCCGTAGCCGCTGGTCTGCTTGAGGTAGTTGCAGCGAAAGCGGTTTTGCGTGTCCATCTCGTAGGCAAAATCGAGGTCGCCGGTCTCATTGAATTTTTCCCAGCGCGCAGGCGAGCAGATTTCGCTCAGCATGTAGGACATGTGCTCGCGGGTGAGCGGTTCCTCACCGATGGGCACGATCTCGCCGTGCCGGCGGATCTTGGCCGGCTGGCCTTCGCCCAAGTGAAGATCGGATCCCCCCTCCTGAATGAGGGCCTGAAAAAGCTGGTCGATGTAAGCCATGGTCGTCTATCTCCCCAAGACCTGACGCATGAGGGTTTTGTTTTCCGAGCGATAGTAGGCTTCCTCGGGTGAGATCAGGCCCGATTCATAAAGCGACTGAAGCGAATCGTCCATCAACTGCATGCCCTGTTTTTTTCCGGTCTGGATCACACCCGGCAGCATGAAGGTCTTGCCTTCGCGGATGAGGTTTCCGACGGCGGGGTTGTTCATGAGGATTTCCATGGCCAGACATCGGCCGGTGCCATCGGCGCGGGGCACGAGTTGCTGGCTGATGATGCCGCGCAGGGATTCGCTGACCATGATGCGGATCTGGTCGCGCTGGTCGGTGGGAAAAACGTCGAGCACGCGATCGAGGGTTCGGGCGGCGTTGCTGGTGTGGAGCGTGCCGAGCACAAGGTGGCCGGTTTCGGAAGCGGTGATGGCCAGCGAAATGGTTTCCAGGTCGCGCATTTCCCCCACCATGATCACATCGGGGTCTTCGCGGAGGGCGCCGCGGAGGGCGGCACCAAAGGATTTGGTATGGGTGTGGACCTCTCGCTGGGTGACGTGGCAACCCTGCGAATGGATGATGTATTCGATCGGATCTTCCAGCGTGATGATGTGATCGTGGCGGGCCTGGTTGATCTCCTGCACCAGCGCGGCCAGGGTCGTGCTCTTGCCGCTGCCGACGGAGCCGGTCACCAGCACCAGACCGTTGTGATACTGGGTGAGCAGCTTGAGCTGCGGGGGCAGGCCCAGTTCGTCCATCGTCTTGACCGAACTGTTGATGATGCGGAAGGTGATGTCGTAGCCGAGCCGCTGCCTGACCACGCAGGCGCGGAAACGCCCGAATTCGTTGGCATAGGCGAAGTCCACATCGCCGCGCTCCGCCATGATGCCCTTCTGGTGGTCCGTGAGAAACCCCATGGCCAGCCGCTCGGTGTCCGCCGCGCTCAGGACGGGCGCCTGCAGCCAGATGGCCTCAAGGTTGCCGAACCGCCGCCAGATCGGGCGGGAGTTGACGGCGAGATGGATGTCGGAGGCTCCGGATTCCTTGCCGACCGTCAGATATTGGTCAACGTGATCGAGGGTGCGCACCTCATTTTGGGCAACGACCTCGATGGCGAGGGGGGCAGCGGGCGCTTCAGAACTCACAGGGAGGTTATGGCGTCTGGGGGTTGATCACAAAAGCAGAAAATGTTCGAGGAGGTCATTTCCTCACCGCGCCTTACCTGGCCAGCTTCGCGGCGAGATCCGCGAAGCGCTTGCCGGCGTAGGCGGTAAGTACCGGTTTGAGCAGAGGCAGGGAAAACTTAACCACGGCAATCAAAACCCCGAGGAGACCCGGCCGGGCCGCCGGCTCTTTCTCCGTGCGCTTGGCCGGTTTCCCATCGGATGGGAGAAGCCGCGTGACCACGCGCGTTTTGGTTTTCGGACCGGCCAGCAGCCAGCCAAGGGCGGCCGCCCCGCCGAGCCAGGCCAGGGGCTTGCGGCGGACGAGCTGATTGACTTTGGTTGGAAAATCGAGTTCGCGGCGCACCGAGGTGAAATCCCGGGCCAGGGATGAACGGCTCCGGGCCACCTCGGCGAGTATCTGTTCCTTCGTCATGATTTAAACTGTTTCAGCGTAGCGAAGTCCCGTTTCAGTTCCGCCGAAGTGGAGGTGAAGACAGGGGTCGGCAGATGATTTCTCACATGCAGGGCGCAGACCGCCGCGCCAAGGAGATGAAGAAGGGCCAGCCCGAGAGTAATCCAAATCCAGTTGATCCCGAAAACGGCAGCCAGCAGGAACGCAATAAAAAGCAGCAGGAAAATATATCCCAAAATCACGAAGGCCACCGCCGCAACCAGCAGGATGACGAGCCGGAGATAAAGCGCGGCCGCCTCCTTGGTCTCGTGCCCGGCCAGCGCCAGTAAAGCGTCGATGTGCCGGCCCAGAGAGCCGGCAAAGCTCAGCAGCTCGGCCAAAGCTCCGCGGGTCGTCCCGGGCCCCGACGGCTCCGGAGACGGGTATGCGGGGTCCGCCATCGTGTGCCCGCGGGGATTAGCGGCGGAAGATCACGCCGAGGACGAAGCCCACGCCGAGAGCGAGGCCAACGGCCTGGAGAGGTTTGTCGCGGATGTAGCTCTCGGTGTCGCCTTGGAAGTTCTGCGCTTTGGCGGTCGCCTCATCGAGGGCGGATTTGGCCCGGCCTTTATAGTCTTCGGTGACGGTCTGGGCCTTGCCGCGGATTTCCTTGTACTTCACCGAGGCGGCATCGCCGAGATCCTTGGCCGCGGCGGTCAGATGCTCGCGTCCGGCGTCGTAGGCGGTTTGCGCTTGTTTCTTGACCGTTTCGCCGACGGCTTTGCCGGCTTCGCTGGCGGCGTCGAGCGCCTTCTTGGCGTGTTCGGTGCTGCTTTCGAGTTTCTTGGCGGCGGCGTGTTTTTCTTCGGAATTGGTATCGGACATAAGCCTGTTTGGTTTAGGATTCTATTTTGTCAGAAAGTCCCACAGAAGCAAGCCCTCTTCCCGTTGTTGCCGCCTCTCGCGGCTTCGTATAACCACTCCGGACCATGCCTTTCGTTTCTTCCTTCGCTCCCGGCCGTGTCGAACTTCTCGGCAACCACACGGATTACAACCAGGGGGTGGTTCTTTCCGCCGCGATTGACCTGGGCATCACCGCCCGGGGGAGGAGGCGGGAGGACGGCCGCATCGTCCTGACCAGTGACGGCATCGCCGGAGTGGTGGAGGCAGGCGTCGCAGACCTCGCGGCCAAGGACAGTTGGGCCGACTACCCGCTTGGTGTCACCAAAGTGCTGAAGGATGCCGGCTACCCCGTCGGGGGTTTCGAGGCGGAGTTTTCCAGCACGCTGCCGCCGGGGGCCGGGCTTTCCAGTTCCGCGGCCCTCGAAGTTTCGACCGCAGTTCTGCTGACCCGGATTTTTGATTTTGCCATCGCCCCGCTCGATCTCGCCAAGCTTTGCCGCAAGGCCGAAAACGAATTCGTCGGGGTGAGTTGCGGCCTGCTCGATCAGGTTTCCTCTCTTTTTGGGAAAAAAGATCACGCCATCTATCTCGACTGCCGGGCCGAGACGGTGGCCACCATTCCCTTTCCGCACGATGTCGGTCTCCTCATCGTGCACTCCGGGGTCAAGCACGCCCTCACCGGGGGCGAATACAACGAGCGGCGTGACCAGTGTTTCGAGGCCGCAAAAATTCTCGGCGTCCCGGCCCTGCGCGATGCCACCAGCGCGCAACTGGCCGCCGCCGCTATGCCGCCGCTGGTGAAACGCCGCGCCGCCCATATCGTCGGGGAAAACGAACGGGTTTTCGCCGCGGTGGATTTTTTGAAACAGGGCGACGTCGCCGCCTTTGGCCGGCTGATGTCCGATTCCCATCGCAGTTCCATCGGGAATTTTGAAAACAGCACGGGGGAACTCGATGCCTTGGTGGAAATCGCCGGCGGGCAGCCGGGCGTTTATGGTGCCCGCCTCACGGGCGGGGGATTCGGCGGAGCCATCGTGGCGTTGGTGGACTTGGCCGCGATCGACACAATCGCCCAAGCGGTCGAGGCGGGATACTTGCAGAAAACCGGCAACAAAGGCACGGCCTACCGGTGCCTGCTGGGCGATGGCGCGCTCATGCACGGGTAGCGACGACTTTTCTGGAGGGCGGCACGCCCTCGCCTCCCTGGATTTATCGGACGCGAGGGCCGCCGTGGGGGAGCGGATTGTGGCCGAGGGGCGGATTGTCTTGAATGAAGTCCCTTGACGGTTATGTGTAGCACAGGATTATGTGTAGCACAGGATGAAAAACTTAACAATCAGCCTGGATGAAGAGAGTCACCGGGCGGCGCGTCTGACTGCTGCCGAACGGGACACCTCAATTAGCGGCTTGGTGAGGGATTATTTTCGGACCTTGAGGCCAGGGGCGCAGGACGAAAATGTCCGCCGGCTTTTTGAAGCCATGGACCAAGTGAAGGGCGGGATTTCCGCTTCGACTCGTGAACAGGATCGCGCGAAACTGTATGCGCGCTGAGGTCTTTATTGACACGAACATTCTGCTTTACGCGCAGTCGAAGGATCCGGCGGAGGCACAGAAAAAAACGATCGCACGCGGGGTTCTGGTCCAATCGGGCATCGCGCTGTCGGCCCAGGTTCTGGGGGAATTTTACGTCAATGCCACGGCCAAATTGCGGCCTGCCCTCTCGCACGAAGAAGCGGCTTTGATCGTGGACCGGTTGGGATATCTGCCCGTCCTGCCCGTAACCCATCTTTTGGTTCGGGAGGCGTTGAGGATCAAGGCGGAATACGCGCTCTCGTATTGGGATTCCTTGATTGTCTCGGCGGCGAAAGAACTGGGCTGCAAAGAAATCTCCAGTGAAGACATGAGCGACGGACAGCTCTATGCCGGCGTCCGGGTGGTCAATCCATTCCGGGCTGGGTAAAGATTGACGGTTATCCACAAAGGCACTGCAGTGGCGGTGTTGGCATCGAGTTGGAAAACGTGAATCGTCCCTGCCGCCATCAACCCATTGTTTCGTCCCCCGCCAGTTCGTCCTCCAAATCATCCACCACCCCGTCGATGTGGTCGCCGTAGCCCCAGCCGATGCCCGAGGCCTTGGTCGCGATGGCGATTAACCGCTCACGCACCTTCGCATAAGCGGACGGGCCTTCGCCCTTGAGAAGCTTGGCCAGTTCATCCGCCGCCGAGCACAGGCTGTCGTAGAAACGCTCGTCGATGTCGCCATATTGGTGGGTGAACTCGTTGCCGTTTTCCAGATAGGTGGTGAGCAATTCGATCACGCCTTCCGTATTCCCCGTGGCTTTGCGGTATTCGCGAATGGCCTTGCGCGCCTCGCCGAGTTGCAGTTTCCCCTCTCCCCGGGCGGGAAAGAACTGCTCCACGATGCGCTTGCGATAGGGCTCCAAGGCCCCTTCCCCGCCTTCGTCCGCCCGGATGCGCGCGTCGAGAAACGCGCGGTTTGCCGGGGAACTTTCGTAAAGATCTTTCACCAACGACAGCAAGGCGGAGGAATCCCAGGCTTTGAGATGCCGGCGCACCGCGGCCCAGCCCTTCGCAGGCTTTTTGATTTTGTCGCTCATGGTAGAGTAGTGGAGAATTCGGTGGGCGGATCAGTCCCGCTCGGAGGCCCGAAATCTCTTCCGGGTGCATTTCTCGCAAAAAATGCCGTCAGAGCTCTCGGAGTAGCCGCCCCCGCTCAGTTTAATGACCGTTTTGCAGCCGCTACAGCACGTTGCCTCATAGGCGGGCGGATTCTCCAGTTTGGTGAAGTTGTATTCGCTTGTGCCATACCAGACATAGATCTCGGTCGGAAACGATTCCCGGCATTTCTTGCAATTCTGCCAGCGGCCGCGATGCCCCTCATTGTGATGATAGGCGCACAGCGTGACGCGGCGGTGGTTCCGGTGGCAACTGTTCCGCGCGAAGGAGAAGATCACGTAGCTGTCCTCGTCGTCGCAAATCCATTCCCCGCAACATTCCGTGCGCGTGAGGTTTTCGTCCGCCCCGCACAGGCCGCAGCGGGGCGCGTCGGCATCCGGCTTCTGCGTTTTCGGAGACTTTGTTATTCTGGCGGGTGGCTTTTTCATAGTTTTCGGGTTGCCTTTCAATTTTTCCCGAACGGGTTGACGGCCTTTACGCAATCGTAGGTCTGTCCGTCGTTCAGATCCACGGAATAAAGGAGGGGTGCGCCGAGGCGAAGCGCGCCGGCCCCGATGGCTGCGTCCCAATAGCGCAGTTGATAGCGTTCGCCGGAGGCGGCGTCCACCGGATCTTTTGAGGCCGCGTAGAGCAGGATATTTGCGTCGAGAAACGCCTCAACGTTCCTCCGTCTTCGCCCGGGAGGGGGGACAGCCAAGCACCAGCTCGCAGCCGCCCAAGGCCGCCTCAAGAGGCGGTCGCCAAGCAGAACCGCTTTTACAGACGAAATGTTGCGCTATCCCAGAATACCCTTCAAAATCCCTCTGTGCCCTCCGGGTTCTCTGGAATAGAAAATCCTGCCATGACCGAACCCCTCTTCGATCTCGCCGTGGCGGCGGTGGCGTTTGTCGCGGGGGGAATTGGGGCGTTGATCGGGCTGGGCGGCGGGGTGATCATCACGCCGTTGCTGGTGCTCGTGTTCGGTATTGATATTCGCTACGCGATGGGCGCGGCGCTGGCCTCGGTGATAGCGACATCCTCCGGTGCGGCGGCAGCTTATCTGCGCGACGGGATTTCGAATATGCGCATCGGGCTTTTTCTCTGCATGGCCACGACGACCGGTGCGGTGGCCGGCGCGATGCTGGCGGTGGTGCTGGATCAGGCGGTGCTCTCGGTCATCTTCGGTGTGGCGTTGCTGGTCACGGTCTTGTTGTCCCTGCGGAAGCAAAAGGATCTTTCAGGCGCGGCGGCGCTGTCGGATCCGCTGGCGGAAAAGCTGCGTCTGCCGGGCGTGATGCCTTCGGGGGAAGGTCCGAAACCTTATGCTGTCCATGGGGTGATCCCTGGATTTTTCATTATGATCGTGGCAGGGGTCTTGTCGGGTCTGCTCGGCATCGGATCGGGGGCGTTTAAAGTGGTGGCCATGGACCAGGTGATGCGGATTCCGTTTAAGGTGACTACGGCGACGAGCAATTTCATGATCGGGGTGACGGCGGCGGCGAGTGTGGGCATTTATCTCAAGCGCGGATACCTCGATCCCGCCCTGGTGGCTCCGGTGGCGTTGGGCGTGCTGGCGGGCGCTTTTGTCGGGGCGAAACTCCTGCCGGTGGCCCCGGTGAAACTGCTGCGGGGGATTTTTCTCACGGCGGTTTCGATCATTGCCGTGCAGATGATCCTGCGCGGCTTTCACATCAATTTCTAAAACTGATGAGTTTTACAAAAGGTAACAAAGAAAACGAAGGTTCAGAGCCGCGGACTTCCGATTGTTTCCTCTCATTGTTTCCTTCGTTGCCTTCTGTGAATCTCTTCAAAGGATGAAAGACCAGCAAATCCAAAGTTCGCTGGCCCGGCTGATGCTGGCCGGAACGCTGCTGGCGGCGGCCATCATGGCGGGTGGTTTGCTGTGGTATCTGGCCGCCCACATTGGGGCCTCGCCCGGGGACCGGGTCTTCTCCGGGGAGCCCAAATATTTCGAGAATCCGATCGCCATGGTGCAACGCGCCCTGGATGTCCGCGAAATCGGCCACCGCCGCAGCCTGATCATGATCGGCGTCGTGCTGTTGCTGATCAATCCTGTGGTGCGGGTGGGCGTCGCCGCCTTTGGGTTTTCCCTGCAGAGAGATCGTCTTTATGCGGCGGTGAGCCTCTTCGTGTTCGTGGTTCTCTTGCTCAGCTTTTTCTGGTGAAGGTTGGGGAAAAAATCTCGCTGACGGCCCCGCTGGGTGTGCCCGCCTTCCGCGCCTTGTGGTCGGCCAACGTTGTCTCGAATGTGGGCACGTTGATGCAGGCCGTGGGCGCGGCCTGGTTGATGACGGGGCTGACCTCCTCCACCGTGCTGGTCGGCCTGGTGCAAACGTCCTCGACCCTGCCGGTTTTCCTTGTGGGTCTGCTGGCCGGAGCGATGGCCGACCTGGCCGATCGCAAGGCGCTGCTTTTTTGGTCGCAGCTCTGGATGATGGTGATGGCGGCTCTGCTCGGCACGCTGACCTTGCTGGGCCTGACCACGCCCTGGGTGCTGCTGGGGCTGACCTTTGCCATTGGTCTGGGCGGAGCGATCAATCTGCCGGCCTGGCAGGCCACGGTGCAGGACATCGTGCCGAAACCGTGGGTGACTGCCGCCGTTTCGTTGAACAGCATTTCCTTCAACGTCGCGCGCGCGGTCGGCCCGGCCCTGGGGGGACTGCTGGTCGCGGTGGCAGGGCCGGCGTTTGTGTTCTTTGCGAATGCCCTGTCCATCCTGGCCGTTTTGTTTGCCATCAAATCCTGGAAACCCGCGCCGGTGGCCGCACCGCGCCTGAGCGAGAACATTCCCGGGGCGATCCGGGCGGGCCTGCGGTATCTGCTGCACGCGCCGCGCTTGCAGGCCCCGATCGTGCGGGCGGTCGCCTTCAACCTCTGCGCGGCGGCGGTCTGGCCGTTGCTGCCGTTGCTGGCCCGGGATGTTCTGAAAACCACGGCCACCGGCTACGGGTTATTGCTGGGAGCATTCGGGCTGGGTTCCATTCTCGCTGTGGTGATCCTGCCGCGGTTGCGCAGTCGCTTTGCCTTGGACCGGATTCTCGGGTTGGGGGCGGTGCTGGCGGCGGTCGCATTTGCCGGGCTGAGTCAGGCGCGCGAACCCTGGCACGCGGGGATCTGTCTGTTTTTTTCCGGCATGGCCTGGGTGGGTGTGCTGGTCAATTTCAACGTGGCCGTGCAAACCGCGGTGCCGGATTGGGTGCGCGGGCGGGCGCTGTCGTTTTACATGCTGGCCTTTCAAGGGGTTCTGGCCTTCAACGGCGCGCTGTGGGGCTGGCTGGCCGGGGTGATCGGAATACAGCAATGTTTTGATGTCGCGGCCGTGGGATTGCTGGCCGGGCTTGGGCTCATCCGCTTTTTTCCCCTCAGGATTGACGAAAAAATGGACCTGAGTCCTTCGCTGCCCTGGCCGGAAACCCATGCCGGGCTCGAGGCCGATCCGGAGGATGGGCCGCTTCTCGTCACCATCGCGTACCGCGTGGCGGAGGAAAATGCCGGAGAATTCCGTTCGCTCATGCGTCACCTGCGCGAGCGAAGGCTGCGCGACGGGGCGCGGCGCTGGAGGCTGTATCAGGATGCGAAGGAGCCGGAACACTTTCTCGAATTGTTCCGGCTGGACTCTTGGGGCGAACACCTCCGCCAGCACGAACGCGTGACGATGGCGGATCGTGAGATTGAGGCGGGGGCTCTGGCCTTCCACCGGGGTCCGGATCGTCCCCTGGTGCGGCACTATTTCGGACGGGAGGAATGAAGCGCTGGCCAGGCGGAAGCTTTTTTGCCTAAAATCGTCTTGGGAAATCCGCTCTCTCCGTCCTGGCCGTTAGCGCCATCGTTGTCGTGCTCGCACTCCTCGGCGGGTGCGGGAGTTACAACAAACTCGTCGGCCTGAAGCAGCAGGTGGATAAAAGCTGGGCCGACGTCCAGAATGTCTATCAACGCCGCGCCGACCTGATTCCCAATCTCGTGCGCACGGTCGAAGGCGCGGCCAATTTCGAGAAGGGGACCCTCACCGCGGTGATCGAGGCCCGCCAGCAGGTGACCAAGGTCCAGCTCGACCCGAATGCCGCTCCCTCCGATCCGCAGGCTTTGCAGCGTTTCCAGCAGACCCAGGACCAGCTCTCCGGGGCTCTTTCGCGCCTGCTGGTGGTGGTGGAGAAGTATCCCGAACTCAAGGCCAACGCCAACTTCCAGGAACTTCAGGCCCAGATCGAGGGCACGGAGAACCGCATCGCCGTCGAACGCCGGAAATTCAATGAGACCGTCCCGCCCTACAACACCGCCGTGAAAAGTCTGCCCACGGGGCTTTTTGCCGGACTGATGGGATTCACCCCGCAGCCCTATTTTGCGGCCAGTGAAGGGGCCGACAAGGCCCCCGAAGTGAAGTTCAACTTCGCCACCCCCGCGCCCCCGACGCCCTAGTTTTTTTCCGCGCAAATGAACTGGCGCTCCGCCACACGGTGGCTGCTTTTTTCCGGTTTGTTCGTTTGGGCCGCAAGCGCGGCTGACCCCCTGCCGCCCAGGCCGGCCCGCTATGTGACCGATGGCGCGGGAATCCTTTCGCCGCAGACCAGCGCGGCGTTGAACGCCCGTCTGGAGGCCTTCGAGCGCGAGACATCGAATCAGATTCTCGTCGTGACGATGCCCGCGGTGCCGCCGGACTACGTGATGGAAGACTTCACCCAGCGGGCGGCCGAGAGCTGGGGCGTGGGGCAAAAACAAACCGACAACGGGGTCGTGCTTTTCGTTTTTCCCCAGGACCGCAAAACCCGCATCGAAGTCGGCTACGGACTGGAGGGCGTCCTGCCCGACGTCACCGGAAAACGCATCATCCAAAACGAAATCGTTCCCGCCTTTCGCGCCGGGGACTATGACGCCGGGATCACCCGCGGAGTGGATGCCATCCAACGCGCCCTCTGCGGCGAATACCAGGGCGCCGGACGCACCGTGGCCGAGACGGAGCGGATGGCGGACGACTCCGGCATCCCCCTCATCATGGTGATTTTCTTCGCCCGATACCGCAATTCTTTGAAAAACGGCACCTGCTACGGACCGCGCGGACGGCGCGACGTCTGGAGTCCGCCCTTCGGCGGAGGAGGCTGGGGAGGCTCAAGTGGAAGGTCAAGCGGCGGCGGATTCCGCGGCGGGGGCGGAAGTTTTGGCGGGGGCGGCGCCAGCGGCGGGTGGTGACATCATGAAAACGCGGGAATTCATCCGTCATTGCGACGACGCCCGGATCGTGGAGGCCATCAAGGCGGCCGAGTCCCGGACTTCCGGCGAGATCCGCGTTTTTGTGACCTCTCGCCGGCGCAAGGCCTTGATCATGGAACGCGCCACGGCGCGCTTTGAAAAGCTCGGCATGGCTGCCACCCGCGATCGCAATGCCGTACTGCTCTATTTTGCGCCGGAAGAACGCGGATTGGCCATCGTCGGGGACTCCGGCATCCATGAGAAATGCGGCCCCGGCTTCTGGGAGGAAATCACCCGCGATCTGGGTGCGCAGTTTGCGCAAGGGAATTTTACCGATGCGCTGCTGGACGGCGTTGGCAGGACGGGGGATGCGCTCGCCCTGCATTTTCCCCGCCGCCCGGACGATCAGGACGAACTGCCCAATACCGCGCAGAGGGATTGAAGAACGCCTTCCGACTTTTTCTTGCGGAAATCCGGTCGGCCAGAGATACCTTTGCGACACTTTGAAGGCAGGATGCTAAATTTTCCGAGATGAGCGCGACGGCAACCGAGGTTCCGATGTTGCATGTGCAGGTGGATGGGGAATGGAAACAATTCCCCAAGGGCACCCGTTTGATCGAGGCCTGCATGAAGAGCGGCCAGTTCGTGCCGCATTATTGTTATCATCCCAAGCTCAGCTCGCCCGGCAACTGCCGCATGTGCCTGGTCGAAATGGGCATGCCCAAGATGACGCCGGATCGCAAGCCGGTCCTCGGCGAGGACGGCAAACCCGAGATCGGCTGGAGTCCGCGGCCGGTCATTTCCTGCGCCACCGAAATCAGCGAGGGTATGGGTGTGCGCACCAGCTCGCCTTTGGTGGAGGAGTGCCGCAAGGGCGTGATGGAGTTTCTCCTCATCAATCACCCGCTCGATTGTCCGATCTGCGACCAGGCCGGCGAATGCCGCCTGCAGGAATTTTCCGTCGAATACGGCAAGGGCGAGTCGCGCTTCGTGGAGGAAAAAGTCAAGAAGCCCAAGCGCCAGGACATCGGCCCCCGCATCGTGCTCGACGACGAACGCTGCATCATGTGCTCGCGCTGCATCCGCTTCATGCAGGAGGTGGCCAAGGATGATGTGCTCGGCTTCGTCAACCGCGGCAGCCACACCACCCTGACGGTTTATCCGGGCAAGTCGCTCGACAGCAATTATTCGCTCAACACGGTGGACATCTGTCCGGTCGGCGCGCTGACCTCGAAGGATTTCCGTTTCAGCATGCGCGTCTGGTTCCTGCGGGAAACCAAGACCATTGATGTCAATTGCGGCACCGGCGCAAATATCCTCATCGGCAGCCGGGAAAATGTGATCCACCGCATCACGCCGCGGGAAAACGATTTCGTCAACTCCTGCTGGATCCCCGACAACCACCGGCTCAATTTCCACTACGTCAACAGCGCGGAACGGCTCAAGGACCCTGCCGTGCGCGGCGAGGAAAGCCCGGTGAAATGGCCGCGCGCCATCCAGGCCGCCGCCGATCAGCTTCGCAAGAATCCCGGCGCCACCGCCCTGATCGCCTCCGCCCGCCTGACCAATGAGGAACTCTTCCTCGCCAAACGTCTGGCCTCCGCTCTCGGCAGCGAATTGTTCGACGTGCTGCCCCGCCCGCAAAAAGGCGACGGTTTTCTCATTTCCCAGGACGGCAACCCGAACACCTCCGGCGCGAAGCTGCTCGGTCTCGCCACCGGCCGGCTCGCCGAAATTGCCGCGGGCGTCTCCACCGGAAAAATCAAAACCCTCCTCGTCCTGGGCGAGGAGGCGACGGACTGCGGGATCTCGGCCGCGGACCTCGAAAAACTGGACTCCCTCGTGGTCACGGGAATCCTGCCCGATCAGACCACGGCCCGGGCCACCGTTCTCCTTCCCGCGGCTTCCTGGGCGGAAAAACGCGGCACAATGATCAACATCAAGGGCCGCATTCAACGCCTCAATCGCGCCGTTTCCTCGCCCGGCCAGGCCCGCGACGACTGGGAAATCCTGCGCGACCTCATCCAGGCCGTCGGCGGCTCCAACGGCATTTACACCATTGAGGAAGTCTTCAAACAACTGGCGGCGGAGACGCCTGCCCTCGCCGGACTCTCGCTCGGGAAAATCGGGGACCTTGGCGTGGATTTAAAAATGACGAAGTCCGAATGACGGATGACGAAAGAATATCGAATGACCAAGCCACAAAAGATTCGTGTGAAGGCCTCGTCGTCCTTGCACCATTTGCCCTTCCTTAGTCATCCGGCCTTCGCCATTCGTCATTTCCACTAACATGGACCAGTTCATTTCCTTCGCCCTGCAACCCGAGGTCTTCCTCGTCTGGACCTCGCTGGCCAAGACGCTGGCTTTGCTGGGCATCATTCTCGGTTTCGTTTCCTATACGGTCTATGCCGAGCGCAAGGTTTGCGCCTTCATCCAGGATCGCGTCGGCCCGAACCGCGTGGGCATTCCCCTGACTTTGTTGGGGATGAAAAAAGATCTGCCCTTTCTCGGCCTGGGCCAGCCCATCGCCGACGCGCTCAAGCTGTTGCTGAAGGAAAATTTCATCCCCGCCAGCGTGAATAAATTTTATTATTACATCGCGCCCAAGCTGACCATGATCCCGCCCATTCTGGTGCTGGCGGTCCTGCCCTTCGGCTCCTCGCTCTTTGGCGTTCCCATGGTCATCGCCAACATCAACATCGGCGTGCTCTACGTCTTCGCCGTTTCCTCGCTGGGCGTTTACGGCATCGTGCTGGCGGGCTGGTCGTCCAACTCGAAGTATCCGTTTCTCGGCGGCATCCGCTCGACGTCGCAAATGATTTCCTACGAGCTGGCGCTCGGGCTGTCGGTCATTCCGGTCTTTCTGCTCTGCGGCACATTGAATCTGTCGGAGATTGTCCTCTGGCAGCGCGAGAACGGCTGGATGGTGGCGCCGGGCTGGTTTAAGGGGCTGACCATCGATCAGGTCCTTCATCCCGAAGCGTGGGTGGCCGCGTTTCAGGCCGGGTTTTCCTGGCAGCGCTTTTGGATCTGGATTCCGATGCTGATCTCTTTCGTGGTTTTCTTTATCGCCATGTTCGCGGAAACCAACCGTCTGCCTTTCGATTTGCCGGAAGCCGAGCAGGAATTGGTCGGCGGCTACCACACGGAATATTCCGGCATGGGATTTGCGCTTTTCTTTCTGGGCGAATACGCGGCCATGATTGCGGGTTCCGGCGTCATCGTGACGCTGTTTTTCGGGGGTTGGACCCTGCCCTTTGTGCCCGACGGTTCCTCCCCCTCGTTCTTCCACCTGGCCTTCGTGCCCGGCTGGCTGGCCAGTCTCATCTGGGGGCTGGTGAACATCGGGGTGTTCTTCGGCAAGGTCTCCGTCCTGCTCTTCGTCTTTATCTGGGTGCGCTGGACCCTGCCGCGCTTCCGCTATGACCAGCTCATGAAACTCGGCTGGTATTTCTTCTTCGAACTGGCCCTGGTCAACATCTTCATCACGGCCCTCGTCCTCGCCTACGTGAAGTAGTGGAGGGCGTCAGGCCCTTGACGCCCTGACATTTTTGGGAGGCAAGAACCGGAGCGCCAGCGGAGATCGGTGGCGCGATGCGCCGCCCGCAGGGTGGCCGCAAGGCCGGCAACCCGCATCCCTCCAATCCAGCATCACCCCGCGAATTCCGACACGATCAGCGTCGCGTTGTGTCCGCCAAAGCCGAAGGAATTGCTCATGGCCACCTTGATCTTGGCCTCTCGCGCCGTGTTCGGCACGTTGTCGAGGTCGCACTCGGGATCGGGGTTTTCCAGATTGATGGTGGGGGGAATGACGCCGTGTTTGATGGCCAGCGCACAGGCGGCGAGTTCCACCCCGCCGGCGGCACCGAGAAGGTGGCCGGTCATGGATTTGGTCGAACTCACCGGGGTCTTGTAGGCACGTTCTCCCAAGGCGCGTTTGATGGCCTTGGTTTCGCAGACATCGCCGATCGGCGTGGAGGTGGCGTGGGCGTTGATGTAATCGATGTCGTCCGCATTCACCTTGGCGTGCCGCATGGCAATCTGCATCGCGCGGGCCGCGCCTTCGCCGTCGGGCAGCGGGGCCGTCATGTGATAGGCGTCGGCGGAGCAGCCGTAACCGGCCAGCTCGCAATAAATGTGCGCGCCGCGGGCTTTGGCGTGTTCGAGTTCCTCAATCACCATGATGCCGGCGCCTTCACCCATGATGAATCCGTCGCGGTCGCGATCGAAAGGACGACACGCTTCGGCGGGTTCATCATTGCGCAGGCTGAGAGCCTTCATGGCGGCAAAACCCGAAATGCCCAGGGGAGTGATGGTCGCTTCGCAACCCCCGGCCAGAAAAGCATCAGCGTCGCCGAATTTGATGATGCGCCAGGCCTCGCCCAACGAATTGTTCGCGGTGGCGCAGGCGGTCACGATGCACATGTTGGGTCCGCGCAGATCGTATTCCATCGAAACAATGCCGCTGGCCATGTTGCTGATCATCATGGCGATGGTGAAGGGCGAAACCCGGGTCGGGCCGCGTTCGAAGAGGCGCTTGCTCTCGTCTTCCATGCTGCGCAAGCCGCCGATGCCGCTGCCCAGCATCACCCCGAAGCGGTTGCGGTCCACTTTTTCCAGATCGATCCCCGAGTCCTCCAGGGCAAATTGAGATGCCGCCACGGCAAACTGAGTGAAGCGATCCGTGCGTTTGGCCGATTTGGGATTTTTGAAAAATGGCGCGGGTTCGAAGTTGCGCACTTCCCCGGCGATCTTGCATTCGTAGATATCCGAATCGAAGGCCTCGAAGCGGCGGATACCGCTGCGGCCCGTGGTCAGGCTTTCCCAGAAGGTGGGGATGTCGTTGCCGACCGGACTGATGACACCGATTCCGGTGACGACTACTCTGCGTTCGCTCATTTCGATAGTTCGTGGATCCCGTAGGGAGAATAACAACTCAGCGGGTTGTCCCGTGGGTTGGCAATCAAAAAGTTGCTTTGGCGGTGTACCTTTTTAGTAGACCCTTAACTGGAATCGCTCGTTGAGGCTGCCGCAGTGCGGACAACGGGGCAGCAGGGTCTTGGTGCGGTCCTCGTATTCCATGCCGCAGATCGTGCAATTGAGACGATGGCGCAGGGAGCGGCTTTCCCGGAATTTCCTCACCATTTCGTAGGCGATCCAGGCGATGAAGATGGCGCCCAGAAAAACCAGCAGATACACGCAAACCAGCCACGGCAGCGAGATGCGGATCATGGTTCCTTTTTGCGGTCCACATCCGCCCCCCAAAGAAAGGTGGCGGTCCCCCAAGCGGACTCGGCGCTCGACGCGTCCCGCGAGAACCGGGCGGCGGCCAGGTAGGTGAGGGCGGCGCGGTCGAGTTTTTCGTTGCCGGACGAACTTTGGGGAAAAAGATGCATGGGCAAACCGTCCGGGGAAACGGCCATCAAAAATTCCGCAGGAATCAACCCCTGCTTGGGCGGCGCGGAAAACTGGAATTCCGCCGGGGAAATGACCGTCCGCCCGGCCAGCGCGCCGCCCAATTTCAGGACGGTGGAAGGTCCGGCCGCGCGGTCCACCGTCTTGGCCCCGATATGTTGCTGCTTCCCCACGACCGGGCCGGTCGAGAGCACCGCCGGCAACACCGGCCCCGGGACGAGGGCCGGGAGGGGTGACAAGGCCGGTTTCTCAGAATCGAAACCCGCCACATAAACAGTTTCCGGCAGCTTCCAGACATCGCGTCCGAAGAACTGGCCGGGCGAAAACAAAGCCGGATCCGAGGCCGCCAACAGGGGCGCCATCTGCGCCGCTTCGGGCGTGCCCGGCTGCAGAAAATAAACCCCGGCAGAGCGTTCGGGACTGGGCTGCGAACGCGGGTAGGCCACCTGGAACACCGCGGCACACGCGGCATGCAGCAGGAACGAAAGCACCAGCATGAGCGGCAGGGTGAGATGCACATTGTGCCGCGAGGGCCAATCGAACAAATGCAGGTCGAGCTTCACCACTCTCCGCCGTCCTCCGAGGTCGCCAGCACCACGGGAAAACCCAGCTCCAGGGCCAGGCTCATCACGGAGCTGATGTTTTCATACAGGGCGCGTTTGTCCGCCTTGATGATGACGGTCTGGGAACGGCCGCGCATGGCTTGCAACTTTCCGCGCAGCGCGGAGAGATCCATCTGCTCATTCTCGAAAAATACCGCGGAGAGGGGCGGCGCGGTGATGCTGATGATGCGCGGATTGCGTTGGGGCGAGAGCAGGAAGGGGGATTGCGGCACGCTCACGGAGATGCCGGGCTGCAGCAGGAAGCTCGTGCTCAGCAGCAGGAAAAAAATCAGGATGAGCAAAAATCCCAAAGCGGGCGCGAGAAAGAGCAGCGCGGGATGGGGAAACGTGGATCGCCGGAGTTTCACGGCGCGGGCGGTTTGCGGCCCCGAATTTCGTCCAGGATGGCGAGGATTTCGATGCCGGCGCGTTCCATGTCGTGAACGAGATTGTTGACCCGGGCCGAAAGATAGCTCAGCGCGACAAACGCGGGGATGGCCACGCCCAGCGAGGCGGACGCCGTCAGCAGGCTTTCGTACACGCCGTTCGCGATGTCGGTGGCGGTGGCGTAACCGCTTTGCGCGGCGATTTCCTGGAAAGCCGTGAGCAGGCCGAGCAGCGTGCCCAGCAATCCCAGCAACGGGGTGGCGTAGGCGATGGTGGCGAGGAGGGCGAGATTGCGCTCGAGTTTCGGCACCTCGAGTTGGCCGGCTTCCTGGGCCACCTCGCGCAATTCCGAGCGCGGCGCACCGTGCCGCAAAATGAGGGCGTGGGCGACGCGCGCGACCGGACCGGGCGTGCTGGCGCATTCCTGTAACGCCTCGGCGTAGTTTTCCTTGCGCAGGATAGTGGCCAGTCCGCGCAGGAGATCTCCGACGGAAATCGAGGCCTTGTGCAGATAAATGAGCCGCTCAAAAAAAATGCCCGCCGCGGTGACACTGCAGAGCACGATCAGCCACATCAATGGCCCGCCTTTTTGCACAAAATCCAGCATGATGGGGTGATTTACGCGATGGCTCCCGCGGGAGCAAAGTTCATTTCCATTTTTCCAGAGCCGACCGCGCGGCCGCGACGGGCAGCGGGAGATTCGCCCGCGAGAGTTCCTCGACGACCTGCTGAAGTTTTTCCCGCACGCCGGGAATGAAGCCGCGGTCCTTGTGCATCACGAGGAGGCAGAGATCGTCCTGATGAAAAAACGTGATCGGCCCCTTGTCGGAATGCACCGTGACGGCGGGCACCGCGCCAATGCCCATTTTGGCGGACGACGATCGCATGCCGGACAGCATTTCCACCGCATGGGCGCTCAACGAAACAAGGTCGATGCTGTCGGGGACATTGCGCGAAGCCAGCACGGCGCTGCCATGCGAAAGCACGCAGGACTTTATGCCGGGCAATCCCCCGCAAAGTTCCACCACGCGCTCCATCGCGAGAAATTCCTCCGTCATAAAGATCGCCTGCAAGGCGTCCTGGTTGGGAATCTCCAGGGAAGTTTTTCCACCCACCACGGGCAAATGCTCGGTCTCGACCAGCACCGCCTCGGAGGGCGGGGGTTCCGGGGCTTTGCTGATCGGCGGCGCCTCCTCCGCAGCCGGAGAGGCCTCCGCCTCCACCGGGAGAATCCCGGGGGATTTCCCCGCGGGGGGCTCCTCCGCAGCGGAAAAAGGCGGGGGCGGGGGGAGAACGGGCCCGGGCCCGGAAATCTTTTCCCCCACCACGGGAGGAGAAACCGGCGGCACCAGCGGGGACAACGGAACCTTGGGTTTGGGAATTTCCACTCGCGCCCGCGGCGTGGGCGGAACGGAAATGTCCGCTTTTTCCGGTTCGGCTTCCTTGCGCCGGAAAATCGGGAGAAGGGAAAAGGACCGCCGGGTTTGCGGAATGGCCGCCGCGCGCGGAGCCACGGCCGGCGGGGGTGGGGGCGGAGCTTCCACCGCCCCAAGCGCTGGTGGCACCGGCTCGATCGGCGCCGTCTGTGCCTTCAGGACCGGGAAAAAGGGTTTGCGCAAAACGCCGGGACCCGCCGGCGTCGGGGGTTCGACCGGTGGAATGGGGACCACCGCAACGGGATCGACCGCCGGGGTCCGTTCGGCCGCGGAAACTTCCTCCTCCGCATCAGGCCCGGTGGCGGGTTTGCGGATTTCCTGCGGGGGTGGAGGTTCGACCGGAGAGACCGTGTTTTCGACGGGCGGTATCGTGACAGGCGCGAAAATTTCCGGCGCCGGCGGCGTTTCTTCCGGCGGGGCGAAGACGGCGAGTTCCTCCTCGACCACCACCGGCTCGTCAATCACTTCGCTGGCCGTGATCAACTGATACGCCGGAGCCAGCTTCGCGGCGGGAATCTCGATCTGCGCTTCGGAAAAATTCTGGGTTTGGAAACATTCCGGCGCGATCCCGGCCAGCCGCGAGAGCGAAATCTTCGGCACGGGCCCGTTGAAGATCTCCGCGCAGGACACCTCGATCCGGCGCTCAGGATCGAACTCCACGGCGCGGATCCCGGACGGAATCCCGCCGGTCAAATCCCCCAGCCGCACCGTCAGGGTGGACGGCGGATTGGAAAAATACCGGAACCGCGGACCGCGCGGAGCCGGGGGCGGGGCGGGTGCTGCCGCGACCGGTGCGGCCACGTTGGGGACTTTAGGTTGTTTCACGCGAGGTTTCGGATTATCCCACTGTCAGCACTTCTGCAACTGTGGAACTCGACTTCAAATTCACTGCCGACGATCTCATCCCCGCCATCGTCCAGCAAGCTCCGGATGCCGGCACCCCCGGCGGACGCGTCCTGATGTTTGCCTGGATGAACCGCGAAGCCCTGCAAAAAACCCTCGAAACCGGTCTCATGCACTACTGGAGCCGGTCCCGGAAAAAACTCTGGCTCAAAGGCGAAACCAGCGGCCACACCCAGCAGGTCGTGCGCTGGTTTGTCGATTGCGACCGCGATGTCCTCCTCTTTGAGATCCGGCAAACCGGCGGGGCCTGCCACACCGGCTACGGGAGTTGCTTCTTCCAGGAACTCGACCGTGAGGCGCGCCCGCTGCCTGTCACGGAGAGCAAAACCTTCGACGACAAGACGGTCTACCAATAGCGCGGCGGCACCCCACCGGTGCTCCGCAGGGCCAGATATCCTCTCTGGGCCAGAAAGAGCTGCTTGGGAAAATCGTAGGGAAACTGCACCGCCGCCTGGTGCTTGGCCGGATTGTTGGGAATCCTTTTCAACGCAAAATAGGCCTCGACTCCCTCGGTCACCGCGTCCACCTGTTCCCGCGGACTGCCCGGGTTATTGAACACGGCCAGATCCTTGATCCCCTGCAAAACCTCCGGCGAAATCCGGCGAACCAAAGTCTGGGGAGCGACCGGGCTTGGCGACACGCCACCGTCTCCAGCGTAAACACCTCCAACCACGGCGACGAGGAGGACGAGAACAGCTTTCATAATGGTCAGAGACTACCAGATCACATCCCCGCCGTCCAGCAATGGCGCGCCCGGCTGGGATCGAACCAGCGACCATCGGTTTAGAAGACCGTAGGCCAACAGACTAGGTAAGATTTTACTTGCCGAATACTTGCCGTTTTGCGCATATTTGCGTGGTTGTTCGCAACGGTTCGCCATGAAACAAACAAAGCTCACTCTTCCCCGCCGCGTTAAGGTCAAGGGGCAAACCTTCTGGCAAGTCACCACCCCGGCACCGGGGGGTGGCAGAATCCGCAAGACCTTCAAGGACCGGGAGGATGCCCGCATCTTCTTTGAGCGGGCCAAGGTTCAGTTGGCGCAATTCGGGCAAGCGGCCATGATTGACGACCGGACCCGGACGGATGCCGCCCGCGCGGTGGAGATTTTGCAGGGAACCGGGAAAAGCATCGTGGACGCGGCCAGGTTTCTCCGGGCGCACCTTTCAAGGGTCGAAGGCGGCTTGCCGCTCAAAACCGCCGTGAAGCACTTTCGCGCGAGCAAGAAGAGTGAAGGAACCAGCGAAAGGCATTTGACGGACTTGCGCACCCGGCTGGCCCGTTTCCTCGCCAGCCTGCCGGAGTCCATGACGACGGCTCAGGTTCAGACTTCCCATGTGGACACATTTCTTGCCGGGCTGGGATTGTCCGCGCAGACGGCGACCGGATACCGGACGATTCTTCACACGTTCTTCTCTTGGTGCGAGTCGCGCAAACTTTCGACCGACAACCCCGTCACGGAGGCCATGACGTTCAAGGTCGTGCCATCCGCACCGGGCATCCTCTCCCCGGCTGATGCCGCGAACCTGCTCGCCTCCTGCGACGACGCAATCCTGCCGGGTGTTGTCCTGGGGATGTTCTGCGGGCTAAGGCAGGCCGAGATTGCCCGTCTGGACTGGCGGCAGGTTGACCTTGCTGGCAAGATTATCACCGTGGGCGCGCATGTTGCGAAAACATCAAGTCGGCGCACGGTGGAGATTCCAGAAAATGCCGTGCAATGGCTGTCCCCCTTGGCGAAATCGTCCGGGCGCATCTGGCCGAAAGGAGAGGAGGCGCGGAATCTTTGGAACCTCGCCCGCATCAAGGCGGGATTCGGGCCGTTTTTCTCAACCCGCGCCGTCGTCAAGGCCGCGCAGACAAATCCGGCAACGGGCAAGCCAAGGAAGGATTTACGGGACTGGCCGGACAATGCCCTGAGGCATTCCGCAATTTCCTATCGCCTCGCCAAGACGCGCGACCTTCCCCGCGTGGCGACTGAGGCGGGCAACTCGCCCGGCATCGTCCAGCGACACTATGCGGAGATCGTCAAGCCGGATGCGGCGGCCAAGTTCTTTGCCATCCTGCCAGAGAGCGCGGAGAACGTGACCACCTTCCCGTCCAAGGCCGCCTGACCCATGCCAGAAAAAGAATGGACCATCCCCTTTGGTGATTTCGCCTTGATTCTCCGACGCGTCACGGTGGCCGGAAAAGTGACCTCATTCGCTGCCGTGCTGATCGTCTCTCTCGATGGAAAATGGCAGGACATCACTCGTTACGACACCGCGCATGGTTTTGCGCATCGTGACGTTCTCGGACGCAGGGAAGGCTTGCGGGGGAAGCTCATCATGCCTACCTTGAACTATAACCACGCCTTTCGATATGCCATCCGCGACCTTAAGGAAAATGCAAACGCCTACCTCGCCGACTTCCTCGCACACTGAGCGCACCGGGCGGTTGAAAGGTTCGCTCATGACTGCAAAGGAGTTTGACCGGATAGCCAAGGAGTACGGCGCAAGGGAACTCACCGCCGAAGAAAAACGGCAGTGGGCGCATATCCGGCGATGAATCAATCCAGCCTGCCGACTTCCTCGCGCACTGAACGCGCCGGGCGGTTGACCGGCCCGTTGATGACCGTCGAGGAATTCGATTCCATCCTGACCGAATTCGGCGCACGCCCTGCCACCCTGGAAGAATCCCGCATTTCGCGCGCGGCGCAAATCCGCGCCGGGCTTGAGGTGGATTGAGCACGATGAAGAAGAGAAGCGTCGAGGAAATCCTAACTTTCAGGGTGCCAACCGTTTTAGAGGATCAGACAGCGAAAGACGCTGCTGCCGTGGCTCAAGCAAAGGCTAAAATTGATGAGATTGAAAAGCGGCTCGCGGGGGCGCACTCCGAGACCAAACTCACCAACAAAGCGGCAAAACTTTTAGCCGCCGAGAAGAGGCTACTAGAAGGCTTTGTGCGTTCCTGTTCTTAAGAACTTGACGATACGCCCATCCGTGCGTAACTTTGCGACGGTTGAAGGCGGTTTAGTCGCCGGGGATCACAGGATCGGTGGGCAATGCGAACTTGGCCTTGCATGAGCAAGTGACCGAGGGAGTCTGAAATCCTGACTCGAAAGGGTGAACACTAAGTAAGTCTGCAATTTCCGAGCGGACCAGCCATGCAAATCGGGACACGAAGGAGTTGTGTCCACATGGCTAGAAATGAAGTATTGGGCTGCACCGCTTTTAAGTTAAGCGAGGCAGCAAAACAAACCGCCACATCGCGCCGGTTTCTTGAAAAACAAATTGCTGCTGGGCGGCTCAAAGTCATTCGACTTTCCGCACGGTGCGTCCGTGTTCGCCCGGAGGATCTGGCGGCATACCTGGAAAGGTTTGCTGTATGATCGCCCCGCCTGACACAGGCCCCCGGACACGAAGAAGCCCGGAAGCTGCGAACTTGCCGGGCCTTCTGAATCTTCGACTGGGAGCAATCTATCGGGGGCCATTGCCTTTGCAATCCTTTTCCCCTGGCCTTGGCTTGGCAAGGGAGGCGCGGTCATGAAAACCGACCTACACGCTCGCGCGGCCTGTCACCGGCAGTTTGAGCTGCTGCACGAAGTTACCTGCAACATAGGCGACCGATGGCCGGAAGCCGGCGGGCCGATCAAGGCTTATGCAAAGGCTTTATTGCAGTTCAGTGACTCACTGGACGCCCCCCTGCAAGAACTCTTGACCCTCGCGTTACGCGCATCACGGGCGCGAATCGCCCTTGAATCCTTTGATGAGGGCGGAACGGAAGGAACAAATGAACACTGACCCGACGATTAGCACTTTTCCAAGTGCGAAGGATACTGCCTGCGGGCCTGCCGTCACGATTTCCCAACTGGCGGAAATGGTGAGGAACCCGGAGCCGGACATCAAAGCAAAGATAAAGGGAGCGAGGGAGCACCTCGCGGGCGGACGAAAGAAAAAGTTTGATTCCATCAAGCGCACCTTGCCGGCCGTCACTTTGTCCGGTTCCTTTTTTGAGCGAAACGCGGATTCATTAGAAGAGCACTCCGGGCTTCTTTCCGTGGATGTGGACAAGCTCACAGACGCGGGAATGACGGACGCATGGGGGGAACTCACTGCCGACCCGCACGTTGTCATTGCCTTTCGGAGTCCCTCCGGGAACGGCATCAAGGGAGCGTTGCGCGTCCCGGTGGCTGAGGATGGCACAGGACACCTGGAAGCATTCCAAGCGGCGGAACGATACTTCGAGGAAGTGCATGGGCTCCTCTTGGACAAGTCCGGCAAGGACGTTTGCCGTCTCTGCTTTTTGTCCCATGACCCGGAAGCGCATCTCAATCTTGAAGCTGTCGCCCTGGACATTGACCAGTGGCGGCCCTTGAGTGTTGACGAAAAAGAAGCTGCCCGCATTCGTGAGCTATTGGAAGCGGCCAGCTTCAAAGGACTGGCAACCCCGCCACCGAATGAGCCGCCGATTCTCACAAATGATCGAGAGGATAATCTT
>CAMASH010000034.1 GCA_945860745.1 Chthoniobacter flavus | reverse complement strand
AAAGCGGAAGGAGTGGCCGAAAGCGGATTCCGCGTGGTCATCAACCACGGACCCGATGGCGGGGAGACCGTGCCCCACCTGCATGTCCACGTCCTCGGTGGTAGGCCCATGACTTGGCCGCCGGGATAGAGCGGGATACCCGTCAGCCTGCACCGCGCCCGCGTCATCGCCGTCTTGCAAAGCCGGTCTTTCATTTCAGCGGGTCCTCCACCTTGTCCGCCAGCTCCCGCACCACCTTCCCATCATCCAGCCACTGCTGGCGGATGCGCACCGGCCAATGCAAGATTCCATCCAGCCCGCCCACCTTCTTCACCGCCGCCAGATCGAAGGGCATATCCTCCAGCGCAAGCTCCGCCTGCTCCAGCCATCCCTTCGACCTCGCAAACGTCAGCACATCCGAAAGGCCCAGCGTCCCAAGATCCTCAAACATCTTGAAACCCGCCATTGAGGGGGTCGGTGAAGCGGTTTTGGGACATAATTGACGGTTTTATGGAAGTCTTTCAGAAGACGGCTTCAGGTGAAAAAAGGCGACTTTTGACAGGAGCTCGGGCATACTCTTGGGCATGCTCGTCGTAAGTCGTTGATAGAGAATGGCTACCCGACATGGATTCGAACCATGAATAATGCCTCCAAAGGGCACTGTGTTACCGTTACACCATCGAGTATTTAGCTGGGTCAATATCGCCGCGCGCCGGATTTTCCGCAATCGAAAAAAGACGCGCACTTGCGCGATCGGTCCGGTTGTGATGGATATGCAGCCGTTCGTTTTTCATGAGCAACAGAGTCCGTAACCGCTTCATCGCCCTCGTCTGCCTCCTCGCCTTCGTGGCCGGGGGATTTCTTTTCTATGTCAATTGGGTGGTGCAAAAGCCGTTCGCGATCATTCTTTTCCTGACCGACAATCTTTCCACCTCGGCGCTCACGGCCGCGCGGATTTACGAGGGCGGCTCGGACAACCGGCTCCATCTGGAGAAGTTTCCGCACCTCGGTCTTCTCACCACTCAGGCCAATGACTTTGCCGTGAGCGACACGGCGGCGTCCGTCACCGCCATCGCCACAGGCCGCAAAGTCAACAACCGCTCGGTCGGAGTGGATTCGTCCGGAAAACCGCTGGTCAATTTGATCGACCTCGCCCGCAGCCAGAGCCGCGCCGTCGGTCTCGTTTCGAACGCATCGATCTCGGACACGACCCCGGGGGTTTTCTATGCAAAAACCGGCGACCCTCATGATTCTTTGAGTATTGCCGCCCAGCTTGCGGATACCTCGAATCTCGATGTGATCCTGGGCGGTGGGGAAGCGGATTTTTTGCCCGAACACAAGGACGGACGCCGCAAGGACGGACGCGACCTCATGCTGGAAATGCGCGGCAAAGGCTATGACATCGCCCGGAACAAATCGGAGCTGGTCAACACCCCGTCTTGGAGAGCCCCAAAGTTGCTGGGAATTTTTTCCGCGGGAAACCTCGCGTTTGTCGATCAGATTGAGTCCGCCGGTTCCCAGCCCTCGCTGGCGGAGATGGTCCAGCAGGCCATTCAGCTTCTTCAGTTCAACCGCAAAGGATATCTCCTCATCGTGGATGCCGGACTGGTTGGCAAAGCCGCCACGCAGAACGAAGGCGAGCGGATGCTGCGCGAGTTGCTCGCTTTGGACAATGCCGTAGCCGCGGCCACGGCTTTCGCCGGGGAAAATGCCCTTATTCTTGTCGCGGGAAAACAAAGCATCGGCGGCTTGAAACTGAACGGCTATCCCTTCCGCAACGACCGGGGTGTGGCCGTGGTCGGGATTAATTCCCAGGGAATTCCCTCCCTCACCTGGTCCACCGGACCGGGTTCGCGAAAGGATTCCGGGCCGGCATCGGATAGCCCCGTTTCGGCGCCCCCCAACGAGCCCTCCGCTTTTCCGACCCCCGCGGCAGTGGGCATTGCCGAGGATGGCATCATCGTCGGATCAGGCCCCGGCTCGGAGTTTCTCGAGGGCTTCAAGGACAACACGGATGTCTTCCGGGTTGTTTCGGAGAAATTGTAGTGGGATGCAAGGGCCTGCATCCCTCCAGACCGGCCACCGTCTCACGACGGCGGCTACGTGGGGTTCGCTTTACTTCGCGCGGCCTCTCCGTATTTGACCTGCAAATCCGCCAGGACATTGTTGAGAATCTCTTCCTCTTGATGGGAAAGATTGCCACGGGTTTTCTCCCGGATCATTTCCAGGTGATCGATGAAAAGTTTGGCGGGTTCGAGATGGACCTCCGACTGCCCGGTCTGCGGATTGGGCAACTCTCCCAGGAAGAGCGAAGCCTGGCGGGCCTGCATCATGACAAACTCGACGAAGCGCTGGGCCGTTTCGCCTGAATGGGTTGAGGCTTGGACTTCGGCCATGGGTCAGGATTGCGGAACCGGCGTTTGCGCCGCAGCGGTCTTGTCGGGCGGGCGGACGATCACTTCGACCCGCGTGGGAATATCGAAATATTTTCCGGCCACGCGGCGGGCATCTTCCAGCGTCACGGCCTCGACTTGGTCTTTCCGCTTGAGGTAATTGTCGAAGCCGAGGCCGATGAGTTCATCAATGGCGATACTGGCGGCGAAGGCGGAATTGCTTTGATTGCGGATGGCCTCGGAACCCAGCAGTTTTTTCTTGGCCCGGGCCAGTTCCCCGGTCGTGAGGCCCCCCTTCGCCAGCTTGCTGATCTCGTCGTTGAACTCGGCCGT
Organism: Chthoniobacter flavus; assembly: GCA_945860745.1. GTDB lineage: Bacteria > Verrucomicrobiota > Verrucomicrobiia > Chthoniobacterales > Terrimicrobiaceae > CAMASH01. The sequence continues at coordinate 30,607 of CAMASH010000034.1, read as the reverse complement.
GACCCGCTCGACTTTTTTGGGATCGGTCCCGAGATAGAAAACAAAGCACCCCGGAGCCAGTCCGTTGAAGTTTCCGGAGCCGACAAAATAGGCCAGTCCGAGCTTCTCGCGGATGCGGTCAAAAAAGCGCGAACCCAGATCGTTGGAAGCCTCGCTGATGAGCTCCAGGGTCGAGCGGTCCGGACTGAGGACATCCACGCCGGGATAACCGACCATGACGACAGCCTGTTGTTTGTCCCGTTCCTCCACCGCGTTGACGGCGGCGGTGAGCGCGGCCGGCTGCCGGGGTGAAGTGAGGGCGAGTTCTCCGGAGGGCAAGGAACCCAGTTGCTTCTCCACCAGCTTGAGAACCTCGTCCGCCTTGACGTCGCCGAAGACGGCAATGACGCCGTTCTTGGCGGTGACATACTCCTGGGAGAAGGTTTGGAGATCCTGAGGCGTCAGTTTGGCGACCGAAGCGGGGCGGCCGAGGTTACGCAGGGCGTAGGGATGCGTGCCGAAAAGTTTTTCCCGCGCGGTGTTTCTGGCCACGGCGGTGATTTGCTCATCCTCGGCTTTGATGGCGGCGAGTTGGGCTTTTTTCTCAAGTTCAACTTCGGCCGCGGGGAAGGACGGATTTTTCAGCACGTCGGCCAGAAGGTCGAGTCCGAGGACCAGATCCGGTTTCATGACCTCGACCGAGACGTTGAAGCTGTTGTAACCGCTGTCGGCTCCGATCCCGCCTCCGGCGCTCTCAATTTGTTCGGCGATTTGCGCAGCGCTGCGGGTTCTGGTGCCTTTCAGCATGGCACGCGAAAGAAGTTTGGTAATGCCGTTGGTCTCCGGCGTTTCCGCCAGCAGTCCACCGCGGAACGCCGCCGTGAGGGAGACGACCGGCAGCTTGGCATTTTCGCGAACGAGCAGACGCAACCCATTCGAGAGGGTGAACTTTTTCACATCGGTCTTTTCCGCCTCAACGTTGTTTTCGTCTTTCTTCGTGAGCGAACCCATGGGGTTCAACGAGGTGACGTTGAGGCGGTCCTGGCGCAGATATTCGCGGGCCACGCGCTGCAAATCCGCCGTGGTGACGCGGGCGATGGCCTCCAGGTAATCCTTGCTGAAACCCGGATTCCGCGCCATCAGCCAGCTTGAACCCAGATCGGAGGCCTTGCCGCGCATCGTGCCGAGGCTCTTGATCTGGCTGGCCAGCATGGAACGGCGCGCCTTGTCGAGTTCGGCCCGGGTGACCCCGCCCGTCTTGATTTTCTCCACCAAAGCGAGGGCCTCTTTTTCCACGGCCTCCCGTTTGTCGGGATCGCAGACCGCATCGATCACGAACACACCGTCCGTCTGGAGGGAGAAAACCCCGGCATCAATGTCATGGGCCAGTTGCAACTTCTCGCGGATTTGCTGATTGAGAATCGAACTGCGGCCCGAACCCAGCACGCTGCCCAGCAGGTCCAGGGCCGGGATGTCCGGATGCGACTGCCCGGGCACCCGCCAGGCCAGCGAAAGGCGGGTGAGTTCGGTGGGAAACTCCTTGTGCATCTGGCGGCGGCCGATTTGTTCGGGTTCGCTGGGGATAAAGACCGGCTCCAGAGCCTTGCGGGGCTGATTTTTAAAAGCCTCCTCAAGCTGCGCGCGGATTTCTTGGGCATTGACGTCACCCACGATGACGAAGGTCAGATTGTTGGGCACATAGCGCGCCTTGTAATACTCCATTACATCATTGCGCGTGAGTTGATTGTACACGTCGAGATAGCCGATGACGGGATTGCGGAACGGGCTCTCCGAGAAAACCGTGTTGAGCATGAGTTGCGAACTCTGCCGGCCCGGATCGTCGAACCCCATGGCAAACTCGCGCCGGATCACCTCCTGTTCCTTGACGTATTCGTCCTCGGGCAGCGTGGAATTTTGCATCGAATCCGCCAGGATCTCCACCGCTTCGGCCGCGCCGTCCGCCGGAACGTCAATCCAATACACCGTCCGGTCAAAACTGGTGTAGGCATTGATGTAGCCGCCGCGATCCTGCACCTGCTTGGCAATCTCGCCGCCTTTGCGTTTCTCTGTGCCCTTGAAAAGCATGTGCTCGAGAATGTGCGAAAGGCCGGCGCCCAGCCATTTGCCCTCCTGGATACTGCCGGTCCCGCACCAGGCCTGCACGCTGGCCACGGATGCGCTGCGATCTTCCTCCACAATGATGGTGAGGCCGTTCTCCAGGGTGAAAACCTGCGCCTTGCTTTCGGGAAGAACCGGGGTGTCGTTCGAAGTACGGGAGTCTTTCGCGGGCGCGGGGGCAATCATCATAAGGGAGAAGAGAACGAAAAAAAACGGCTTCATGCTTCCCTTCCGACAATGCCGGGCCCGGTTTCGCTCAAACTTCGCGGTTCCGGCTGGAAGGGCTGCACAAAGGCCTCCGGAAAATCATAGCCCTCACGAAAGCTTTCCAGCGTGTCTTCGTCGGTCTTGCCGAAGACGCCGATGCGAACCAGATTGAAGACCATGTTGCCGATATCCTCGCAGGAGCGGACCCCCCAGTACTCGAACACCGTGATGGCCATGGGCCCGCATTCCTGCAGGGCGTGAAGCCGGAATCCCTCGAGAAGCTCGGCGGCGCTGACATGAGACGGGACATCCTTCTTGGATTTCTTCCGCCGTTTGAGGGTGGCATCCAGCGCGTCCCGCAAAAAGGTGTAGGCCTCGGCGTGATACCGCGGATCTTCCGCCCCGATTTTTTCAACCGCTTCCTGAAATCCGATCGTCTGCATGAAGATTACCGCCGTCCCTCCGCGCTGAGGTGAGCCAGAGCCTGATTGGCGCGCCATTGCCTGACGCCCAAACCAGTGGCGAAGGCCGCAAGCACGATGGCCACCAGCATTTGTTCCCGGCGGGTAAGAAGAAACATCGTCTTAAAATACCGATGAGGCGCATTCCTGCAAGCGCTCAGCAAGACTCACCATCCCCGCGACTCCAGATCGTCCAACTGGCGGCTGATGGCGTCGTTGCGTTTAAACGGCTCGAACGTGCCCGGGGCCCCCAACGTCACGTCAAATTCGCGGCTCGGCGTGGTCAGTTGCGAAGCCTCGAACCAGTTCAGATAATCCTCGATGGCACCGGCCCGCTGCACCACGGCTTGTTGAAGTTCCATGTTTTTGCGGATGCGTTTCTCCAGATTCCGTCCCGGCTTAACCGTCAACTCGGCGGCAATGATGCGATACTCCTCCGCAATCGGCCGCATGATCGGGTGGGCCCGCAATTCCAGGCGCAAGAGATCCTCGGTTTTCTGTTTGAGAATATAGCGGCCCGGTCCGCTCCGGGCCAAAGCTTGCAGGGCTTCGGGTCCGGTCACATTTCCTGCCTCGGGTTTTTTCGGATCCTCGGGCGTGGAAAAATCAAGCAAGAGGGCCAGTTGCCTTTGCGTTTCCGCCATGCCGAAAGGTTTGCTCCGGTCCGAGGCTGAGGCATCGGCCAGGCTGAGGGTCCACATCTTCGAGAGGTTGCCGGGCTGGGCGGCGAGGGCGGGGAACTTTTGCAACAACTTCCCGGCATCCGCCGGATTGACACCGGGCAGTCCGGCGAGGTAGTCCGCCAAATGACCGGGCCCGCCGGGCAGAGCGAGCAAGGCCCGCAGCAGGGCCATCGCCTGCGCCCGGTAAACCGCCCGCGAGGTCGCGTCGAGGGATTCGGGCCGGATCTTCAAAAACGCCTCAAGCCTGGGCGGCGGGCCGCTGCGCACCAGCATCTCAAAAAGACCGGAGGGAATGCCCTCGTCGCGCGTCGCGCTGTCCTCGTGGAGACCCTCCAAAAGCCAGGCCGGCGGCTGCGTGACTGGTTTACCGGCCTTGGGCGGGGTCTTGCGATAGGCGTATTCGAGCGCCAGGGCGCGATAGACTTCGAGGTCAAACTCGGGGCCTTTCAACGACGAGGGATCAAACACGTCAATCTGCACTTTCATTTCGCCCCCGTCGCTCTCATGCACAGAGGTGCGGAGACGCGGCGCATCCGGCAGACGGGTGGAAACAATCTGCACAATGATGGGAGCTCTCCATTCATCCTTCAGCCGGAGGCGCCGGAGCCATTCCTGCTTCAAATCCTCGGTCTTCCGGGCCAGCCTTGACCGCACGGTGCCGTCGTTGTAATAAATCACGAACTGCTTGGAAACGCTGGTGGAGCGCTGCAGCGGGGCGGGAGTCGGCGCAATCTTCGGCTGGTTCTGAGCGAACGCCGCCGTGGCCAGAAAGACCCCGGCGAGGAACAGTCCCGGCCGCATCAGCGTCCGGGCGCTTTCGATCCCGACCAACTCAGCTTGGCCACGCCCGGGGTGAATGTCACGGAGCTGGCCCGCTGCAAGATCCCGGTGGCATCGGCGGTCAAGGCCATGACCGATGCGAGATTTTTTTCCAGGATCGGAACCAGGCGGCTCTCGAAACGGATGCGACCGATCCCCCCTCCCGTGACCCGCAACGTGGTGGTGGCCGCACCGCTGACCTCATCCTGGCCCGGTTCCGGCTTGGCGATCAGATAAATGAAGACCGGCCAGCCGAAGAGCTTTTGCTGGACGAAAAACTGCAACTCTCCCTGCCCGATCACGACAAACGCGCGCTCGAATCTCGCGCTGAGGACGGATCCCCCTTCCGCTGCGGCATCCGGGACGATGCGGGCGGCCAGATAATTGTTTGCCTGGGCCTGGCTCACATCCAACGCGCGGGGATACACCGTCTCAGCAAAGGCCTTGATGCCTTGGAAGAGCTTGGTGGCCTGAGCCTCGTTGGCCGGTTCCGCCGCCGGGATGCCGTCCGGTTTACGGCTCATCTGGATCAAGGCAGCGAGAACGGCTGCGAGGATCGCCGTGGTAAGGATCGTGCGCAAAAGACGGAGGAAATTTCCTCTTAAACCGCCCAGCAACGTTCCGAGAGCGAGGGAGAATCCTTTTTTCGGAGGGACCGCGCGACCCATCACCGGGGTGTTGCCGGAAATGGTGGCCTGGGTGCCCTCCGGGCGTTCCAGCCGCATTCCGCAATTCTGGCAAAAAACCCGCGTGGTATCATTCTCATGACTACACTGGGAGCATTTCAGCGCACTCATTCCTTGGCGGGTTTGGCCTTGGGCTTGGGTGTCTCGGCCGGCTTGCTTTTCTCCCCCCCGCCGGATGGCGCGGCTTCCCCACCGGATGACGCCCCGGAATCCTTCTTCGCCGCCTGCTTGTAGCCCTCGCTGCGGTAGTCCGTGATGTAGAATCCGCTGCCCTTAAAAATCAACCCCGCGCCCGTGCCGATCAGGCGCTTCACCTTGCCCTTGCATTTTTTGTTCGGGCAGGTCTTGAGCAGTTCATCCTTCATGGACTGGAAGATCTCAAACGTCTTTCGGCATTTCGCGCATTCGTATTCGTAAGTGGGCATGGAAGCTAGTGCCTTAGCAAACAACCCCGCGCTGTGCAAGTGGCGCAGCAAAACCGCCATCGCATGCCGGGATGGGATTCCGGCCCGCTGCCAGCTTGACGTTTTCGCAAAGCCTGCTTTTTTACACGGCCATGAGCCATTTGGGCCGCCACATTTTCCGTTTCACCGCCGCCACCGTCACATTGCTGCTGGGAGCCTGCGCCAATTACGATACCCGCCTCAACAGTTCGGGCGTGAAATACCTCGGCACCGGCAACACCATCATTGACCCTTCCACCAAGGAAAGCCTTGCCCTGAAAAAATCCTACTGGGACGGCGATGGCACGGCCGGTGCGCCTTCCATGGTGATCAACCTCTCCAAACAAACCGCCTCCTTTTACAGAGGCGGAAAACTGGTTGGGGTCTCGGCCATTTCCAGCGGACGCGAGGGCTTCGGCACTCCGGCGGGCAACTACACCATCATTCAAAAGAATATCGACCATCACTCGAATCTCTACGGTGATTTTGTGGATGGCTCCGGTGCCGTCGTGGTCAAAAACGTCGATGCCAAAAAGGATATCCCACCGCCCGGCACAAAGTTTGTCGGCGCCAGCATGCCCTACTTCATGCGTCTGACCAATAGCGGCGTCGGGATGCACCAGGGCTTTCTGCCCGGAGTTCCCGACAGCCATGGCTGCATCCGAATGCCGGAGAAGTTGGTGAAGATTTATTGGGCCAACGCCCCGCTTGGCACGCCGGTTACGGTCGTCAACTAGAGCGGTTTAAACTATGTCGTAGCCGCCGTCGTGAGACGGTGGCCTCCGCCATGAGGGGGAGCCTCCCCCCCCCCCACGCCCTCACGGGCGCGGCTACAGCTTTTCTGAAACCGCTCTAGTCAGGAATCCCCGGCTCGATCGGGACGTCTTGGCCTGGCACCAGACGGAAGTGCGGAGTTGCGGCATTTCCCCCCGCGACATACGGTAAGGCATGGGCCAGCTCCCCCCCCTTCCCGCCCGGGACTTTACCCCCCATGCGGCCGCGCATCTGCTGTGGCGGGCCGGGTTCGGCGGAACATGGGAACAGGCACAGGAGCTGGCGGGTCTCGGCCTTGATGGCGCGGTGGACCGCCTGGTCAATTTCCCCCCTTCGACGAATCTTCCCGCCCCCCCGTGCGCCATTCTGCCGGAAGAAACCAACAAGGCCTTTGAAGATCGCATCCGCGCCCTGCCCGACGAGGAGACCCGTCAAAAGGAACGCAGCATTCGCGACAACCTCGAACGCCAACGCATCCGCGATCTCAAGCTCTGGTGGCTCAACCGCATGCTCGCCAGTTCACCCTCGAACGTTAGCGTTCATCCGCTCGAAGAGAAACTTACCCTTTTCTGGCATTCGCATTTTGCCACCAGCTTCGAGGACAAGATCGATCGCACCTATCCCATTTGGCGGCAAAACCAGACCTTCCGCGAACTGGCGGTCAGTCCGTTTCTCGAGCAACTCAACGCCCTTATCCGCGATCCGGCCATGCTCGTCTGGCTTGACAACGCCTCCAGCCACCGCGGCCAGCCCAACGAAAACTTCGCCCGCGAACTCATGGAGCTTTTCTCCACCGGCGTCGGTCACTACACCGAAAATGATGTGAAGGAATCCGCCCGCGCCCTCACCGGCTACAGCGTGGAACGCGACGATTGGACGTTCAAGTTCCGGGAACAAGCCCATGACTCCGGCGAAAAAACCTTCCTCGGTCAGACGGGACAGTTCGACGGACCGGACATTCTTCGCATCATTTGCCTGCAGCCTGCCACCGCGAAATTCCTGGCGAAAAAACTCCTGGAATACTTCGTCTGCACCCAGCCCGATCCGGAGATGATCACGCCTGTCGCCGACCTCTACCGCTCCAGCGGTTACAATCTCAAACAACTCCTCCATACCCTTTTCCGCTCGCAACTTTTCTATTCCGAACGCGCCACCAACTCCGTGGTGAAGAGCCCCGTTCTGCTGGCCATCGGCGCGCTCAAGGCCATGCGAACCCGGCTTCCGCCCGACGAACTTATTCTCGGTGCCCTGCGGGTGATGGGTCAGGACCTCTTCTTTCCGCCTGATGTGAACGGTTGGCCCGGCGGGGCGGATTGGATCAACTCGAACACCCTCCTCGTTCGCTATAACTTCGCCAATTTTCTCATGCACGGCGTAAGTCCCGACGAGTTCAAAACCTACGACCGCACCGCGGACCGCACCACCAACCGCCGCGAATTCATGGAGACCCAGCGAAACCCCGCCGCCGTCAATTGGTCACCGAAGTATCAGATCGAACAATCCGGCGCCAGCCGCCGCATGCTCACGGCCAGGGACATCGTGGACTACTACATTCAGCAATTCCTCCAGCGTGAACCCTCCCGCGAATTGCGGGACGCCCTTGTCCAGCTTGCCACCACCGATGGGGCCGGCGGATCCCGCTCCATGAGTTTGCAAGATACCAATTTCGACGAACGCGCCCGCGGCCTGGTCCACCTCATCATGAGCAGCCCGGACTATCAATTGTGCTAAATTAACTCCGATGTTCCTCCGCACCCGCCGCGAATTTCTCGCCACCGGCCTCAAGGGCGCCGGCCTCCTGGCCGCCAGCGCCTTCGCCCCGGCCTTCATCACCCGCACAGCGGCGGCCACCGGGGCGGCCCGCGATGCCCGCATCCTCGTCGTCGTCCAACTCAGCGGCGGCAACGACGGGCTCAACACCGTCATCCCTTTCGCGGACGACTTTTACGCCAAAGCCCGCCCCACCCTGCGCCTGACCGGCGACCAGACTCTCAAGCTCACCGACACAATCGGCCTCCATCCTTCTCTCACCGGCTTCAAAAACGAATACGACGCCGGCCACATGGCCATCGTGCAAAACGTCGGCTACCCGAACCCCAACCGCTCACATTTCCGTTCCATGGAGATCTGGCACACCGGCGGCGACGACACCAAACCGCGGGTCATGGAAGGCTGGCTCGGCCGCTACTTCGACGCCAAATGTCGCGGCCTCGACCCCCACAAACTTCCCGGCGAGATCGGCGTCAGCCTCGGCAAGGTCATGCCCCAGGCCTTCCGCAACCACGCCAACGTCGGCCTCGCCCTCAACGACCCCAAAACCTTCCAGTGGAACCCCAGCGGCGAGACCTCCACCCTCGCCTCCGTGCAGGAACGCATCTTCGAGAAAATCAATCAACCGGGCGGTAGCGGCATGATGTCCGGGGCACCCGCCAGCGGCGGCATCACCGGCAGCGAACCGGAAACGATTGATTTCCTCCGTCATACCGCCATGAACGCCGTCGTCTCCGGCGACTCCATCCGCAGTATCCTCAAACACGAAAAAAACCGCGGCAAATACCCCGCTGGCCAGCTCGCCAGCCAGCTCCAGATGGTCGCCCGCCTCATCGCCGGCAATTTCCCCACCCGCGTTTACTACATCACCCAAGGCGGCTACGACACCCACGCCGATCAACTCGGCAACCACGCCCGACTGCTCACCGATTTCAGCCAAAGCACCACGGCCTTCCTCGACGACCTGCGCAAACAAAAACTCTCCGACCGCGTGACGGTTCTCGCCTTCAGCGAGTTTGGCCGCCGCGTAGCCGAGAACGGCAGCAAAGGCACCGACCACGGCGCGGCCGCCCCCATGTTTCTCTTCGGCGACACTCTCAAAGCGGGATTGCACGGCACCCCGCCCGACCTCGCCGATCTGGTCGACGGAGACGTGAAGCACAAGATCGACTTCCGGCAGGTCTACGCCTCCCTCTTGGACAACTGGCTGAAAACGCCATCAAAACAAATTCTCGGTCAGGACTTCCCCGGCGTGGAGATTGTCTAGGTAGAAACCGCCCAAGACATCCAGCCACAACGTGGCTGCATCCTCTAGCCCAGGGTCGCGAAGCCACCCTGGGTCTATAGCATTCAATCGGCCTACCCTGAAAGGGTTGCCTCAATCCCAAACGTACCGCTCATCAAAAGCCATCCCGTGCTTTATCAGAAACGCCCGAAACTCATCCTGATAATAACGACTGGGACATGGGAAAACGGGATACAACCCCGGCGGGGTTGAACGCGTCTGAAACAATACCCAAGGTAGCTCGTGCCTCGCAACCTTGGGCTTTGGGATTCTATCCCCTTTGGGGAATTTCCTTGAAAGAATTTGTCCTGCACTCGGGAGGGGCGGGTTCCACCCCGTCCGCTGCATTCAACTCCACCAAGCGCCGATATTGCCAATCGCGCTGCCGCCCATCAAGGCTTCGACCTGAGCAGGATGGGAGGCGCGGTGGATCGCCTGGAGGGCATAGATGGCGGAACGTGCCGGGTTGTCTTCGCCGACTTCCCTCGCCGCCGCATGGGAATCGAGCCAAGCCTTGCGAATCTCCGCCATGCGAAACACTCCCGTGTCTATCCACGCTTGCAGAACCTCGAGAGCCTGCCGGGGACGCGAATCGCGGTGGTGGTCGTTCTCGAAATAGGGAAAGACGCACTCCGCACACTCCTTCGCCCAAATGCCAAGAATTTTATGATCCGTCTTCCCGACCATCTCAATCAACCGCGGGTCTTGGTGAGTGAGGGAGAATGTCGGTTTCGTCATTCGCGGGTCAGGGTTCGCGGTCACCAGTTCGAAAGAGTCTTCACAGGTCAGCCCCAAAACTCAGACTATTCATCAGGAGTTCCTTCACGGAAGAGCGTGTCAGTTGGGAAATAGTAAACACGGCGGAACTTGCCGAGTAGAAACAAGTTTTCCTGTAGCCGCCCCACTCCGTTGGGGCGTCGAATGAACACCCCGACAGAGCGGGATGGCGACAGCCTTGCCAAAACCACTCGCATTCACTGTCCGGCCTGCATCCCGGCGATGGGTCCGGCGTAGCCGGTCATTTCGAGGTAGCCTGAGCCTCTGAGGGCTTGCCCATGGACCATGCCGGTGGCGCGCACGGCACCTTCCCAATAAACGACAGGCTTGAGGCGGAGTTCCTGATCCTTCAAAGCCGCGCGGAGGTCGAGGTCGAGACCAAGCCGCGGGATGGCGAGGTGCCAGGCGGTGGGGTAGCGGCCGCCGGTTTCCGGACTTTTCCAGGTTTCGCCCGGTTCGAGGGTGAAGTCCGTATTGGTGATAGACGTGGTCCGGCCTTTCGCGTCAATGAAGGTGCCGGAGGAAAAAGCGTCGCGGGTGCCGTCCTTGGTGCGGAGTTGGAAAAGCATGAGTTCGCTGCCGTCATCGAATTGCAGGCTGAACCAGTCCCAACCGATCTGATTTTCCGCGAGTTGGTTGGTGGCCCATTCGTGGTCGAACCAGCTCAGTCCGGTCACGGCGAATTCCTCGTGGCCGAGGCGCAAAGTGCCATCGCTGGCCATCCGCGTGAGCGAGTAATAATGGGAAGCCCTCCCCTCGCCGGCGGCCTTCTGGCTCAGGCCGTTGGCGCCATGGATGACGGGAGGTTTGGTGGAAGCCAGCTTCAGGTCGAGCGCGATCTCGTCCTTGGCGGCGCGGAGGCGGAAGGTGTTTTCTCCGGCGAGTTCGCAGGACCAATCGTCGATCCAGACGAGTTGTTTTGCCGAGGGAGGGACGACCTCCCTGTCGTTCGCCGACCGCGGGGACGCGGGTGCTCCAAAACCCGCCTCACCATACGCACCGCGGGAAAGTTTTTGGAAAAAATGAAATTTCCCGGTGGCAAGATCGCTCACGGTGAAGTGGGCAAACTTCACATCGCGGGTGACGAAGCGCGAAAGAGCGATGATGTCCTCATCGCCGGAGAGAATGCCCTGACGGAAAAACGTGAGCTGATAGCCGAAGGCGCGGCCGTCCTTGGCGGTAAGGTTGCCGGTGAAATACCACCATTCGGTTTTGAATCCGGGGTGGCTGCCGTGGTCGGACGGGAAGACGTATTCCCAGCCGGGTTTGGCCACGCGCCATTCCGCCTGCGCGGAAAAAGCCAGAGCGAGCAGCAGGAGGGCAACCCGCATCAATTTCCCGCCACCACGGCATCGACACCCTTGGTGCCATTTTGCAGGGCTTTGATATTCCAAAGGATGAATCCTCCCTGGCCGCGCGGGCCGAGGGATTTTTCCAACTGAAGCTGACCGCCGATCTCGCCGCTTTGCCAGCCGTGGGACCCGAGACGGTCCACCGCGATGCCGGGCCAGATGGCCACGCCGCGGGGGTTGGCCTGCGGACTGCGCCACCAGCGCAAGAGCAGGGAGAAACTCTGGGGTCCGCCTTCGCGCCAGTAGAGCTGGGGCGAGAGGTAATCGATCCAGCCTTCGCGCATCCACTTAAGCGGGTCGGCATAGAGTTGGTTGAACATGTCCACCCCCGCGGTGGTTCCGGCCGGCACGCCGGGTTGATAAATACCGAACGGGCTCACGCCGAATTTGGCTCCGGGTTTCGAATGCACCACGGAACTGACTTTGCGGATGAGGGTGTTCACATTGCTGCGGCGCCAGTCGCCCCGGGACAATCCGCCGCCGTATTGGCGGAACGTGGCCTCGTCCGGGAAGGAGTAAACCGATCCGCTATTCGTCGGGTAAGGATAAAAATAATCGTCGAAATGAATCCCGGCCACGTCGTAACGCGAAATGATGTCGCGCACGACATTGACCACATGATCCTGCACCTCGGGCGCGCCGGGATCCATCAGCAGGACCGTGCCAACCTTGTAGGTGTATTGCGGGAACCGTTTGGTGACGTGGTTGGCCGCGTTGGCTTTCGAAAAGCTGGCAGAGGCGCGGTAGGGATTCAGCCAGGCATGGATCTCGATGCTGCGTTTTTTGCCCTCACTGATGAAAAACGCCAGCGGATCGTAGCCGGGATTCACGCCCTGGGTGCCGGTGAGAAAACGGCTCCAGGGTTCGAACCGTGAGGCGTAAAGGGCGTCGCCCTCGGGCCGCACCTGCACCATCAGGGCGTTGAGGCGGCAACGTTTGGCGGTTTCGAGGATGCGGAGGATCTGCGTTTTCTGGGCCTCGATGGATTGTCCCTGCGCGGCGGGAAAATTGATGTTGTGGACGGCGGCCACCCAGGCCCCGCGGAATTCCCCGGCCCATGCGGTCGGCGGCAAAAGAAAAAACAGAAGAAAAACTTTAGCCCCAAAAGAACGCAAAGAACGCAAAAATAAAACGCCCTGACCTGCTCCTCCTCTTTCGTGATCTTTGTGTTCTTTCGTGGCCATGACTTTGGTTAATCCGCTTTTCAATAAATAAAACTCTCGGGTGGCGGTTCGGTTGGAATGACGCTGTCCGCCACCACCACGGGAACCTGACGTCCAGCCTCGACGGGAAAGGTCGCCCGTCCCGTCACTTTGATCCAGCTCATTTCCGGCAGGCTCTCGGGTTTCGCGGTCTGAATGGTCACCGCCACGGGACGCGCATCCGCCGCGCAGCACATCACGAACATGCGCACGAGGTTGAAGCGGTCGCCTTTGGGGTTGTTGGCCTTGGCGGGCATAAACTGGCCGATGAGCTCAACCTCCTTGTTTTCAAAGTCCTCCCGCATCGTCGGTTCCTGGGCGGCGTAGAGCAGGTCAACGGTCTGAGCCTTGATCTGCCCGGCCTCGTTCACCGGCAAATAGCTGGCGGTCGGCTGCGTTTGCATTTCGCCAGACGGCACGGAACCGTCCTCTGTCGGCAGGGGCGGCTCGGTGAATGGCGTGTAGCCGGGCAGATCGGCGATGCTGTCGGCCAGGCCGCGGTTCATCACCACTGCGGCACCGAACTGGCTGGGCGAGGCGATGGTGGTGACGATCACTGGCACGATGAGAATCAGGGCCGTGAACAACATACCCCCGATCCTCTTGCGGCTCGGAGCATGCCGGGCTTCTTCCCCCATGGGTAAAAAAAGCACCCCCGCCGCCATCAGAACCAGAACGACTCCCGAAGCCGCCGTCCAAATATGGAAGCTCGGATGCAGATAAGAACTGACCCGGCCGGAAAAGCAAAAATACGCCAACACCACGCCCCAAACCGTGAGGATGCCCGCCGAGACATAGCGTTGAAAGCCCGCCGTCATATTCCAATCACACTCAATCGCACGCAAATGAGCCCGATCAAAACGAAAAGCCCCACCGCCAGACCGATGACGAAACGTTTCTTAAAGACCGCACTGTAAATGAAGAGCAGTTTCAAATCCATCATCGGTCCAAAGACCATGAAGGCCAGTTTGGCCACGCCGGGAAAGGCGATGAAGGTGGCCGCAATAAAGGCATCCGACGTGCTGCAAAGCGAGAGAAGGGCGGCGAAGCCCATGAGCGAGGCCGTGGCCAGCCAGTCGTTGAGCGCGAGGGGCAGGATCACCTCCTGGTTCACCGCCGTGCTGAAGACCGAGGCCACCGCCACGCCGAAGACAAAATAGACCATCACATCGAGAAAATCCGTTGCCGCCACCCGCAGGGCCGCCGAGAATCGTCCCAGCACCCCTCCCCCCGGCGCGCCGCCCGAGGACTCGGGATTCGTCAGCGTAAGCACACCCGTTTTTACCACGGAGGTGAGGGCCAGATTGCTCACGGCCAGGGCGGCCAGCACGGCCACGATATAGCCGACCCCCAGCCGCAACACGGTGAACTCCACAGCATTCTGCCCCTTGAAGGCCGCATAGGTGCTCAGGGCCACGATGGGATTCACAATCGGAGCGGCCAGCATGTAGGCCACCGCGTTGGAAACCGGCAGCCCCTTGTTCATCAGCCGCCGGATCACCGGGACCACCCCGCATTCGCACATGGGAAAAATGATCCCCATGGCCCCGCTCATGCAGAGGCCGAGAAACGCATTGCGCGGCAGCAGCCGCACCATCACCCGCGAGGGCAGAAACTGGTCAATCAACCCCGAAAGCAACGTGCCCAGCAAGATGAACGGCACCCCTTCCAGCAACACACTCAGGAAGGCGTAGGAAAAATCCGGAAAACTGAAGGTGAACCACGGGACGGACATTCTTGGCGTGAGACTAATACCCGGACTTTCGCCGCCGTAAAGGACAAGCACCCCGAAAAAAGAAGAATCCACCGCAGATCACGCAGAGGGACGCAGATAAAGAGCCCTGCGAGGCTCCCTCCTCTTTCCTCCTCTGCGCTTTCTGCGTGATCTGCGGTGAAAACTTTTCCCACCCATCCGCGGTCGAACCACCCCGCAAAATCCTCGACAAAGCCCATGGCCTTCTGAAACTTCGCGGGACCGAATGTCTAGCGCAGCCAGCCACTCAGTATTGACAAGCGAATCCGCCCAGGATTTCGACCTCTGGATTGAGGCCGGACACACCGAGAAGCACTACTGGCGCGATCTCTGGCGCTACCGCGAACTGCTTTTCATCCTGGCCTGGCGCGATGTGGCCGTCCGCTACAAACAAACCGTGGCCGGCGCGGCCTGGGCGCTGGTTCAGCCACTGGTCAGCATCCTCATCATGACGGTGATTTTCGGCAAGGCGGCCGGTCTGCCCTCGCTGGGCGCCGCGCCCTATGCCATCATGGTTTGCGCCGCCATGCTGCCCTGGCAGTTTTTTTCCAACGCGGTCTCGACGGCCAGTCAGAGTCTGGTCAACAACGCCAACATGATTTCCAAGGTGTACTTTCCGCGGCTGATCGTCCCGGCCAGTTCGATCTTTGTCTCGCTGGTGGATTTTATGATCTCGCTCGCCATTCTGGCGGGGTTGATGACCTGGTATCAATTCTGGCCGACCTGGCGGATTATCACTTTGCCGCTCTTCATCGCGCTGGCCATTTTTGCCGCCCTCGGACCCGGCCTGCTCATCACAGCCCTGAGTGTGCGCTATCGCGACTTCCGGTTTATTATCCCGTTTATCGTCCAGTTTGGAATGTTCGTGAGTCCGGTGGGCTATAGCAGCGAGCTCATCCGCCAGAAATTCGGAGAAGGGTGGCTGCTGGTTTATTCGTTGAACCCGCTGGTCGGCGTGATCGAGGGATTCCGTTGGGCCATCATCGGGGGCGACGCGCGGTTCTTCAGTCTCGGCACCTGCCTCTCGCTGGTGGTGGCCGCGGTGTTTTTTGTTGTGGGCATCTCCTACTTCCGCAAAACCGAGCGGTCCTTTGCGGACATCGTCTAGCCATGAGTCGCGAAACGGTCATCAGCGTCGAAGGGCTTTCGAAAAAATACATCCTCGGCCAGAACAAGGCGGGATCGGGCGGTTTGCGTCACGCGGTGGAGGATCTAGTGAAGGCTCCGGTGCGCTGGGTGCGGGGGGAAGGCAAAAAAGCCCCGCAGGGTCCGAATGAATTTTGGGCGGTGAAGGATGTTTCGTTTTCCATCAAACGCGGCGAGGTCGTCGGCATCATCGGACGCAATGGCGCGGGCAAGAGCACCTTGTTGAAAATGCTCAGCCGCATCACCGAGCCGACCGAGGGCCGCATCGGCATCAAGGGCCGCATCGCCAGCCTGCTGGAAGTCGGCACCGGCTTTCACCCCGAGCTGACGGGCCGGGAGAACATCTCCCTCAACGGCGCCATCCTGGGCATGACCCAGGCGGAGATCCGGAAGAAGTTCGACGAGATCGTGCAGTTCGCCGAGGTGGCCAAGTTTCTCGACACGCCGGTGAAGCACTATTCCAGCGGCATGTATGTGCGGTTGGCCTTTGCGGTGGCCGCCCATTTGGAGCCGGAGATTCTTGTGGTGGATGAGGTGCTGGCCGTGGGTGACGCGCAGTTTCAACAAAAGTGCCTGGGCAAAATGCAGGAGGTCTCCACCCAGCAGGGACGCACGGTGCTTTTTGTCAGCCACGCCATGCATTCCGTCAAAGCCCTCTGCACCACCGGCATTCTGCTTGATCAAGGCCGCATCGAACTGCGGGGTCCGATCACCGAAGTCGTGGCGGCCTATTCGGGGCATGCGCCACGAAGGGGCGATCCATCCACGCTCGCGAGCAATCGTTCCCTGGGCCTGTCTCTCGTCAACGCCTCACTTCACCAGACGGAGAAACTCGGAACCCTGATCGTGCGGGCCAAGTTCCAACTGGACCGGCCCATCTCCGAGGCCGGCATCGGCGTGCACATCGAAACGACCGCCGGCTTCGAGCTTTGCTATCTGCGTCCCGAGACAACCGGTTTGCGATTCGGCCAGCGCAGCGGCGAACTGCAGGTCGAGTTCGAGCTGACCTCCCTCTCCGAACGCCTGGGCGCGGGAACGTACTTTCTCGGCCTGAGCTTTCACGAAACCAACTGGAAGTGCTGCCTGGACCGAACGCCTGTGGGTGAGTTCGTCGTTCCCTCGCTCGACTTCTACGGAACCGGCTATCCGCCCAAGTTTGAAAAAGACGGTGCGGTGGTGCTGCCGGTCCGGTTGATCCAGGTCGGCTGATGAGCTTGCCCGGCGTTCTGATTGCTTCCCGGATTTCCCCGACCGCGGTCGGAGGCCTCGCCGGCTACCAACGCGGCCTCGGGGCGGAATTGGAATCCCGCTCACTGGCACGGGTCGAATACTTTTGCGATGAAATCGCGGCCGAGCCGAAACTGTGGATGAATCTGGCCTCGCGGCCGTGGACCCATGGTCTGTTGGAAAAATTGATTGTGAGGCACTATTTCCGCACTCTCGCCCTGGGGCGAAGGCAAAGATATGCCGCCGTGCATTTCGTCGGCACGGGATGGGACTTTGTGGGATTTGCTTTGCACGCACTCGCCCGTGACACGGGGGCGAAATTCACCATCTGGCCGGCGGTGCATCCCGGCCAATGGGGCGACGACCGGATCGACCTCCGGCTGTTCAACAAGGCGGATGCCGTGATGTGTCAGTCGGACAGCGAAGCCGTCCATCTGCAAACGCGTGGGCTCGATCCGGCCAAGGTGGTGCGCTGCGGACTTCCTCCCATGTGCGGCCATGAGGGGAACGGTCCCCGCCTGCGCAAGAAGCTCGACCTCGGCCATCGGCCGGTCGTGCTGTTTCTCGGCCGCAAAGACGAAGGCAAAGGCTACCCGGCTTTGCTGCGCGCCTGGCCAAAGGTCCTCGCGGTCCACCCGCAAGCGGTGGTGTTGCTGGCGGGTCCGGGCGGCGAGGAATACGCCGCAGCGCTTCACGCGTTGCCGGCCGATTCCTTCCGCGATTTGGGAATTCCGCAGGAAATTGACAAGACCGGCGCCCTGGCCGCGTGCGACGTTTTCTGCCTTCCTTCTGCGCACGAGTCCTTTGGCATTGTTTATGTCGAGGCCTGGAGTTACGGCAAGCCGGTCATCTGCGGCCCCGCCGCGGCCTCCCGCGAACTGGTTCACAACGGCGAAACCGGCCTCTGGGCCGGGCAAACGCCGGAAAGCATTGCGCGGACCGTCATAGAATTCCTGAATAACCCCGCCGCGCGCCAGCGGATGGGGCAGGCGGGATTGCAATTTCAGAAAGCCCATCTTACTTGGGAGAAAATCCTCGCGATCCACCAAGCGGCCTTCGGGCTGGCGGGCAGATGAAACTTCCCACGACCATCATTATTCCGACGCGCAACCGGCCGGCCGATTTGCGCCGTGGCCTGGCTTTGCTCCTTCCCCAGTTGCCCGGTGAGGGAACGGTGGCGGTGCTGGTCTGCGATGACAGCGACGGACCCGAAACGGCCGCCATGCTGAGCGGGGAGTTTCCTTCGGTGAAGCGTCAGGCCGGTCCGCGCATCGGACCCGGGGCCAACCGCAACGCCGGGGCACGGCAGGCCCCGGATGGCTGGTTGATTTTTCTGGATGACGACTGCTTGCCGCATCCAACCCTGCTGGCGAGTTATCTGGAGGAGATTCAACATGGCGGCCCCGGCATCGATCGGGTGCTTTCCGGGCCGGTGCTCCGGGGAGATGAGAAAAAGGACTCCCTGCTTTGGGAGGCCCCGCACAATCCCGCGGAACACGAACTCCCGCCCTCCTGCAATTTCGCGATCCCGCGCAAACTCCTCCTCGGGTCCGGCGGTTTCGATGAACGCTTCCGCATCGCCTTTGAAGACATGGAGCTTTTCGCCCGCCTCCGCGCCCTCGGTGTTCCGTTCCGCTTCGTGCCGCGGGCCGCGGTCGATCATCCGTCCCGGCCGATTCCGAGACCCGCCAAGCTGGCGCGGCGCTGGGAATCGCGCGTCATCAGCAGCTTCGATTTCGGGGCCACGACCCGGCAGATTCTCTGGCGTCTGCCCAAACATATCGCCCTGGTCATTTTTTCCCGCTTTCGTGGCCGCAAACCCAGCGCCGAGAATCTGCGGGCCGGGGGGATTTTTTTCGCGGAGTTTCTCATCACCATGGTCCAGCTTCCCGCCTGGGTCTGGAAATACGGAACCTCGCCGCGCAGTCCATTCTGGGTGGAGCAGGTGAAACAGGGAAAAGGTCCTTCCCGCTTCGGACTCTAAGCCATGCGGATCTCTGTCATCATTCCCACCTTCAAGCGGATGGAATATCTTGAGAAAGCCCTGCGGGGTCTGGCCGGCCAGAAGCGCCCGGCCGACCAGATCGTGGTGGGTGTTCGTGAAAGCGACCTGGCCACCCTCGAATTTCTGGCCACAGCCCCGCTCGCGCTGGAAATCGCATCAACCAGTGAACCCGGCGTCATTGCCAGCATGAACGCCGCCGCGACCAAGACCGATGGCGAGGTGGTCTGTCTGCTCGATGACGACGCCGAACCCCTGCCGGACTGGCTCGAAAAGATCGAACGGCATTTTGCCAACGAACCCCGGTTGGGCATTGTGGGGGGACGGGATTTGCTGCAGGATCACCCGGAACTTCGTCAGCATGAAACCCTCTTAACCCGCGTGGGAATTTTCACCTGGTATGGCCGCATCCTGGGCAATCACCATCGCGGCGGTGGCACCTATCGGAAAGTGGATCTCGTGAAGGGGTGCAATGCGGCCATTCGCGGCCCGCTCCTCCGGGAAATCGGATTCGCCCGCCACCTGCGCGGAAAAGGTGCCCAGGTCCATTGGGAACTTGCCCTGTGTCTCGATGTGAAAAACCGCGGATTTTCCGTGGGCTACGATCCGGCTCTCCAGGTCATCCATCACATCGCACCGCGCCATGACGATGATCAGATCCACCGCGGACGTTTCTCGGCGGACGGTCTCTACGACATGGTTTGGAACGAGCATCATGTGGTCACCACGCGCGCCGGAGCCTGGCGCCGGCGGGCCCACCTGGCCTGGTCGCTTTTGGTCGGTTCGCCCACGGCGCCGGGTCTCGTTCAGTATCTCCGGCTCTGCCTGAGAAGGGATCCTCATCGGACGGAAAAACTCGCCGGGACCTTCCGCGCGGCGAAGAACGCCCGAAGCTCCATCTCATGACCGTCTGCGTCATCATTCCAACGTATCGGAGGCCGGGCTTTTTGCGGGAGACGGTGGAATCCGTTTGGGCCCAGACCCGGTTGCCCGACGAGATCCTGATCGGCGACGACTCGCCGGACGATGAGACGGAGCGTCTGGCCTTGGATGTTCTCGCCCCGGAGAGCCCGGTCCCCATTCGTTATTTTCACAACAAACCACCTTTGCGGGAGGCAAAGAATGTTGATGCCTTGTATCGCGAGGTCCGCAGCTCGCATATTCTTCACCTGCACGACGACGATCCCGTTCTTCCGCGCTGCACCGAGATTCTCAGTTCCGCCCTGGAAAAAAACCCCCAAGCGGTGGCGGCTTTCGGGCTTCAATATATCACCGCAGAAAACGGCACTCTTCTTGATCGGGTCTCTGAGGAGGTGAATCAAGCGTATTTCCGGACTCCGGATCGGGCGGGAATCGTCGAGGGATTTTTTGCCTGCGCCGTTTCCATGTTTCCGAACAACGGATTTCTGATCGAAACCAAAACCGCCTGTGCCGTGGGCTATGACGACCGGGGATGCGCCGGGTCGGCCGTGGATTACTACTTCGGACTGCGACTGGGCCGGCTGCGGCGTCCGATGGTCTTCGTCAACGAACACACCGCGACCGTTCGCCTGACCGCACTGTCCGAATCACGCAGCGCCCGCGCGGACAATTCCTATCAGCGAATGACGCATCTTCTCGCCAGCCTTGATCCTTCCGATTTGACGCCCGACATGCTGACCAGCATCCGTCACCACATCTTCTTTGGCATTGCCAATGCCGCCACGATTGGCCGGCCGGACGTGGGATGGCGGTGGTTCCTGTCGCCGTATTTCCGGTGGAAGATTCCCACCATCAAAGGAGTCAAGTGTGCCGCGCGCCTCGCGGTTTCCTCGATCAAAGTCCTCGCGGGATCAAAAAACTGAACGCATGCGTATCGCGGTCACAGGCTTTGTCTCCGGTCAGGCGGGAAGTGTGGCCAGTGCCAACGCCCTGCTCCTGCGCGCGTTGCTGGAGCGCGGGTGCGAAGTGCATTTCTTTTCCAAGGCGTCATTCGTTGATCCGCGTCCGGCGGCGGGCGGACAGGGACGTTTCACTTTCACCAATGTGGACAACCATCTGGCCGACCGCACCCGGGCGGTTCTGGCCCGCACGCCCGTAGCCGGGAAGCTTGCGGGAATCGTTGACGCGTCCACCTACAACCGTCTGCTCGTCCGGCGGATCAACGAGGAGAATGCCCGCCGCAAATTCGATCTCTGCCTCTGGCTCGGGGATTACGCGCAGGGGAGCATTGCGGGAACTCCCACCGTCAGTTTTGCCCAGGGTCCGCCGGGAACCGATGCGCGCTCGGTGATCAATCGCTTCGGCGAGATTGCGCGGTTGGCGGGAATCGTGAAGGCCTGGCGATGGCGTCTGCTCGCGCAATACCGGTTGTCCCGCTGCGGCCTTCCTCCTTTTCGTCACACCGACCAATTCATTATCGGAAGCCACCAATCGGGCCGGACGCTCGCTCATCTCTACGGCATCGCCGAAAAGAGGATCCACCAAGTCCCCTACCCGATCGATCTCGCGATGTTCCAAGTTCCGGACAAAGCGGCGCAGGTCCCTGCCTTGCGCTGCCTGTGGCTGGGCCGGATCATCCCGCGCAAACGGCTCGACCTCTTTCTTGACGGCGCCGCCGCGGCCATCCGCAAAGGAGTTGACCTGGTGGTGACCATCATCGGCGGGGTGGGATTTGTTCCGGGCTACGAACGGTTGATCGAAGCGTTTGCCTGCCCCGCCAGACTCACCTGGATACGGTCCCTCCCGCGCGAGCAAGTTCCCGCCGCCCTGCACGCTCATGATGTCCTCATTCAACCCAGCGAGGAGGAAAACTTCGGCTCCTCGGTGGCGGAGGCGCAAGCCTGCGGACTCCCCGTCATCGTCGGTGCCACTAATGGCAACGCCGACTATCTCTCAAGTCGGGACATCCATTTGCGGGATTACCACCAGGAAACACTCGCGGCCGCCTTCGGAGAGTTGGCCCGCAGCACCAGGCATACCACAGGAAAAAAGCGCGCGAACGACAAGGTGTCACTGACCGGCGTGATCGAGGCCGAATCAAAAATGACGCGGTCGTAGTTGGGCTGGGCTTCGGCCAGAAACTCCTGAAACCGCTGGCGGGAAAGAATCTCGGCCGGAAGCGAATAAGGAGTCCCCGCCGTGACCACATCCAGGTTGGGCACGGGGGTGGCGCGGATGATGCTCGAGAACGCCACCTCGCCCTGGAGGTAGTCGGCCAGACCCCGATGGTCCTTGGTGCCGAAAACGCGTTCCTCGATCACAGGTTTGCGCAATTGCGCATCCACCAGGAGCGTGCGCTGTCCGCTGTTGGCCATGGCCACACTGAGATTCAGAGCGCAGAAGGATTTTCCCTCCCCCGGCAAGGGGCTGGTGACCAGAACCAGATTGCTCCGCGCGTTGGCATCCATGATTTGGATGGAGGCCCGGAGCGTCCGGAACGCCTCGGCGGCGTGAGAGAACTTGTCGTTGATGAGCGGGCTGTTCGCGAGGTCGGGCCGGGCCAGCACATCCTCGCTGCGGCCGCGCGTGCGGGCCGCCTCCATGCCCCGCTTGAGGATGGGCAGACCGGCATCAATCCATCTTTTCAGCACATTCGGCCCGGGCGCATCCTCCTCCTGCGAGGGAGGCGCATATACGGGGACGGCCGCGAGAACCGACAGGCGGAGGGCGGACTCGGCATCCTCGACCGACTTGATGCTCGAGTCCAATTGCATCATCAACACGATCAAGCCCGCACCCAACATCACGCCGGCGACGATTCCTGTCATGAAAATCCGGGGCGGCATCACGCTGATCTGAAATCCGGGACCTGCCGGGTCCACCATTTGCAGGAGCACCGGCTGGCTGCGGGCCTGCGAGGTTTCTTCGTTGAGCCGTTTCAGGGTGGCCTCGTAGGCAAGTTTATAGGCGTCGATCTGGCGCTGATAGACCTTGTAATCAATGGCCAGTTTTTTGACCGCGATGACGTTCTGCTCCTGCTTCTCCTCCGCCCGGGCAATGCTTTGCTCGTTCATCTTCACGGCGGCGAGGGCCACCTCGATACTCTTGGGAGCCTGGAGGATCTCCTGCTTAAGCGTGGTTTCGACCTCGCGGAGTTCCGTCTGGGTTTGAATCATGAGCGGATTTTCCGGCCGATACCGCTGGGCCAGTTTGACCAGCTGTCCACGCAATTCGCCCGCCCGGGCATAAAGCCGCTCCACCGCGGGAACCTTGCGGATACTCTCGATGTCGAGGAGCTTCTCCGGTTCATTCAAACACGCCTCGATCTGCTCGTAGTCGCTTTCGAGTTTGAGCCGCTCGGATTTGATCGCGGTATGCCGGGAGTTCAAATCCCGCAGCTGGACCTCGACGATGTTGGACTCACCATCAATTGAAACGATGCCCAGCTTCTCCGTGTAATCATTCAAAACCTCCTCGGATTTTTTCAGGTTGGACTCCTGTTTCTCCGCCTCGCTCTGAAGATATTTCACATTCACGCTGACCGCCTCAATGCGCTGCTCGCGATCGTAGGCAATGCCCTCTTCCACGATGGCATTGGCCACCAGTTCCGCCTGCGCGGGATCCCGGCTCTGAAACGAGATCTGGATCAGCCGCGTATCCGGAACGAGAGCCACCTTGCTGTTGCCCAGCAGGTAGCCCACCAGTTCCCCCTCCGATACTCCCGCCGCAGGCCGTCCGCTCCCGACAAAATTATCCACCATGGTCAGATCCAGCTTGGCGATCACCCGCCGCATCAGCATCGGACTGATGAAGCTCTGCTCAATCGTCTTGAGATCCTCCGGGGTCGTGGCCCCCTCGTAAGCCATGGCGCCGCCCGTCATCGAAACCGACTGCGTGGTGGAGCGGCGCTCGATCTTGATCTCGGCCGTCGAACTATAGAGCGGCTTGGACGTCTTCAGGTAGAGGAACGAAAGCCCGAGCCCCAGCGCGACAGTGCAGGCGAAAATCCAGTAGAATTTCCGCAGTGTCTCCAGCAGCTTTTTGACATCAAAAGCCGCCGGCCCGCCGCCGGATGAGAAAACGTCCCCGGAACTCTCGTCAGCAAAGGCCATCAAAAAATCGTCTCCTTGACGAAAATCACATCGCCCTCGTGGATAAGGAAAGTCTGCGATTGAGGGGCGAGCGCGTTGAGGCGCATCCGCACGATCTCGCCCTTGATTTTCCGGCTCACCACCACCTGTTTCAAGTTCCCGATATCGGAATTTCCCCCCGCCGTGGCGATGGCTTCGGGCAGGGAAACGTTTTGCTCCGGCGGAATGACGTAACTTCCCGGTCGCTGCACCTGACCCCACACCGTGTAGCGGCGCGGCGAGTACGCCAGCACGGTCACGCTGACCTGCGGATTGACCAGATATTTTTTATCCAGAAGCTTCGCGATTTTGTCCGCGGCCACCTCCACACTTTCCCCCAACACGGCGACCCGCCCGATCAGGCCGACGGAAATGGTCCCGTCCCCCTGGACGCGTTGCCGGGTCGTCATGACCGGTTCCTGAAAGACATCCACCTGCACGATGTCCCCCACCCGCAGCAAATAAGTCTGGCTGGTTTGGGGCAGATCCAGATCAAGGTCAATCTCCGGGGCGGCCGTGCGGCACGAGGCCATGAGGACCATCACCGCACCGAGGGCGGCAAGGATTGCGGCCAGCCGCAAATCGGTCCTGACGGAAGAACGAAATAAGAGGCTCTGCACAAGAGAATTCATCGTCATTCGCCGCGCCCGCTCCCGGCGTGACCGGTTCCAGCGTAAAATGTTGACACGGGGTGTTTCATAACCGCATGACAAACGCCTTGGAAGATTTTTCTCTTTTCGCGAAACGATGGATGCCCGCCCTGATTTGGATGGGAATCATCATTTTTGCGTCCACCGACGCGGGATCGACCAGCAATTCCTACCGGCTCATCCGGCCCTGGCTGCTGCGGATCAACCCGAAAATCACCGAGCCCGAGATTTACAAAATCAACCTCAATCTGCGCAAGACGATCCACGTCGTACAGTTTGCCATTCTGGCCGTTCTCGTTCTCCGGGCCCACCGCACGGTCAAGCCGCCCCTCAAGCACCGCAACCTTCGGGCCATAAGCTTTGTCTTTGCCATCGCCATCGTCTTCGCCGCAGGCAGTGAGGTCATCCAGTTTTTCATGAAATCGCGCGGCGCTTCCATCGTGGATGTCTTTCTCGATCTCGGCGGCACCACCCTCGGTTTGCTGGCGGCCTATCTGGCCGGCCTGTGCAAAAAACGCCCGGCCGTCCCGTTGTCCGTTCCACGTGCTCCCTAAATGCTCGCGCCCAGGAAGGTGTGGATGCCACACTCGCCCTTGTCGAATCCCGTCCAACGCCCCGCCCGCTCGTCATCTCCCTCTCCCACCGCTCGTGTGCACGGCACGCAGCCGATCGAGCGATATCCCCTTGATGCCAGCGGATTCGTCGGGATGTTGTGCTCCCGCAGATAGTCCTGCACCTGATCCCGCGACCAATTCGCCATCGGATTCAGCTTGAGAATACAGCGGTCGCGCAAGACGTCGAAATGATACAGCTCCGCGATCTGTGTCCTCTCGCGCCCCTCCGATTGCTGACGGCGCAAGCCTGTGATCCAGACGTCCAACCCGCCGAGTCTTTTTTGCAGGGGCAGCACCTTGCGCAAGGTGCAGCACAAATCCGGCTTCCGTTTCCACAGCTCGGGCCCGTGTTCCGCCGCCTGCTCATCGACTGACTGATCCGGCTTCAGCGATTCAATCGTGAGGCCAAGGAGTTTCTCGATCGTCGCTTTCAGCTCCAGCGTCTCCGGAAAAAGCAACCCGGTGTCCAGGGTGAAGGCCGGAAACCCCAGCCCCGCCTTGCTGGCCGTGTGCATTACCACCAACCCCGCCCCTTGGAAACTTGTCCCGATGGCCGCGCGCGTGCCATGGGTCTCCCACGCCCAGCGCAAGATTTCCTCCAGCGTGGCGGCCTCGAACTCCGCCGACTTCCGCCGGATTTCTTCAGGATCGAATTTCTGCAACGACATGGAGAGTTAATGTGACCCAAGTGGTCCTTATTGCAAATGGAGGGCACCGCTTCGCCGGTGCCCATACTCAGCGGACATCACCCGCGCGTTTGCCTCCACTTACAGCGACTTCGCCGCCGCCACCACGGCCTCCGCCGTGATGCCCAGCTCCTTCATCACCGTGGGTCCCGGTGCGCTAAGGCCGAAGCGGTCAATTCCGATTACCTTGCCATCCAGTCCGACATAACGGAACCACGGATCGGAAACGCCCGCCTCGATGGACACGCGCTTGCGCACCGCCTTCGGCAGCACACTTTCCTGATAGGCCGCGTCCTGGCGCTCAAACCGCTCAAAACACGGCAGCGAAACCACCCGCGTCCCAGGCCCGAGGTCTTCCGCCGCCTTCAACGCATGTTGCAATTCGCTGCCCGTGCCAAGAAGGATCAGGTCCAGCGTGGCCGTCTCCTTCTTCGCAATATAGCCCCCTTGGAAAACCCCCGCACGCCGCGTCTCGACCGGAATGTCATTCATAGTCGGCAGATTCTGCCGCGAGAGCACCAGCATGGTCGGCCCATCCGTTTTCTCAAACGCCGCCGCAAAGGCCCCCGCCGTTTCCTCGGGATCCGCCGGACGGATGACGTCCAGTCCGGGAATCGCCCGCAAAGCCGCCACGGTTTCGACCGGCTCATGGGTCGGACCATCCTCGCCCACGCCCACCGAATCGTGGGTGAAAATGTAGACGACCGGCAAATGCGAAAGCGCCGCGATGCGGATGGAAGGCCGTCCGTAATCGCTGAAAACCAAAAACGTCGCGCCGCTCGGACGGAAGATGCCGTCATAGGCGATGCCATTCATCAAGCCGCACATGGCATGTTCGCGAATGCCGAAATGCAAATTGCGGCCCTCGCGGTTCTTCGGGGTGAAATCCCCGCCGTCCTTGATGTAGTTCAGCGTCGAACCGTGCAGATCCGCGCTGCCCGAGATGAGCAATGGCATGGCCGCCGCCAGAGGCTGGAGCACATCGCTGCCCGCCTTGCGCGTGGCGATGTTCGCCGCCGGGTCAAATTTCGGAATCACCTTCAACAAATCCGGCACCTTGCCCGCCACCGCCGCATCCAGCTCCGCGGCCAGGTCGCCGTTGCCGGCCCGCCAGGCCTGGTAGGTCGCCTCCCATTTTGCATAAGCCGCCTTGAGCGACTCCTTGTGCTTGGCGAAATACACTTTCGTTTCCGGCGCGACAAAAAAGGTCTGCTCCGGCAGCCCCAGCGCCTTGCGCGCCTCGGCCACATACTTCACCCCGGCCTCGCCGTGCGCCTTGTTCGTGCCGCTCACCTCGGGGATGCCCTTGCCAATGACCGTTTTCGCAATGACGAACTGGGGCTTCCCGCTCGTCGCCGCTCTGGCTTTCTCAAACGCCGCCAGCACTTCCCGGAGATCATTCCCATCAATCTCCTGCACGTCCCAGCCGTAGGCCTTGAACCGCGCTCCCGTATCCTCGCTCTGCGTCACCGGCGCCATGGCGTCCAGAGTGACGTTGTTGGAATCGTAAAACAAAATCAGGTTATCGAGCTGCAGATGCGCCGCCAACGCAGCCGCCTCCTGCGAAATGCCCTCCTGCAGGCAGCCGTCACCCGCCAGCACCACAATGTGATGATCAAAAATCGTGTGCTCCGGCGTGTTGAACCGCGCCTCGCTCATTTTGGCCGAGATGGCATAGCCGACCCCGTTGGAGACCCCCTGCCCCAGCGGCCCCGTCGTGGCCTCGACGCCCGGCGTCTCGTGAAACTCCGGATGCCCCGGCGTGATGCTGTGCAGTTGCCGGAAGTTGGAAACCTCCTCGATCGACAACGCATAGCCCGACAAATGCAGCCATCCATAAAGAAACATGCTGCCATGCCCGGCCGAGAGAATGAACCGGTCGCGGTTCAGCCAGCGGGGCTCATCCGGATTGTGGCTCAGCGCATGGCCATACAGCACCGCCCCGATCTCCGCCGCGCCCAGGGGCAGACCAAGATGGCCGGATTTCGATTTTGTCACCGCGTCCATGGCCAGACCCCGCGCATCGCGGGCGGCCAATTCGAGAGAGGGAATATCTAGACTCATAATATCTTGGTAAATTTTCAGACTCCAGAAAACCGTCTCCGCCGTTACTTGGCAAGCTTTGGCACGGAAAAGACTCTCCACCGGGCGCATCTCCGAAAGTTGCAAAAGCAAAAGAAGTGGCCCGGCCCAGCGGGGCGGCTCCCGCGGGCCCAAAGCGAGGAAGGGCATTGATTTCGTCGCCACGGCGCGGTGTCGCCGTGTTCGTCCCGATCCGCGCGAAGCGCGCTCGCTTTCGGTTGTGGCAGCTTTCAGAGATGCGCCCCGCTCCAGCTCCACCTAAACGGGAACCTGAACCTCCACTCTCCTCGGCCCGGAGAGTTTAGGTTCCCGTGGAGGTGGAAGGAAGACTCCGCACCATCCTCCCTGCGCTTTTTCATGGCCCAACTCCGCGCGGAGTGGCAGAACAAGCGCGCACAGTTGTCAAAAAGAATGTCTGCACCAGCCGAACCCACCGGAAAACATAAGGCCGCCCTCATTCTCGGAGCGCTCGGGGTGGTCTTCGGCGACATCGGCACCAGCCCGCTCTACGCCTTCAAAGAATGCCTCCACCACAGCGGCGAGGTCGACCCGTCCACTGCCACCATCGGCATCCTTTCCCTCATCCTCTGGGCTCTCATCATCGTCGTTTCCATCAAATATGTCGCCCTCGTCCTGCGGGCCGACAACCATGGCGAAGGCGGCATCCTCGCCCTGCTCAACCTCGCCTTCCCCGCCCAATCCACCGGCACCCAGCTCGCCAAACCCGTCCTCCTCATGGGCGCCATCGGTGTTTTCGGCGCGGCCTTGCTCTACGGCGACGGCGTCATCACCCCCGCCATCTCCGTCGTCTCCGCCGTCGAGGGCCTCAAGGTCATCTCCCCCGCTTTCAGCCAAGCCGTCGTGCCCCTCGCCGTCCTTATCCTGGCCGCCTTGTTCTCGGTCCAACGCTTCGGCACAAACTTCATCGGCAAGGCCTTCGGTCCCATCGTCCTCCTCTGGTTTATCGTCATCGGGTTCCTCGGTCTGCTCCAGATCATTTACCACCCCGCTGTCCTTGCCGCCTTCAATCCCCTGAGCGGACTCGACTACCTCATCGACCACCCCCGCACTTCCACCATCGTCCTCGGCAGCGTCGTCCTCGCCGTCACCGGCGCGGAAACCCTCTACGCCGACATGGGCCACTTCGGCCGTATTCCCATCCGCACCGCCTGGAATTTCATCGCCCTCCCCGCCCTCGTATTAAATTACCTCGGCCAGGGCGCCCTCGTCCTCTCTCATCCCGGCGCCCATATCAACCCCTTCTTCCTCCTCGTCCCCGAATGGGCCACCCTGCCGCTCGTCCTTCTCGCCACCATGGCTGGCGTGATCGCCTCCCAAGGGCTCATCTCGGGCGTCTTTTCCCTCACCACCGCCGCCATGCAGATGGGCTATCTTCCCCGCATCCAGATCCGCTATACCAGCCACGAAACCTCCGGGCGGGTGTACATCCCGGCCATCAACTGGGCCCTCGCCGCCGCCTGCATCGCCCTCGTCCTCAGCTTCCGCTCCAGCTCCGCCCTCGCCGCCGCCTACGGCATCGCCGTCACCATGACCATGATGGCCACCACCTGCCTCTTCTTCGTCGTCACCCAGAAGCAATGGGGCTGGAGCCGCCCTCGCGCCCTCACCGTCAGCGCCGTCTTCCTCGCCATCGAAACCGCCTTCTTCGCTTCCAACATGCTCGAAGTCACCCACGGCGGCTGGCTCCCCCTCTGCATCGGCATCGCCATCTTCTACATGATGACCACCTGGAAAATCGGCCGCACCTACATCCGCAGCCAGATGGGCAACGCCCTCACCCTGCCCTGCTTCGTCGATTCCATCGCCATGTCCGGCGTGCTCGACCCCGCCCTCAACCCCCACCGCGTCAAAGGCACCGCCATCTTCCTCTCCTCCTCCCCCGATATCACGCCCAACTCGCTTTCCTATAACCTCACCCACAACCACGTCCTGCACGAACGCAACATCGTCCTCACCATTCTCTCCGCCCGCGTCCCCTACGTCGCGGACGCCACCAAACTCACGATCAGTCCGCTGCCCGAGGGCTTTTTCCAGATCAACGCCAGCTTCGGTTTCATGGAAATCCCCACCATCCAGGCCGTCGTCGCCCAAGCCGCCAAGCAGGGCCTCGCCATCGACATTGAAAAAAGCACCTTCTTCCTTGGACGCGAAACTCTGGTGCGTTCCAACAACGGACTCCCCCGGATGCGCGAAAACGTCTTCATCGCCATGGCCAAAAACGCCCAGAACGCCGCCCAATTTTTCCACCTCCCCAGCAACCGCACCATCGAGATCGGCAAGCAGGTCGAGATTTAGGGCGTGTCCTGCACGTTCCATTCGTGCGTCTGTGAAGCACCCAAGGTGCCGCGATCCCGAAGCCCAGGGTGCCGCCCTGAGAAATGAGACCAGGTTGCAGAAGTGCGGCTGGTGCAGGCGTCGGTGGCCTTGGATAACCGAACCGTAACACCCGGGTTGGAGGAGCGGCTGGCACAACCGCTTGTCATCGTCAGGATATCTTTGAAAGGTGAGCTGAGACAAATCCGCGAAGCCCTGAAGGACCGGAGTGCACGGTGAGATTGCTCCCCTCAGGGCGCGGCGGATAGACCAACCATCATCCCGGGCGTTGCCCTCGACTGGGGGGGCAGCGGGTACCGGGAATGCCGGCTTTGCCCATCATTTCCCATGCCTTTTTTCGGGAAACGAAAAGCCCGCTGATCCCCTATTTATCGGGATTTGCAAGCGAACGGCTGGTCTTAAAAACTGGTGCGCGATGCAGGGTTCGAACCTGCGACTTCTTGCGTGTGAAGCAAGCGCTCTACCGCTGAGCTAATCGCGCATTT
>CAMASH010000033.1 GCA_945860745.1 Chthoniobacter flavus | reverse complement strand
GCGATGGCACATATTCCAATCTCCTCAATGGGCCAACCGCCCTCTACCAGACCGGACCCGTCACCGGAGACCGGACCGATCTCATGGCTCGCAATGTGAAATCCTTCCGCGTCACCCCCTACCATGTGGATACCAACGGCAACTGCATGACCTACAATGCCGCACTTTACGGAGCACCGCCCGACTTAATGGAGATTTCTATTACTGCCCTCAATCAGGATACTGCCCGCAAACTGACATCAGAGTCGGACTGGTCAAGCCCTTCAGGGTCGCTTTCCAACGTGGTCAAGCAGGGGGAACAAACATTTACCACCCGCGTGCTTATGAAGGACAAGAAATGACACGTCTTTTAGCCCGCTCTAAAAAACAGGCGTCATCGCTCATCGTGACCCTGTTAGTCATCGTGGTTCTCAGCACAATTGTCGTAGCGTTCATGCAGAGCATGTCTATTGAGCGGACGACAGCAAAAAGTATAGCAAATATTTATCGAGCTCAGCTCGCCGTCGATGCGGGTGTCACCGCTGCGCTCACGCAATTGAATCGGGCCGTGACAAATCCGCAGACTGGGGGAGTCGCCTACACAACCTGGGGCTATTATCCAGCGGCAAATTCGGAAGCCTATTATTCAGCGATTACCGTCGGACGCCCTACGACGCTGAAGGACTCGAATTTTCTCTCGCCAGTAAATACCACATGGCTGTTCTCCGCTCCTCACACTTATAGCGCGGAATCGGCAGGTAACGCCGATCCCGACCAAGTGGCGAACTTAACATCAAGCGACAAGTTCAATCTGAATGCAAAAGGCGTTATTGCACCGGACAAGAGAGTGATTGACACACCATGGTTTGAAATTGAGCGCTCTACGAACAATGGCGTGATTCACATCACACGATTCGCATACTGGACAGATGATGAAGGCTCACGGTGGAATGTCGCGGTCGACCGGTTGAGCCAACAGACAAATTTCAACTTTCTACGGAAGGATGGCGCCAATGTGGGGGAGATCGCGATGACTAATACCATTCCACTTATAGATGCGCTGGCAATTTCGCAATCATCAATCGGCAAGATAACCCGAGGGACAGCTGCACAGGTGATTTCCACAAACTCCCTCGCGCTGTTTCGAACCAACAAATTTCTGATATCTACGCGATCAATTTCGGACAATCGAATCAAATATGGGCCGACAAATACCGGGAGTTTTCGCCGGGGAATGAAGAAATTGAATCTCAATTGGACTGATCTCACAAACTCGTCCATCGCAGCCGACACCCGCGTCAATGCTATCGCCGATGCCATCGAACAAGGAGCCACAAACTTCCTCTCGACCAACGTCCTGAAATACTATCCATCCGCAGCGGATTCGAACCCTCCCTCCGTGGCGCTACCCGCCTCGATCGGACGGGAAATGCGTCAATCCATCGGCGCATCGATTATCGATTATCTCGACGCTGATTTCCTGCCGACCCAGCCGGCAACCATGCTTAGTGCCACAAACACCAATTCCCCGCCTCCCCCCGTGCGGCTGATAAACGACATGCCAAGACCCGCGTACTTCGGGGTTGAGGCCAGCCCGGTAATCAACGAAGTGCAAGTCGTTTGGAACGCACTCCCAGGGCAAACCACCGCTCAGGGAACCGTCCAGCGCACGGTCAACGGAGACGGATCCTACACCTATACAATTCCCATCGTTTGGCGGTTTGAATTGTGGAATATGTCGGATCAAACGCTGCCTGCCAGGGCCTACAAGATGAGGGCCTTCTATCTTCAACAAATCACTGCTTCGGCGTTTGGTTTTGGCGGGGATGCAATCCCGGCTGATACGGAGAAGATCTTTGATTTTGAAACGCTTACCTTCGCTCCCGGAGAAGTTAAGACGGTGGAAATTGCCGAATCGTTCACATCCACCGGGCCGAATGACCGGGGGACGACATGGAACTCCTTTCGACAGGGAGCCGCTGGCACTGCCGATGACGAGCCTGATGGCCACGATCGCTGCACTTATGTGCTTTTTGATGCTACCACTAACGCATGGTATAGTGTGACGGGTTACATCAAGGGGCCGCAATCCCCCGCCGATGGGAATAATTCAGCTAGTCCCGGCAACGCGGGAGCATCGAAGGGGAATCGCGTAAACGACCCCAGAGTCCAGCCAATGCGAAGCTATTCGTTGAATACTGCACTTACCGGAGATGTCAGCCCAACAACATATGATATCATTGGAGATCGTGACTGGTCCAGCATAGCAACCACCAGCCTTTCACGAATTAATAACGGCGTCAGCGGCTTCAATCACCAGCATCTCGGCTTCTGGTTTGACAAGCCGCACACCACCGGCAACGGGTCGGATCTCCTGACCAGCGCCGTCATCTCACACATTCGAAACGGGCCCATGGCGAGCGAGGGTGAACTCGGTAATATCTTCGATCCTTCCTGGCATAACCCGGTCAATCGGGGTGCCGATAGCGACATAGCCAACTTGTTTCCTTACCGGCAAACCTTGCGAACACCCTTCAAGGGTGGAGCCTCTCTGCGCATCGGCCAGCCATCCGGCCATACAAACTATGATGCGAATTCCTGGATCCTTACCGATGTCCTCGGAACCGCAGCCACAAACTTTTCCTCAGGTGCGTACGCGATGGACACGTCACAATACCTGCCAATAAATGTCTCCGGGCAGGTGAACGCAAACTTTCCCAAAACCGTCGTCAGCGGAGTCTCCACCAACATGAACCTTGCCGCCGTGTTCCGATTACCCTCACTTTCCGTGACCAACGGTGCCGGCACTAATTTCGACACCAGCTTGATCCAGTCTGAAATCAAGAAGCGTTTGACCAAGTCCGGATCAATAGCAACATGGCAAAATGCACAACCTTTTTACCTTTCAGGGGAAGTCAGTGAGTTAGCTGTCTGGACCAATGCCAGTCTCTATCTCCCTGTTGAGACGCTTCAGACTTTCCCCTCGACCTCAACAAACGCCCTGAATCGGCTTAATCGAGGGGATTTCGCCAGAGAGGAAATTTTGCAGCGATCGATCGGATTGCTCACTACAGCCGGCTCCGCATTTCGCATTTATGCGGTCGGCCAGTATTGCACGGCGCCGGCCTCCAATCCCACGAAGATCACCGTGCGTGCCACCCGATCCGTGGAAACCACGGCAGTCATTCAAAAGGAATTCAATGAAGCTAACGGCAATCTGACAAATTCAAGCGTCCGCCTATTGGACACCATTTATGAGTAAATTCAAATTGATCTCAACTCTCACCGTGCTGCTGGCGACTTCAACCTTTGCACCGGGCCAGATTGGCACCTATGACTGGAGCAAGATCACGTCCTACGCCACTTGGATGAATTCTTACAATGAGCCATGCCAGTTGACGCTCAGCATCAATCGCGTTTCCGCAATGAGGAAACTGCGTCCTGGAAGCGTATTCGCCAGGACAAAATTTCCCCCTGGGAGTTTTGAAGGGGCAATGTCGGACTCTCGCACCGGAGAAACCATCAAGACCTTTCCCCTGTCGATCAAGGACAACTCCTCCGTTCTTTTGATCAGCCGCGGCAATGACAAACTTGGATGCGAAGTATTTCAAATTCAGTCCGAGGCCCCGTCAACCACCGGGCAGAAAAAGCCGAAAACAGTGACGGTCGTAAATGCCTTCCCCGACGGAAAGCTCACGTTGGTGATCGGCGGACAGACTCCCCAAACTGTTGAAGTCAAAGACGTTTCTATCTTGCCGATTTCCAGGGAGAATATGGCTTTCCCGGTAACGGTTCAACTGGCCACCCCGGACGGCAAGACCCGAACCGAGAAGGTTGACCTCTCAACCTTTTTGGAGCATGGGGGCGTTGTCGTCTTTCACTGTGACGAAGTGGAACAGAATATCATTCGATACAGCGTTTTCGACGGCGAGACTTTTGGCCTTCTTGCTTCTGACGGGGAAAAGGCGCGCATTGAATAGGAGGAACGGAAACTCGGGATCAGTGTGGAATGGCACTAACTTAAGGGCGTTTTGGGATGCAGCCCCTGCAGGGCAAATCGTTGTTTTTCCTCGAGATCCCCGGGTAGCTCCGCAACCCAGGGCTATGGGATCGAGCCCCGTTGGGGCTTAAGTTAGCGCCCTTCGGGTCAGTGTGAAATTCTTGACAAATCGATGTCCCTCACACGCGACTCAACTGATCTCCTTAAGATAGGCGAACAGGCCAGGCGGCAACTTTTTCTGGATGCTTCTATCGTCCGTTCGGTGGAAAAGCTGACCGACATGCGCCGCGCTTCGCATCTGCATTCGTCAGGCAATCCAGTCTTGGGAAGCGACAGTGCAACATTTTGTCTGTAAAAGCGGGGAAGCTCACCCTCTGAGGGCCGGGTGAAGGGCAGATTGTCCGTCAGTCCGCCGAAAACGAGTAAGCGATCATCCCTTCAATCAATGCTCACGCGGACAGGCAGGAACTTCGCCTCGGGCGCGTCACGCCAACCCTGCTGCCTGTGCAGGGTCGGCGCATCAACGAATGCGGTGCGGACCGCCTCGCGTTCGCCGATGTCAAAATCGGCAAGCTTTGGGCAAACGATCTTCAATGCATCTCCACTGCGACCGTGCCGATCCCCGAGCGCAGGTAGTGAAAGTGGACGTTCGGGTGGTCGGCGAGAAGCGACATCGGGACGCTGGAATCAGCGAGACGCTTCGAGATCATCAGCGCGCTGAGCCGCAGGCCGAACGGGTTGTCGTGGTGACCCGGATGCCAGATCGAGACCTTTTCGGCCTTCCAGGTTTCGCGTGGGCCGACGGTGGCGGCCTCGGTCGGCACGAGCGCGACATTCCCACCGCCGCTGGTGCGGGCGTTCTGGGTGAT
This sequence comes from Chthoniobacter flavus, assembly GCA_945860745.1. Taxonomy (GTDB): domain Bacteria; phylum Verrucomicrobiota; class Verrucomicrobiia; order Chthoniobacterales; family Terrimicrobiaceae; genus CAMASH01. Next base: position 29,312 of record CAMASH010000033.1, on the reverse strand, counting down.
CGTGACCGGATGCAGTTTCACAAAGCGGGTGCCCAGCTTGCGATATTCCGCAGGCGTCGGCGGGGCATCCTTGTATTTGCCGGTGCGGGGCAGCGGGTCGTTGAAAGCCCAATGCTTGATCTCGCCCTGCCCGCCCTGCATGACCACGCAGCGGATGGCGTCGTAGCTCTTGCTGTAGGCGTCGAGGTCGCCGCCGGGGAAGTGGAGATTCTTCTCCGGGATGCGCAGGCTTCTCTCGATCCGGTCGAAACAAAGATCCTTGTCGGCCTTCGCAAAGGAAAGCGGATGCTTCGTATCCACGGTCTTCCCGTCAATCACCCACTCGTCCATCCCCCAGAAATGCGCGTCATGCTTTTTCAGATTGATACCAAGCGCGTTGACCATCCGGGCGACAACCGGCAGTTGCTCGGTCGGCCCGATCGGGCCGCAGATGCCGGCCGGATTGTCCGGCGTGCTCTGACGCCAGGCGTCAATGTACTCGAGTGCCTCGGCCGCGTAGAACTCCTGGACCGTGTCGTAGAAATGAATCGTGAACCCGGGCCGCGAGAGGCCCTTGAGTTTTTTTTCGTCAATGCGCGCGGCATCGGCGAGAAGATCGGGTTCGAGTGTCGTGTAATCCCACCAGGTGGGAGCGAGTTTGCTGATTGGTCGTGGCATATTTTTAAGGATGAAGAGTGAAGGATGAATGCTGAAGTAAGTCAGAGACCGGATCAAAATCTTCCGGGCCGAACCCGAGGTGGGAGTGGCGGCGCCAGCCTTCGGCGAATTCGTATCTTCCGCTCATGCGCCCGACGTCACGGCTCATGTGCTCCATTTCGTCGAGGTAGGCGTCCATCCCCTGCGTGACGTCGAGCCATTCTTTCTGCGAGGCATGGCAGGCCAGCATCCCGCGCTTGCGGGCCAGCACGGGGCCGATGTCGGTGAAGAAATGCGGGGCGACCGGCTGGCGGAGCGCGTCGTTGAGCCCGTGGGGCAGCGCGTGATAGAGGGCAACCGGCTTGTCGTAGGTGACCGTCGGCGGGTTCGTGACAAAGTTTTTCATCGCCCGCGTGAACGCGCCTGTGACAACCAGCCGTGTGGTGTTCTGGTGGTCCTCCATGTAATCCTGTGGCGACTGCGTGAGGATGATATCCGGCCGGATTTGGCGGATGACCGCCGCCGCGCGGGCCACCGATGGCGCATCATAGTAGATGTCGAGATCGTCGAACAGTGGCCGATGGGCGGTTCCGCCCGCGAGCTTGGCAGAGGCCAGAGCTTCCTCCCATCGTAGATCCGTGGCCTCCTCGCGCGAAAGCGTGGCCGAACCGCAGCAACCATTGGCGAGGTTCCAGAGATGGATTTTGCATCCGGCGTCTTTCAAACGCAGAAGGGTCCCGGCCATCATGAATTCGATGTCGTCGGGGTGAGTGGCGGTGGCGAGAGCGATCATAGATTTTTGGTTGATGCCGTTTGACAACTAAGACCGTTCAGTCGACGGGGAAGACTTTCTCCATCTCCGCCCACCATTCGCCCTCGGCCCGGTTGGCCAGCGGATCCTGACACGGCTTGCAGAGCGCCCACCATTCCTGGGTCTTTGGATCGGCCGCCATGCGGGCGGAGTCGGCGGCCATATCCGTGCCGGAGTATTCAAAATAGCTGAACAGGTAGTGGCTCCCATCGGGAAGTTGACGCAGGAAGATCGAGTAATTGTGGATGTGGCAGTCCTTGATTTTCCCGAGGATCTCCGGCCAGACCGCCGCATGCAGCCGTTTGTACTCCGCGAGCTTTTCCGGGCGGAGCCCGATGACGGATCCATAGCGTTTCATGGTGTTTCTTCTAATGCATTTCGACGATCTGATGGCAGGCGAACCTGTCGATGCGGAGGACAGTTTTTCCGCTTTCCTCCAGCACCGGAAGTTCTCTTCCCTCCGGCACGAGGCGGGCTGATTTGACTTTCATGGCCAGCGTGACCTCGATGTCACAAAGCGGCGGCAGGTCCTCGATGACCTCGACGCTGCGCCCGCCCGAGGCATTGCCGCCGGAGAGTTGGATCACGCCGCCCCGGCTCACGGTCGGGGCGTAAAGCAGGTGGAGGATGTGGCGTTTTTCCGCCGGTTGGGCGGTGAGGCTGATGCGTGCGGTGGACGGGAGGTTGGTCGAGAGGGTGATCGCATCACCAAGGAATCCGCGAATGGCGCGCACGATGAACTCGCGGTAGGCCACCGCTCCGAAGGCGCGGTAATGGCGGAAGACCGGGTGGGCGAAGTAGAGGATGTTTCCGTGGCGCACGCCGCAGTCGAAGCCGGATGGCTCCTCGTGATTCGGCGTGTGCTGGTGGCTGCAGAAATGCTCCCAGGTCCGGTTGAAATAAGGATCGAAGATCTGTCCGAGTGATTCGCCTTTTGTCACGCGGATGCGGTGCGAGCGTTCATACATGACTTCCGGCATGGCGACGAAGGGGGCGCGCAAGTCCGGGCGCGGCAACATGTAGTCGGGACAGAACGTGCTGGGGCCGTCGAATTCGGCCCCGAGATCGAAGGCGAATTCCGCGCGGTCCTTCCACAGGCCGCTTTCACCGGAGAGGATGAGCTTACCGCCCTGCGCGAGGTAGGCGTCGAGCTTTGCCTTCAGGTCCGCGTCAATCCGGATGTCGTCGGGCAGCACGAGCGCCTTGTAGCGGGCGAAGTCCATCGTGCGGTCAATGAGGCCGAAGAGAAAATGGCCTTCCAGCAGGACGCGGCAAACCCCCTCGTCGGACGGGGACTCGCGCTCGGTATGGCTCTCCGCCTCGCTGGAAAGGACGCCGAGATCGAAGACCTGCACCGCGCCACGGCACCAGGGTTCCTTGCTTTCCACCTCACGGTAAGCCTCGCCGATGATTTTGTAGGTTGAGGGATCGAGTGTGCCATTCGGGTGCAGTTGGTCTCCCACGCTGCACTTCGCCCCGAAGGCCAGCATAGCCGCGCACTCGTAGCGCAGCGCGTTCGGGTGCTTGTATCCGCCGAACTCTCCCCAGGTTGTGTGGAATTTTCCAGTCATGCCAAGGAAGTCCAGCGGCAGGTTGCAGGCATACTTGGCTGACATCGGGAAATGGTCGTAGCCCCAGCCGCCGGTCGGCAGTGACTCCAGTTCGAGGTGGCTGAAATACGGGAAAATATCGTGCCGTCCGCGCGGAATATGGCCGGCATTGTGCAGGATCGGCATATCCGCGCGCAGCGACTTCGCCGCCTCGGTGGTGCGCTGATAGTATTTCTCCAGGGCCAGGCGGGACGACTCCTTGCGGTCTTCCTCTTTCTCGGGATCAAGCCCGTTGGCCTTCATGAAATCGAGGCTCCAGCGTCCGCACGACTGGTTCTGGCTGATGATGTCGAGGAAGATGCCGTCGCAATCCGGAAACAGCCGCACCGCCTCGCGGATCTGTTCGCAGAGGTAGTCCAGATACGGACTGTGAAAATCCATCATGTGGAACCCGGGCTGGAGCGGGCTCTGCACCCAGCCGGTGTAGGTGCCGTCCTTGTTGACCTCCCGCCATTCCGGATGTTCGTAGGAGGCGAGATTGTCCACGCCGGCCGAGAGATAGACCGGCGCATTGATACCGGCTTCCTTCGTGGCCTCGTATTGGGCGCGGAGCAGGTCGAATTCGAGCTGCGGGTGGATTTTTCCCACGGAGGTCGGGTGGTAGCTCCATCCGTGATGGCACTTGGAGAAGAGCGTGATCGAATCGACGGACGCCGCCTGCAGCGTTTCCTTCCACTCCGTCGCGTCGAAGTTTTTTCCGATGCCCGGAACATGCGGCGAGGTGTGAAAATCGAGATGAATCTGGCGGTAGCGAAGTGCGTGGTGCGGCATGGGTTGTTGGGTGTGTAAAGTTCTGCTCTGCTGTTAACTCGCTCACCTTCCGAGAAGGTCGAGATTTTTCCGCAGCCGCTGGAGGGCTCCGGGGTCCGGTTTTCGAAAATCTCGTTGACGGCGAGCATCTCAAGGCGATGACCAACCGGCCCCGGCGCCCGGGCCTGTTTTTCTGGCGCGACCATACGGGAAACGAAGGGGATCTCCTGGCCGGCGACGACACGAACCTCACCGGCGTCGAAATCAAATCCGGCTCCACGGGCGCCTCCGGCTGCGATCGTGGGTTAAACTTCTTTCAAAAGGTCTCCGGCACCGCGATCGCCCATGCCGAAATCCTCCCCGGCGGCGGCAATTCCCTCCCCGGCGGCATCGCCCGCGCCGTCCCCTGGACCCGGCCCGCGGAAAAGGAGCTTTTCGCCAACCTGTGATTGGATGCCTCGCCGGCCGTCGGTGAGTCGCGCAAAACATCAAAGCGCAAAGCCCCCTGCGATTTCCAATCCGATGAATGCGACATGCCCGTCCCTCCAAGTTCCTCCCTTCGTGGTGAATTCCCATTTTCCCTTTGAGGAGAAAGAGGCGAGGGGTTCAATTGGCTCATTTTGTAGGGTAAAAAAAGGGGGGGCTTGACAGTGGGTGATATGGGTAGAGGAAGTGAAGGATCCAACTGCCAATCTGGCCGGATACCGGGAATTCCTCGACCAACAGCTCTGCTGGGTTGATGGCATTCCCACCCATGCCAGCAGCCAACTCCAGCGGCAGTGTCCGAGGTGTCGGATGAAGTGGAGCTACGAGCGCCTTGTTCTGGAAACTGCGGCGCTGGAGGAGTTTTGTCTTGGCTCAAGCGCGTCAAAGGCCGCCAGGAAAATCGGGTGCGTTAAGAATACCGCTCTCAGCTACTTCGGGGAATTTCGTCGTTCCATGGAAGAGAGGATTGCCGATCACCTATTGAATGGAAGCATCGCCACAAACCCGGTAAGTGCAGGGGAATGGCAATCGCTTGAAAGGGCCCTCCGGTCAGGAAGCCGGCGCCTTCGCGCAAAGAGTTGCCAGCATCTCTTCATGAGTAGTCTGACCCTTGAAGAGCGCCTCGAAATGATTTTTCGAGCGCAGGTCATTCCCAAAGTAAAGTTGCGCTATGCCGAGGCCGTCGAGCGACGGGAGCGTCATGGCGGAGCGGAGAAGCCCTTTATCGCGTACGCCGCTCCTACGGGACGTTTCCGGAAACGGGAACCGGCGCCCAAAAGGCCCCTTTACGAAGTCCTTCGAAACCGGTGGACCGCCTTCTGGCGCGAAATACGAGCGCGACGGGATCGGAACTGTCCCTACCCGTCGAGAGCCTGTGAAAAACTTGGTAAAACATGGGTCCGGGTGTGGGAGAAATCTCGTGAGCACCGCACGGGTGAGGGATAGCCCTAGAAACTGAGTCAAACGACGACGCTGGCACCATGCTTGGAATAGAAACTCCTCACCAACCATCATGAACATCGCCAATCTTCTCAAATCGGAACACCCTCGCATTCTTCCTCTCAGGCAGTGGATTTCCCGCCAAGTCACGAATTTGGGAACAACGGCAAGAAAACGGCGACTTCGTCACACAAGGAAAAGGATCGAGTCGCTTGAGCAGCCTCCCCGCCGGAAGGGAGCGGTCGAAAAACGTGTCAATGCCTGGCTGCAGAAAGCGGGCGCCTATCCGCCGATCCAGCGGGTCCGCAGAAAAGCAGCGAAGCGGATTTGCGCAAAGCTCAGAATCTGGGCGCAGAAGGCGGAGTCTGCCGGCTACCTCATCGAAGCCAGGTTCCTCCAGAACACCCGGCGGATTATCGATGGAACCGATAAGGCTTACAATAAGGCGATGCTCCGCATTCTCAGCCGCCCGCGGCCGCCGCGGGAATATCCCGCCATCGATCCCGAAAAGCTACTTTGGAGCCAATGGTTCCTTGAGTTTTGCATGCGGAGCATGCTCCTCGAACTGCCTAAAGAACCCGGACCCAACAGGAAAATCATCAGATGGTTTTCCTGGGATGCCGATCTCTCCGCACCAGACATTAATTTCATGAGCATGATGCAGCGCATTTACCTCGTGATCAAACCGAAAGGGTGGCAATTCCTCACGTTTCGGAATTACGGCAGCATTGAGCTGGGATCTCTGACAAAATCGGTCAGCCGCAGGGAATTTTTCCAATTCCAAAAACAATTTGATGCGATTCTCAAAGAGGTTGATCTCAAGGCTTCCGGATTCCTGACCCTCACTTGGTCGGATTCTGAATCGAAGCGGGATCCGGACGACCCGCATGAGCAATACAAGGCGGACAGGCTCACATTTGGAGACGGAAATGGACGCCCCCGAAGGCACGTGATTCCGGTTTTGCCTGTCTTGCCCGGGAAAGAAGGCTGCCTTTCAACATAACCCTATGCCAACACCTACCTCCAACAAAGATATGCCGCCCCCCTCAGTCATCCGCCCGAATCGTTCCGTCGGGGTCCTCCCCGGTGGCCAGGCCGTGGCTGTCGAAACCAAAGGGCAGACCGAAGACGGCTCCGCCTTCAGCCATGGAATCTTCGTGAAGAACTGGATCGCGTTCCGTTTGGACCGGTTTTTCCCTGACCCTCAGGAGGTGGAACTCCCGAAAAGGATTCGGACCCGTGCCCGGGAACTCCTGAAGATCCACCCTGAACTCGCTCAGGAATCGGACGAGGAGGGGTTCCCGAACCCCGACACCGGTGACCTCGCCTACAACCAGGCAGCAGAAGAAATGGCCGGCTGGATTCGCATCAAGCCACGCCGACGGCCGGTGGACTCAACGATGTTATTTGCGGAAACGTTCACAGGTAACATGAGTGATCCGGCAGAAAGGGCGATCCGCTCAGCAGCCGAGAGTATAGGCTGTTCGGTTGAGATCCTTCGAGGAGGGGCGCTCGCGAACCGAGCCGGATTCCTTGATTCCTCCGATATTGAATCGAAATGAAAACTGACCTGAAACGAGGAATACGAGTGGACAGGAACACCTTGGAGCGGGAAGCAAACCGTCTTGGCGAGGAGGGGAATCGCGGTTGGCTGACACCAGATGGAGCGTTTTTCGAATCGGAAGAAACGCCCGCCGTGAGAATCGCCGGGCTGAATCTGGGTGGACACGAGCAAGCCGCGCTTCAATGGCTCGAAGCCAACGATCCACAGTTGCTTCAACAGCTTGAGGACCGTCGGATTAGAGCCGGGCACGAATGTTGGATAGACACCGATGGGCTCGACATGATCAAGGGCTTCATGTTGGAAAATGGATTCATCCGAATCGCGCCGGAATAAATATGGCCACCCTTAAACACTACGTAACTGGTGGGTTCTACGTCACAAATGCCTACCCGTTTATGGCACCCAATGCAGATGGCGATGCGGATGACAGAGCGCAATTACGAAGAGAGGGAACGATTCAATCCACCGAATAACGTAACCAATCTCAGAATTGCTGAGCGCTGCGGATTTCCTCATTTCTTCCGTTTCATTGCAAAGAGGAACGCGGTCGTTCCATCGGGACCGGATACTCTGCCTCACAGGCCAGAGCGGTGTTTACATGAATTTCAATGACCTTGTTCAGATCGTCCTGATAGCCCCCGGCCAGGTTCCAAGCGATCGGCAGTCCGTGGCGCTGGCATTCAGAGAAAACTATTCGGTCGCGCTGCGCGAGTTGCTCAGTCGTCAGGTAGCCGCCATAGGGATCGTCCACATGCGGGTCGGCACCCGCTTGATACAAAACGACATCGCAGTCGGCAAAGCGGGCAATGATCGCTGGAAGCTCGTCCAGAAGCCCGGGTGTTCTTTTGTAGCCTTTGGGTGCCGTGATGTGCTCGACCCAATCCGCGGCACCGAGGCGGCGGATGATGTGCGCCGTCCCGTTCGCGTAATGCATGTCGCAATCGAGAATGGCCACTCGTTTTACAGCACCTTCGGCCCGCAGCCGGGCGGCGGCAACCATCAGCCCATTGAACGTGCAGAACATGGATGCTTCTTCCCACTCTGCATGATGAAACCCCGAGCACGGAGCCGCCGCTGCGCTTTGGTGGGCAACGGCCCAACGCGCGGCAGCCAGCATGGAGCCGTTCGTGAAGGGGAGTGATGCGGCGATTTCGGGATCGCGGTTCCCGAACCCGTTGTCTTTTCGCAAGGCCAGAATGTCGTCAACATGCGATTTGTCGTGCACGAGGGCAAAATCATCCACCGTGACCGGATCGGGCTCTTCGATGGCGAGCGGGATGCCCGCGTCTCTCCATGCCTGCACAACCAAGGGCGGCTTGTGAGGACTCGGTGAATCCCCGCCCGCATGAGCCACCATCTTTGGTGTGTAGAATACTTTCATTTTTCAGGCCTCGGACGATTGAGAATGGCATGCATGGAGTCTGTTTGAAAGAGGACATGGCCTTTTGGACAGCGAACTCTGCCATATCCGGACATGCTTGATCCGAAGGTTTCCGGAAAATCGTCGCACCCAACATCCGATGAGCCATGGTCGCGGCTGCACTCAACACAAAATGCCGGGTCTTTACGGCTCTCATTCAATTTCAGCAGCACGTTTTCGATGCCAGGCCAACCGACAGGCAAAAGACAGGGCTCCGCAGAACCGGTATCAACGTCCGCCACCCATTGCGGCAAGGCTGCGTCGAAGGGATGCAGACCTTCTTCGCGATCATCGAGAAGACGCCCGGACAATGCGGTCTGAAAATCCTCCCGCGAAAACGTCAGAACCCCCGAACCAACGGGGAAACCAATCCGGATCGCCTGCTGATAACGGAAACGGGGTGTCATTCGCGGTAAATTGGCGATCTTCACGCGCTTGGAATGGCTCGAGTTGCCGTGATACCACTGATGAATTTGCGGGTAGGGCATGATTTCCTTGAAACATGAACTTCGCGAGAGACAGCGGCAGTCCTTGGATATTTTTTTCTCCGGTGACCACAAATGTCCCTGGGTCATGTCAGAATGCCGCCAATGAAAATCCAAGACACGCCAACGTCAGCCCTCAATCTCACCGCATGGTTTGTTTCGATTCCTCCTGGACAGTCCATCCCCGACTACACCGTCCTGGAGGAGGCCATGGACACCCAGACCGGCTTCCTGCACGAAACAGGCAACGTCAACGAACTCCTGATCGAGAACCCGGGTGACCGTGATCTCTTCATCCAAGCGGGAGACATCGTCAAAGGCGGACGCCAGGATCGCACGCTTGGGGCCGACTTCATCGTCCCGGCAAAATCCGGCAAAGTGCCTATCCCCGTCTTCTGCGTAGAATCACAGCGTTGGCACAAGCGCGAAAAGGAGTCTGCCATGCTGTTTTCAAAGTCTAGCAGCTTCACCGCCTCAAAGAAACTCCGCGCCGCCATCAATAAGAGCAAGAGCCAGGGAGAGGTTTGGGCATCGGTAGAGGAGGAACAGGTGAAAATGAGCGCCTCGCTTGGTATCAGTGCGAAATGCGCTGCATCACCATCCAGCCTCCAGCTCTCCTATGAGAAAAAGGAGGTGACCTCCGCCTTGAAGGATTATCTCGGCAGTCTTGAGTCTGCCCCTAACCCGGATGCCGTGGGAGTGGTCTGGGCGATCAATGGCAAACTCAGCCATGCCGACATCTACGGTGGTCCGGAGCTGTTCCGCAAAGTCTGGAAGAAGTTGCTCCAGGCCGCTGCGTATGAGGCCATCGGTGAGCGTTCAGAGCCTGCCTCCGCGTTACCAAGTGACATCGCCGAGGTCTCGGCCTGGCTCGAAGAGAGCGCCGCAGCCCCTTCCGAGGAGGAGAATCTCCCCCCACGGACCCGGTTGTCCACCCGCAAAGCTAAGTCGCAGCTTCGCTTCGAGACCCACGACACCGTGGTGGCTGCGCCGATCCACCTCAGCATCCTCGCCCAGTAAACCATCCACCTGAATTCATATGAAAACCATCCTGTCTCTCCTCTTTATCACCTTGGTTGGGGGAGCCCCCTCCTTCGCACAGTCGTGCGGCGAGGGCGTGTTCCTCGGGCGCCTCAGCGCCAACCCTTACAGCGCCACCTCAACCGCAAATCCCTTCGGGCAATATGGAAGCGCATACTCGGCAACCAGCATCAACAATTCCTTCGGCAAGTGGGGGAGTCCCTATTCATCCACGAGCGTTGCGAACCCGTATGCGACAGCCGCCCCGAAGATCATCGCCGCCGACGGCACCTACCTCGGCAAGCTGAGCGCGAATCCCTACGATCCGCAGTCGGTTTCAAACCCTTACGGAAAATACGGCAGCCCGTATTCGCCCACGAGCATCAACAACCCCTACAGTCAATACGGGAGCCCCTACTCGCCTGTGAGCCCCAACAACCCCTTCGCCACCAAGGCCCCGGTCCTTAGCGGCGAAAAATGAAACGCTCCAAGACCAAAAAAAGATTCAAAGGCGTCCGGTATTCCTTCCGGCCAAAATCCTATTGGGAGGAAAGCGATCCCCTCTCGGCCATCCTCCGCAACATAACGGGCGAGAACCGGCGGCAGATGATCACCGATTTCTGGAATGCCGGCCGCCTGGAGGATCTGGACCCGACCCTTCTCAAGGACGAACTCGATCCCGACACGAGCGCAAGCCTGGGAAGGATCCATCCCTCGTTCATGGGCGGCGAATTCCTGCCCGGGTTTCTCTCCGGCGAGGTCGAGATCGCCCGGATCTGCCTCCGATCCACCACCAGCGATGTGATCACACTCCGTGCGAGGCCCGCGCCATCCGGGATCGCCTACCGCATCGCGGACGAATATGACGGCCAGTTCACCCTGCCGATTACCTTCTCGGAGAGACCCCTGACGCTGCTCGAGGTCATCAGGCAGTTCGACGACGGCTCGCTCGACGAGGTCGACTGCAGCCAGGGCCTTGCCCATGCCTACAACCTGCTCAACGGTGCGGGACTGGGTCCCGCCGAAGCCAGCAAGTATTTACGGGGCTTCACCTCGATCCAATCGCGGATCTACCGTCAGCTCAACAACCACTTCGACCATGTCTACGACGAGTGGTTCAAAAACCCTCCATGGAAGAACGACGACGAGCAGGACGGCGAGGATGATTCTGAATCATGAGACCCGCCCACCCGCATTTTCCGTTCATGCCCGGCGCCTTCTCGCTCTCATTCCCCCCGCCAGTAACCAGTAACTTCATCCTTCCTTCCCTGTGGCTCGCTACCCAACACGGATCCTATTCCATCGTCCGGAAATCCGCATGGCCGGCTGCAGGGACATCATCCGCGGGCCACTCACAGAAGAACTCTTTCGGGGAATGCTCCATTTCATGGTGAAAACCGCCGACACCGTCTTCCCCGACTTGACCAGCGTCCTCTCCGGGGGAATGAGACCGGAGTTTCTCCGCATAAGTGCTCCGGTTGCCTTCCCGGCTACGGCATGCCCACATCGAAGAGAGTCAGCGACACCGACTCCGCTTTCGGCTTGTTTGTTTCGGAAGAACTGACAGGGTTTATCGCGAATAAGCTCATGATGAACAATCCGAGTTTTGAATCCCCGAAACCCCTCCCGATGGCGCAGCCAGCGCTCACAGTCCGATGCGACATTTTACCTGCAATTCCCGCATGCGGCCCAATAATACTGTTCGCTCAGAACTAAATTAAATGTTGAAATATACTGACTGCTCCAAACACTTGGAAACACTTGTATCCAACGGGGGATACAGTTACGACGGCAACGAAATAGAGCTGAGCGAGACGCTTTTAAGTCTAACCTTGGATAAAGAAATCTCGAATGGCTTGATACCCGAACAAACAATCTTGACGGGGACTTTCGACAATTGGTTCGTCGAAGAACCCATAGAATTATGGAGTGATATCTCGCACAGAATAATGAAATTTCGTCTGACTGCAGAGGAATTGATTGAAATATTCAAGCATTACGATGGAGGTCCTATTTTTTGGCCGTGCGATAGTTTTGAAGTTGTTGATTGGAATAGTTTTCCAATTACAGATAACTTTATACCCAAAAAAATTATTGAATTATTTAGCGCCGAGCTTGCCCAAAGGTGCGGAGATGGGCTGTCCGAATACGAGACCGAACTAGAGAATGGTGAACTGGATAATTTCCCAGAAGCAGTAGTAAAAGCAGTTAAAGCAGAAGTCGACCGGTATAGAGCAGATGCGATCGAGAATCCTCCGAAGAAAATTAGTCGTTGGAGCCCACTGACACATGACGACATCTAAAAAGATGTTGCCATTACACCAAGAGCGAACAAGGCGTCGCTCCTCATGCTTGACCTGCCGTAAGTTCAACCCGCCATAATCATTCAACCATCAACCCAGAAGTCAGAGCGCGCCCTCGGTCAGCCGCTTCAAAAAAACCACCTAACCGCGAAAGGCAAGGCTGCTTTGGAAAGTCTGCAGGAATGAGTAGCCCGCAAATTCATGATGACTGGGCTTTGTGTTTCTCAAGAATCCCGGATCATTGCTGAAAGACGTTTGACCGGTGCCAAGCAAGGTGGATTTTTGCCGGCCGGAGGATGACGCCATCGAGAAAAGTGAGAGGCTTGTCATCGCGGGCCTTGAGCCATTTTCCGACCTGACGAGACCTGAATCGCGCCAAAGAAAAGCCCGGGATATTCTCTTTGCCGCCGATGATTCAGGGGAAGTGACCGTAGATCCACCACCACCGCATCGCAACGGGAGAGGAGTTGCCCTCGGACTGTGGAACGTCTATTGCATTTGTGACACAGCCCCGCAATACCACCCCTCATAATTCCATTCATGCCTCTTCCGATTGATATCCCGGCTCTGCTCACCGGCACCCTGGTCGAATCCGAGCGCATGGAGTTCAAGGAGGGCTGGAATCCTGAGGCCGCAGTGCACACGCTCTGCGCCTTCGCGAATGATTTTCATAATCTTGGCGGCGGATATCTTGTCATCGGGGTCGGAGAGAAAGGCGGCCACGCCGTAATGCCGCCGACCGGGCTTGCCCCGGGCCAGATCGACTTGATCCAGAAGGAAGGTCTGAATCTCGGGCACTCGGCCTTGCAGCCCTACTACCATCCGATAATGGAGCCACTTGTTGTTGATGGTCGGCATATTCTCATTTTGTGGGCTCCGGGTGGACCCAGCCGCCCCTACAAGGCGAGGCTCAGCCTCGGCAAATCCAGTACCGACTGGGGCTACTTTATCCGCAAAGGCTCGAACACCGTCCGCGCCAAGGGCCATGATGAACACGAACTACTCGGGCTGGCCAACACAGTTCCCTTCGACGACCGGATTAACCAGCGAGCCTCGTTGGCCGATCTCGACCTAGGCCTGATCCGCACGTTTCTCCGGGCCATCGGCAGCGACCTTTACCGCACCTCCGCGAAGATGGACTTCGAGGCCCTTTGCCGCCAAATGCAAATCGTGGACGGTCCGCCCGAGGCCACCTTCCCCCGCAATGTCGGGCTCCTGTTCTTCAACGAGGAACCGTTCCGGTTTTTCCCCCAGGCTCAGATTGATGTTGTTTATTTCCCGGATGGAGCTGGCGGTGACCGATTCGAAGAGAAGATTTTCCGTGGCCCCTTGGACCGGATGTTGCGTGAGGCCCTTGCCTTCATCCAATCCCGCTTCCTGGGCGAGCGGGTGATCAAATACTCTGACCGGGCCGAAGCCGAGCGCTTCTTCAACTTCCCATACGAGGCCCTCGAAGAAGCCCTCGCCAATGCCGTCTACCACCGGGGGTATGACGTGCGTGAACCCATTGAAGTCCGCATCAGCCCGGAGGAAATCGTCGTGGTCAACTACCCCGGCCCCGACCGGGCCGTCCGCCTCGACCAGCTTCGCAAAGGCAAAGCCGTCCCACGCCGCTATCGCAACCGGCGGATCGGAGATTTTCTAAAAGAACTCGAAATCACCGAGGGCCGCTCGACCGGTATTCCGAAAATCCTTCGGGCGATGAAGAAAAACGGCTCACCGCCGCCGCAATTTGAGTTCGACGACGAGCATTCCTATTTTCTCCTCCGCCTGCCGGTTCATTCAAAAGAACGGCTTGCGGCCAAGCCCGAAGCAGAGGCCGCCGGACAAGTCACAGGTGAAGTCACAGGTGAAGTCACAGGTGAAGTCAAAAAGCTTCTGGAAGCACTCTATTCCAAGCCATTGACTCGGGCGGAAGCCCAAGCAGCTCTGAATTTACAGAGCCAAGCGAATTTCCGAGATCGATACCTTCTCCCCGCCCTTGGGTGGGAGCTCATTGAGCGAACGATCCCAGATAAACCCAATAGCCGCCTGCAAAAATACCGGCTTATTGCAAGGGGCAAGGCAGCTTTGGAAAGTCCGCAGGAATGAGCAGCCACAATTTCATGATGGTCGGCTTCTGCGTTCTTCAAAATTCCCGGATCATTGCTGAAAGACGTTTGACCGGTGCCAAGCAAGGTGGATTTTTGCCGGCCGGAGGATCACGCCATCGAGAAAAGTGAGAGGCTTGTCATCGCGGGCTTTAAGCCATTCGGCTTCCGGTCCCCACTCGGTGAAGACTTCCCGCACCACACGGATAACCACATGCTCGGTGATCAGACTCGCCCCCCCAAGTGAGAAATGAATGAGCCCGGATTCCGGTTCAAAGAGGGCAAGCTTTATGCGTTCTCAGAGGAAAGCGTGATGATTCTGGAAGCTTGGCCAGTTCTCAAGGCTCTTCGAAAGGAAAATGATTCCTATTGGCAGGAGTTCGATCCGCGATTCCGAGTCGTGCAACCCTATCGTCCGCGAAAGCCAAAGCCGACACCCCAACTCGAACTTGGTCTCGGCGCGATTCCGGTAAAATCCTCGATCTCCGAGCAACGCCGTCGGGCCTTCGATGGTTTTCGCTTTACCATGCCAAAGCCTGTAGCTGCGGCCACTGAGAAGTTCCAGAGCAGGCAATGGGGTCTGCTCAAATTGATGCAGAAGTCCGAGTCCGCACTGGAGTTGGCAGGCATCAACCCTGTGTTGTGCTTCGCTTTGGCCAATTACCGGCCATTTCGCGGCAGATCTACCACCATTGAGGGAGCCGCCATCGTTTGCCGCCGACGCCAACGTGATATCGCAGACTGGCTTGGATTTCCGGGCACTGAGGCAGTCGCCAAAATTCTGGGCAAGATGTCACCTGAGTCGGCCAGCGTGGAACTTCTGGTGCCGCTGCGTTCTGCCATCCGAGATGAACGTGTTCTGAAAATCTTCTCCCACCTTCCAAGTCTCAACGCCGGCGTGGTGGCTCTGGCACTGGGCGATGGGCTTCTGGAGGCAACCACCCCCGCATTGATCACCGAGATAGCTGAATCACCCGCCGAAAAATACCGGGCTGTGGCGGTGGACATGCTGGCGGATACCCTCGTCATGCTTCAGGCGATTGACCCACTGGCAGGAACGCCGAAGATCCAATCTCTCGCCAGGCTTCGTGCCATGCACAGCGAAGTCAGCACGAAGTTCCTGCGCAAAAGACCGCCCAGCAGCGGAGAACCGCGTTTGCCGCACCCACCTTTGCGGGGCACAAAAAACATCGTGCCGATCCTCACAGTGGAGGATCTCGTTCAGGAGGGAATCGAGCAGGACAATTGCGTCGCCACCTATTTGGAACGCGTCAGGAAACGCACCACCTTTGTCTATCGCGTCCTTCGTCCCGAGCGCGCCACTCTTTCGATTGTCCGAGGCAATGACGGCGACTGGCAGATCAGTGAACTCGAAAGCCGCAGCAACAGGAATATCTCGCCCATCACTCGTATCGAGGTGGAATCGTGGATCAACCAATATGCCCTCTCGGTTTGAGTTGTCTCCAGGTGATCATATCTTTGAAAATACCCTCGTAGTTGATCCGCTGGTCACGGAATTTAAGAGCGGCACACCCTGCAAATGTCCCACCCAGTTCCGTATCGTTGTGGCGTATGAAAGATGGAAACAATCTACGCGTTTGCAGAGTAATTGGCCTGATGAGCAAACCGAAACCGCTACCGAATGCTCTGCGCATTTTCATTGATTCCTGTCGCTGGACGTTTGCAAAAACCATGCCGGTTTGGCCGCACGAGTACATTGTTCGCGAACGCGTGGACGAGGAACTGTTCGTTCAGCTTGTGGAGCACATCCGGGCGCACGGATATGAGGGGAAATTTTACCAGAAGTGCATTACCTATTTTGATGACGATGGAATGGTCTACTGGACAATGGGTGCCGCGATAGAAAAGACTATCATTGTGAATCGGTGCAAAAAGGAATCCACCTATGAGCAACGCCTCCACGCCGGCACTCTACCGAGAGAATCAATCAAGGGAGGGCCCCCCGAAGACGCGGCGAGCGGGAAGCAATAAAGTCGCTGAAACTGGCTTGCCGGAACATCAATTCTGGCGCAACCACGCCCCGACGCAAAATCTTGAACGCGCATACAAACCACAAGAAGGCAGATGTCCGGGTGCTTACATGTAACGATTGTCAGAATTCCGCTCGATGAGAACACCCCGCCGAAAATCCGCCGCTACCCTGGAACGCACTTGGACCAAGTGGCCACGGTCCTTTCCTTCCTTTATGGCGTGGCTGGATAGGACGGGAACCCCCTACCTCAGCCATAGCCGGGTAGCGGATTATGTGCGCTGCCCCGCCTGCTACTACCGCCGGTACATCCTTGGAGAGAAAACCGAAAGCCAGGCCATGCTGCTCGGCACGCTGTTCCACAATGCGGCGGCCACCTTCTACAAAGCGAAGAGCGCCCCGGAGGCGGACAAGCTGTTCTCCCGTCTCAGAGTGTCGAAGCTTGATGATGACCGCCATGGCCCCCTGCGGAACGCCATCACTCTCCTCTGTCAGAACCGGCATTCGGACTGCGATGTTGTTTCGATTGAGGAACCGTTCTTTCTGGATCTTGGTCCGAGTCTACCACCGATCATCGGGATTGCCGATCTGATAATCCGGAAGGGAAAATCGCTTGTCGTCGTGGATCACAAGACCGGCAAAACATTCAACGACCATGATCCAAGCCAGCTTGTTCTCTATGCCGAACACGTCGGACGGCTCCACAAAGCCCGGGTGACCGCAGGATTCTTCGATGAATACCGGCTTGTGCCGAACCTCGACAGGATCCGCAAGCCCGCATTCCGTCGCACCGAGGTGCGGCTGAGCAAGAAAATGCTCCCGCCGCTGATCCTGAGATACAAATCAGCATGGGAGAAGATCCAGCTTTTGAAAATGGGCGAGCCGCCTTCGGCCGCCTACGATTGCTGGTTCTGTCGGCCTTTGTGGTATTGAAGGTTTTCCGAGTGCGGCGCCTTCAATCCCGAACCATGCGGCCTCATCGCCTGTTTGAGGGTTGATGCCCGCTGCCTTCTCGCGGCGGATGGCAGAAATGTATTTTTTGACAATAGTGTATGTTTTGAATATTTTTAACATATGAGTCGAATATCCATCGAAGTCACTCCGCAACAGCACCGTCGATTGAAGGCTGTCGCCGCGCTGAGCGGTCAATCGATCAAGGACTACATTCTGTCGCAATCTATTCCAGGCGAGAATATTGAATTAGGAAACCCGCTGCAGCCGCTTGAATCCTTTCTGGAGCAGCGCATCAGCCAAGCTGCCTCCGGCGGGATTTCCGGACGCTCCGTCTCGGAGATCTGGGCCGATGTTCAGAGCAAGAAGGCATGAGCCGTTCCTACCGGGTCACATCGGGAACTGAATCCGACGTCCGGAAGATTCTGGAATACACTCTGGAACGCTGGGGCTCCAAACAGGCGGCCAAGTATGCCTTCCTGTTGGAAGACGCCATCGAAAAACTCGCCGCCCGCGAGCTCGATGGACGCGGATTTTCAACCAACCTGCCGGATGTTCGGGTTCACCGGTGCGAACACCACTATATTTTCTTCCAGCCCGGGGACCAGTCTCTGCTTGTTCTCGCAATTCTTCACGAAAGCATGGATCTGACGACCCGTCTTCGCGAGCGCCTGGGTGATTAGGAACCTGAAGAAGCAGTCGCAGGTGAAGTCGCAGGTGAAGTCACCGAACAAGAACGGCTAGAGTCACGGCTAGAGTCGTCCGAGCAAGTGACCAAACAAGTCCCCCGCGAAATCGCAGGCGAAGTCGCAGGTGAAGCCCACACATACTTGAAGGGCGGTTTCAGCTTTCTTGAAAATCCCGGGCTATTGCTGAAAGACGTTTGTCCTGTGCCAGGCGAGATGGGCTTTCGCTGGGCGGAGGATGCCGCCGTCGAGGTAGGTTAGGGGGCCTGTTGTCTCGTGCCTTCTATATGCCAACATTCTGAAGAATGTTGGCATAACAGCGGATCCGATTGTGAGACCGGCGGTTTTGCCATCTGCTGCAGTTCGTGCAAAGTTTGCACATACTGCCTGCTCCACCGGTTATCCCTCGACGAACACGTTCCTGATATGCCGCGAGATGACCGGTTTATCGCGCTGAAATAGATCCGCCATCTGGATCAGGACATGGTCAGGGTTTGGGAAGATGCGTTTCGTGGCGGCGCACTCCTGCCGCATCGTGGGGAAGGTTAAGATGCCGCCAGAGATGGGAAACCGCCAGGCCGAGCAACTCGACGTCTCCGCGCGCGTCGTGACGCCGGACATCCGGGCGAATCCCAAGACGCTCGATCACGATATCGAGGCCGTGCCTGGTCCCGCGCTGATTCCCGAAGACCGCTTTAGACAGCCAGATCGAGTCGATGGAAGGGACCTCCCTCCTCGCAACTCCGCCGCGCACGCAGGTTGCGGCCAAAAACTTCGAATCGAATCTCAGCCCGTTGTGGGCGATGAGCGTGGAGCCGCCCACGAAGCGGGAAAACTCGACAAGGACCTCGCATGGGGAGGGCGCCCCCCGCACGTCACCGTTGGTAATTCCGGTATAGCTGGTGATGAAACTGGAGATCGCCCGTCGCGGTTTCGCATAGCTGAAAAACGATTCCCCCGTCACCGGCTTCCCATCCCGGAACCGGATTGCGGCAATCTGGATGAGGTCTTCCTCATCCGGGCTCAGCCCGGTCGTCTCCAAATCGTAAATGACAAAATCCCGGCGCATCTCCGGCCAGACGAACCGCTGTCCACAGTGAGAGCATTCGACCGTCCCACCTGAAAAGCTTTCTTCGCCAGCCAGATCACTCGCACATCCTGGGTTAGGGCAACGGACAATCATGCTCTGTTCCTTTTTGTAACCGATCCTTCGCCCCCTGCAAAGATCAGAACGCAGGGTTGCTGAGAGCGGCGCCCATGAGATAGCTTCTCCCTGTGGCCGAACACCAGTATCTGGCAGGAATCCACTGCCCGTATGCCCCCTTCTTCGCCTACGTCCCGAAAATCGAGCTGAGCAAGCTCGCGCAGGTCATCGAGCGAGCAAACCCCTTCCCTACACTCATCACAGCTCGACGAAGGTGATTCCAGGATTGTCGGCGTCGGTGCGTTCGGAGGTTTTTAATTCGGGGAGACGGCGCATGAGGTCACGCACGGCCACGGAGGCGGGAAGGTAGTCCTCACCGCGGATGACAACCCTCACCTGCCGCGAGGCGATCTTGCGCTGGAGAGCTGACCGACAGGCATCGCGGATTTTTCCGCCTCTGCCCGTGGAGCCGTAGCCGTGGATGACTCGCAAAAGCCGGACCCCATCGGTTATCGCTCGCGAAATTCTCGCATCCAGGAGGGCAAGGGCCTCGTCCACGGTCGGCATTCCGGCTTCGATGTTGACGGTGCGGACCTTCTCCCTCGACTTTACCTGATTTCCGCCATTTTGTCGGGATCCACAGAAACGGCAGTCCGCCGAGGCGACGGGGATCGGGTTGCCGCATGTTTCGCAATCCTTCGTTTTCATCGGTTCGCGCACTGACTCCTAGACTCTAGCGCTGGCGGTCAGTGCTGATCGAGGACAATTCAAGGCCGCCGCCTTTCTGTCTATGACACGCTTTGGCATTGAGCGCTGGCCCCGATTGAGCGAGAATGCAGGCTCATCTGGAGCGCTTGTCGCAAATTTGCGACAAGCCGCCAACCGAGGGATAAAATCCCCACGGTGGCTGGGCTGAAAAGTCCGATGCCGGCGTCCGCCGCGAGGCGGACGCCGTAAACCTCAACCTTGGCAACGCACCATGTTCCCTATGCAGGACAACCTGAGTCAAAAGCCATGAAAAGTATCTCACTCGTAGCCCTCCTAGGAATCCTCCCTGCCGCCTACGCCCTGGAGCCACTGCCGCCGATGCAATCGGCGCCTGCCCTGATCCCAGTGCCCGTTCTGATCATCCAGCAGAACGGCCAGCTTGTCATTACCGACAAGAGCCCGCAGCCGGCGGTCATCATACAGAAGCAGGGCCAGTTGTGGACCACCTCCACCGGGCAGGTCCTCATGCCGCTCAACCTTCAGAGCAAGGAGGAGGGCAAGTGAAGCGCTAGACGAAGCTCCGCGTCCTGCTCAAGCGTCTCAAGAGATCCGCCGATATGATGGAGCGGTTCGCCCATGCGGGCGGCCTGACCACCTATGTTCCCTACAACATCCGCCTCATGGTGCCATTGGTCGCAGAGGCGTTTGAAGAACATGAGAGACAGGATGTAATTCTTGTAATCCTGTCCGGCGGTCTTGCCGCGAAGGATATTTGCCGCGCCCCAGAGGTGGGCTTCGAGTTGTTGCTGGGTGAGTTTTTGCATCAGGGTTGGGGAACCGGAAATCCATCCCAAAGCGAGCCCCGATCCAGTGCTAAAAGCATTTCCTCGTTGATTTCTAGAAATTCTGGCTGAGATACGCGCTGGTACGTTTTCACTGTAAAAAGATCCTCAATATCACCTAGCAATTCGGCAGCTTGTTTAGCTTTTACAAGCACATCTCGCGCCCGAACAATGTCATCTGTAAGAGCATAGGCAATGTGAACAGCTTGAAGCCGGTTTGCCTGATTTGGAAGTTGAGTCTCCGCTGTCTGTCCAGCTTGTTCAAACAAACTGACGATTTCTTGCCATTCGGCAACAGGTGGCTTTTCCCCATTTCGCCTCTTGGCTTCTGCCAGATTAAATTTGGCGATCATTAACATTGCCGGCGTTGGTTCTCGTTCCTCTTCGGCAAGACAAAACACAAATGATTCAATTGCAGCCGCAATATCATTGCAGGCGAGTGCAGCGGCTCCACGTTCATGGTGGATCATCGCTAGGCGAGTTTTATCGATAAGTTCCGAGTGTGCGACTACAAGATTACAAGTCGCAAGGGCCTTGCCGGGCTCCTTTTCACTGTTAAAGTGAGCGAGAAGCCATTGATAGGAATCCCTATGAGTTGGATCTAATGCCAACGCCTTCTCAGCTAGTTGCACTGCTTCTATACGAGATCCGGAAGCCAGCCGTAAACGAGCCATCAAAAATACAGCATCGGCCCGCCCCTCAAATTCTCTCTCTAGAAGAGAAAAAAGTTTCTCTCCTCGTCCTGACTCGCCCGATTTGACAATCTCATCGACCTGAATACCTAAAAAATCTAAGCCGTTTCGGTTGAATCCGATCAGCTTTTTAAGGAGATCTCGGTAATCGCGGGTTAGTTGAGATTCAACAGGAACATCTTGAAGCACGAATAGTTCTTCGTGCAGAGCAACTTGAAAATCGTAACGTATCAAACTCTCGATCTTTACCCCAAGTGTCTCGGTGGCTGCTTCAAAGCGTTCAATCATTAAGCCTCTTTTATCCGTTGATAAATTCGGCACGGGAGAAGCCACATAGTGGATTTGAGGAATTCGATTATGATCCGACTCTCGAATGGTTTTTGCAACAGCCGCAATGCCTCGGACATTTTGGTCATTCAAACCAAAAAGCATGACTACCAAGTCAGGAAGGTGAAGTGTGCATACTCCGCCCACATCGGTTAACCCCGTTCTTGAATCAACAAGAACGTAATCGGGTTGAAATTGAGCCGCAATTGACGCTTTCCAATTCTCAATGAATGGTTCGCCAAGGCCGCTTTCATATAGCCCTTCCCAATCAAGTGCCGTTCTTTCGCGGTTGTAAGCGGCATCCTTTTTTCCGGCAGGCATAACCCAGAGTTTCCCTGGAAGGGGGCCTGGCAATTTGCATGAGTGGACAAAGCTATGAATATTTGGCGCGATTTTATTTTTTCGGAATTCAGCGACGTATTCAACAACCCCAGGCTTTCCCGAAGCCTCAGAAAACTCACTAAAACTATCCAAGCCTGGAGCTTCGAGATCAAAATCAATCAATACAACCCGACGGCCTTTTTTAACCAATAAGGCAGCAACGTTGGATAAGGCCATCGAGCGCCCAACCCCTCCTTTATACGAATAGAAGGTCGTCCAGAATGTTCTCATAACTAAGCGAAAGAGACATGCATTAGACCCCGAGCCGGATTCTTGAGAGTCTTTCCTCCCGTATCTCCAGCCGACCGGCGAGCAAGGTCAGGGAACATGGTATTGAAATCCGAGCCCGCCCCCTCCTGACTTCCAAAGAAGTTGGCAAGACGGTTGGATTTCCGCCAGCATCTATCCCTGAGCCATTGAAAAGTCTCGGGATGGTTTGCCAGGATTCGGATGTAGAAGCCCATGGACCGGCTTGGGAACTGCGTTCCTTTCTCCCAACGGTGATAAGTTTTGTCGCCGAGCCCGAGAATCTCGCTCATTTCACCTTGGTCAACTCCGACGTCCTCACGAATGCGAATCAGTTCCCGTGGAGAAAGCTGATCGTCAAGTTCGGCGAGGAAATCCTCGATGTATTTCGAGGAGGCCGCTGGAAAAATGCTTTCGCCGCAGCTTGTGCAGTGTTCCACCCAGACCCCTGGCACGCTGACCTTCGGTGAATCCGGCTCTTCGTAAACATATTCAATTTGCTGAAGAACCAGTTTGGCCTTGTTGCAAAAAGGGCACGTCTCTCCGTGCATGTTTTCTTGTGGTTTTTGTTGTGTCATTGAGGAAGACGTGTTCGCGTGGTGTGCTCGTGAGCGTTCAAGACAACGAGCACACCTTCGGTAAGTATCATTTCGACGTAAACATCTTTGCCATCGAAAATCGTCACATTCGCATCGAAGTGCTTTTCAAGAAGAACTCCGGTACGATCATATTTTTGATAAATTTTCCGGCCCGCATCAACGTGGCGCTCAACCGCTGTTCGGAGCCCGGTGCGACCGATCCTCCAAAACCGGACGTGGTACTGAGCGCTGCCACCGAGATCAATCTTGTCCCATTCGCACGCCCGTTTGATTTTCTGAATTGTTTCCGCACTAGCCAAATCGGCTGAGTTGTCGTCATGTGATGATTCGCACATTACAGCCACCCCTGATCACCACGCAAGTGCTTTTTATCACTTTTTTTAAAAACACGGTTTTGACAGGTCGAGCTATGAGGCCAAATTCCAGGCTCGACAATGTTGCCGGGAAGCCGAATCACGCACCTGAGGGTAAAAAAGTCCATCAGCGCAAATCTGTCGAAAAATCCCGGGAATTAAAAGACAGAAAGGTGTTGAAGGTCAGGAGCGAGACGGTTTCACGGCCGTAATTCTGGCGGCTGATAGGGAACCCCGCACAGTTGAAAGACGTGTTCCTCACTTTCAGCCCGAGTCACCCTGCCATCGAAGTTCGTTACGCCCTCACCATACACATGCCATCTTTTACCGTTCGCGATGGCGGACTGCGCGAGGCGTTTGTTAGTTTCCGCCCCACCGGTCCGGCAGGTCAGTGCATTCCACCACGACGCTTCGGTCGTCGCGAAAAGGTCGACGGCCATCCCTGTAGACCGGTGCACCATGAGTTTATTCAGTGGCCCATAGGTTGTTCGACGGTTCGAAGAAAGACGCTTGGCGATAGTGCCGTCCTCCATCATTTCGTTGATGATGTCCTCGGTCATCGGGATGGCTTCAATTCCTGAGTTGCCACCAATTTTCTCATACCGAACTTTCGGGATGTAGAGCAATTCAACATCTCCGACTTGGTGTTTACCTCGTCGGACACTACCTGCCACCTCGATTCGCTCGCAGACACAAGAAAGTCTCTCACTCAGCTCGAGTGCTACCACCCGCGCAAGTGCGCGTGGCCATTTTCGATCCTCAGCATGGATCCCCTCATGCTTTTTCTTAACTGGGGGGATCGACGGCGATGAGATGATTATTTCTGAGAAGATCTCTTCTCTGCTTGCCGGGACGAGAATAAGGGTCAGACCTTATTACTGTTATATTTTTCTTCGTCTCTGATACAACAAAAACGAGACATACCGCCACGAACCCATCTGAAGCGCCTCAGCTATCCAGCGAAGGGTCATCGGCGTCTCGCGATGAAGCCGCTCGGCCAAACGAACCTTCACCGGATCTCCTTTACGCATCCTGCCAAGATCCTCTCGGCGCAGTTTCACCCGCCGAAGTTCCTCCTCAATCATCTTCGACGCCCGCACTGCCATCGCCTCCCCCACTTGCCGCGGATCATGATTCTCCGTCGAATTCTCGGCCATTCGCTCCTGAAGCCGGTCCAGAAAGTCCTCTCCCCCCAGCCGCCACCCCCGCTTGAGTGTCTGCCGAAACTCCACGTCCTCCTCTCCCCGTCTCGCCTCCATGCCTCGCGAAAACTCCCTCCGCCCAGCCGCGTTGTCTCGACGGATGCCATGCTCTCCCAGCAGCCGATCCACTCGCAACCATTCCGGCCGTTTCCGTGCGCTCTTCAGATATTGCGGGTAGCTGCTCCACTCGTAGCTCTCCAGCGGCTCATCCCCCGCAACGATCCCCGCCCTCACGGGATTCAAGTGCGTGTAATCACACACCCTCCGCAAATACCCCTCCCCAGCCTCGTCCACCACGATAGCCTTGTATCGTCCCGAAAAAAGATGCCCTCTCATCTTGTGTCGCGCGTTGAACCTCGCCGTGAAGGTTCCCAGCATCCATTGCATCCCCTTCACCAAAGTCGGCTTGGGTGTCTCAACCACCAGGTGAAAATGATTTCTCATCAGACAGTAGGCATGAACCTGCCAGCCTGCATACACCGCCGCTTCCCCAAGCGTTCTCACAAACCGCTTCCGGTCTTCGTCGTCCAAAACGATGTCCTCCCTGCGATCCCCTCGACTTAATACGTGATACCGCGCACCGTCATACTCAATCCTCTGGGGTCGTGGCATGTCCCTGCTTCTACCTCTCGTCAGAATCCTGTCAATTTCATATTAATAAGGTCTGACCCCTTTTCCTCCTTTTCCCTTTTCTTAGGCGGCTCCGGACAGGCTCAGATCAAGGAAATCCAGGTCAGGAAGAAGCGTGAATAGTTAACTTCCGCCCCCTCCTCAAAAAGAACCTCGAGCATTTTTAGAAATACTGTAGCCGCGGAAGCAACGCCCGGTAGGGCCCGACCTCCGGGCGGGCCGCGGTTCGCCCGGAGGTCGAACCCTACCATTGTCGGCTACGTCATTTTTTAAACCGCTCTAGCGCCCAGCCTGCGTAAGGGAGACCGTGGTCGGACTTCCGCCCGCCCCATTGGCCGTCACCGTGATCTGCCCGGTGCGCAGAATCCCGGTGTTGGCCGCGCAACGCACGCGGATGACGCCGCTGTTTCCCCCCGACGCTCCCGAAGTGATGCTCAACCAGTTCGATCCGGCAGAAACGCTGGCGGAATAACTCATCGTTCCTCTGCCGGTATTGGTGACGGTAAGATTGGCCCGGCCGCCGGCCGCCACCGCAGTGGTGCTGCCGGGGGTTACGCTCAGGACCGGCCCGGCGGCGGGCGGAGGCGTGGGGGTTGGCACCGGAGTGGGCGTCGGACCGGGGGTCGGAGTGGGCGTTGGGGTGGGAGCCCCGGCGAGGCCGGCCTGGGTGACGGTGATCACGCGCGGGCTGCCATTGGCTCCATTGGCCGCGATGGTGATCTGTCCCGTGCGCTGGGCTCCGGTGTTCGCGGCGCAAATAACGCGCAGGGTTCCGCTGTTACCACCCGAACCCCCCGCCGTGATGCTCAACCAGGACGCCCCGCTGGTCACACTGGAGGAATAACTCATCGTGCCCACTCCGGTATTACTCACAGCGAAGCTCGCCCTCCCGCCGGCCAAGGCCATGGAGAGGCTGGCCGGGGTGACCGACAAAACCGGACCGGGTGCCGGTGTGGGGGTGGGTGTAGGCGTCGGTGTCGCCGCCGTGCGCAACCCCCAACTGGTAAGAGTACCCTGGTCCGAAGAGGCCGCATCCTGCACCGAGAGGGTCCAGGTGCCGTTCGGGTTGATGGCGGCGGGAGCGTTGGAGGGATAATTTGGCAGCGCACGGTCGGTGGCAACCAGGTTATCCGCGCTGCCGCCCTCGCGGTTGCTGATCGTGTAAATATAACCCTGCGGGCTGGCGAGTGTGACGACCAGATCGCCACGGTAGGAGTGGACAATGTTGAAGTTGAGCAGGAGATTTAAGGGCGAAAACGATGTGGCCAGGCCCGAAACGTTCAACTGAGAAGTGACCGTGGTGTTGTCGGGGATGGGTTCCGGAACGTTGGGGGACGGAAAGTCGCCGCCGGATCCCATCGGGCTGACCAGCAGGCGGATGTTGCCGGTGGCGGCACCATAACCATCGACTGCGATCTGGTAGGGGATACCCGTCGTGGCGGTGAAGGTGACTTTGCTCTGCCGGATGTCTCCGTCGTTGTCGTTAGCCACGACCGGCGTAAGGGCATTGACCGCGGTGCCGCGATAGACCGCGAGCGTGGTGTCATAAGTGCTGCCAAGCGTTTCGATGGATGCCGGGCCCGTGGCGGTCGCCGTCCAGGTCCACCAGACGGAATGGCCGCCGGAGGCAGCGGCATGATTGGGTTCGCCGGTTTCCAAGGTGGCACGGTCGTTGCTGCCGGCGGCCGGGGCATTGGTGGAGACAGGCAAACGGTTGGCAAAGTTGTCATTGGACGGAGGAGTATTGGCCGACTCCACGGTGAGAAAGGCCGCGGCACTGGTGGCGACTCCGGCGGAGTTGGTCGCCACGCAATCGTAAGAACCCGAGTCAAACGCCAGCGCGCCGGTGATCTGCAAAGTCGCCGTGCTGGAACCGGAAATCCGGCCCCCGTCGCTCAACACCTGGCTGTTCTTTCTCCAATAGAGCGTGGGAGTGGGCGAGCCGGTGACGGTCACGGAGAACGTGGCGGTCTGACCTTCCCGCACGCTGAGATTCAGCGGGTCCCGGCTGAACACCGGCGGCGAGGAAGGCAGGGCCCCTCCGGCGGGGACATTAAGGACGATGTCGCCGGTCTCCCCGTTGTAGCCATCCACCGCCAGATAGTAACTCCTGCCGCCGGTGGCGCTGAAGGTCAGGGAACTCTGCGTGGTGCCGCCGGAGTCGTCGTTGGAAGCCAGGCGGGTGAGGCTGCCCACCTGGGTGCCGGAGTACACCGCGAGGAGGGTGTCATAGTTACTGTTGAAAGTCGTGATGGTGGCCGGGGCCGTTTGCGCCGGCGTCCATTTCCACCAGACCGAGACGCGCGCGGCCGTCGTGCCGAGGTGGGCCGGTTCGCCGGTTTGCGCGGTGGCTCCGGTGTTGGTTCCGTGGACTTGGGTAGACTGCTGGGAAATGACGGTGGCAGCGGCAAAGTCGTCGTTGACCGGGCCGGGAGCGGTGACGGAAAGGGTGAATGCGCCGGTGAATGCGGTCGAGGAGGGATGGGTGGCCGAGAGTGCGAGGGAGTAACTTCCCGCGGCGGCCGGGGCATTGGCATTGGCGGCGTAAATGCCGTCGTTGGCGATCTCATCCGGGGACGCGCCGTTGTCGCGGAAAGTGAGGTTCTGACTTTGGAACGAACCGGTGACCGTGGCGCCGGTCAGAGCGGTCCCGGATTTCGTGACCGTGGCCAGGATCGCCCCCTGCTGGCTGGTGCGCAGGGGCGCGGGCCGGGTCGAGACGTTCACGCTCATGCCGCCACCGGTGGAGGCTCCCAGGGCCCGGTTGGCGCTGACCGCGCCGCCGGTGGCCACTTTGCCATTGAGGCTGGGCACGGGGCGGGTGTTGTTGATGATGCGGTTGCGAAAATCGGTCAGGGTAATCGCGGGATACTTTGCGAGCACCAGGGCGGCCACACCGGCCACGTGGGGCGTGGCCATGCTGGTGCCGTTGTAGGTGTCATAAGCGGAATCACTGGCGGAGACGCTGGAGTAAATGAACACGCCCGGCGCGCCCACATCCACGCTGGTGGCTCCGAAATTCGAAAAGCCGGCCAGGGCATCGGCGCGGTCCAGCGCGGCCACGGAGATGACGTTGGCGTTCGCGTAGCTGGCCGGGTAGCTGGGGTTGCTGTCGTTGTTCGCTCCCCCGTTTCCGGCCGCCGCAATGAAGAGCGCCCCGGCCGCGCGCGAACGCTCGACGGCATCGAAGAGCGCTTGGCTGGAACCGCCACCTCCCCAACTGTTGCTTAAAATTCTTGCCCCCTTGGCGATGGCGTAGTCGATGCATTTGATAGCGTCGCTGGACGAACCGCTGCCGCTGGCATCGAGGAATTTCAAGGCCATGATCTTCACATTCCAGGCCACGCCGACGAGCGGTCCGGAATTGTTGGCCACGCCGCCAATGATGCCGGCGCAATGGGTGCCGTGGCTGTTGTCGTCCGTCGGATTACCCGAGTTCGTGATGGCATTGATGCCGCGAATGTCATCCACGTAACCATTGCGGTCGTCGTCAATATTGTTGTTCGCGATTTCATTCGGATTCGTCCACATGTTGGCGGCCAGATCCTGGTGGGTGAGGCGCACGCCGGTGTCGATGACCCCGACAATGACGCTGGCCGATCCGGTGGTCTGATCCCAGGCGGTCACGGCCTCAATATCCGCCCCGGCCACTCCGCCCGACTGGCCGGTATTGCGCAGACCCCAGAGCGTGCCGTTGGTGAATGCGGTGTCCGCCGGGGTGGCGCTGGCATAATAGATATAGTCCGGCTCGACATATTCATAGAGCCCGGTGGCCATAAATTCCCTGATGCGCTGCTTGATCAGGAGAGTCTGTTCCGGCGAGCCGGCGGAAGCGGAGGTGGCCGCCTTACCAGGCAGGAGCAAGGAACCGGCATCGCTCAGCTCGATTAGGACCAGCGATTTGATGTTGGGAAACGGCACGACCTCGGACGCCATTTTGGCCGCGAGGGCAACGGCGGGATTTTCACTGGCCGCCTTGAGGGCGTTCAGGCCGTCTTCCGCCACCAACCTGGCCAGAAGCCGGTTGGGATTGACCGGATGGCCGTTGAGCCGGGGCGCACCGGATGAGGAGGGGTTGGGGAAGGATGGTTTCTGATCGGCGCCATCCAGCCCAGCCGTTCCGACAAGCGAGAAGAGACACAGCACGAGAACAATCCTGCAGAGGAAACCCAGGCGTCGTCCGGCAGGGTGGGTCCAGATCTCCATGAGTTCAGTTGATGGAAACCTTCTGATCGATCTCCGCATAGCGGACGATGGTCTCGGCGGATAGGGCCTTGAGGGTTTCCGGCAGACTTTGCGGGCCGGTTAAAAGATACACGCGGGAATTGGCCGCCGGCAGACCGCCGACCATCTTGAGGGCGTGGCGCCGTTCCAGGGCCGCGATCTCATCGGGGCCTGCTGTTTTTTGAAAGGCGACGATGATCCGGGCCGGAGCACTCGCCTCCCC
>CAMASH010000032.1 GCA_945860745.1 Chthoniobacter flavus | reverse complement strand
TCAGTCCGACTTAGAAAGCAACCTCAAGCAACACATGCGAATGCTCAGCAAATCCCCCGAACGTGCCGCATCCTACTTTGAAGCAAAGCCAATCCGCTATGCGGCAGCAGCATAAAGAATGTCACTACATTTATATGCCGGATTAATATTGACTTCGAGTGCGAAAAGCATTCGGAGGGTATGATGAGCGAACCCGGGCCGCACACCGCCAACCAAATTTTCCCGGCGCGTTTCGAACGGAGTCTCAACCTTCGCTTGGCTGCCTGCGGCGCCGCAAAGTAACAGCCATGAGTCCCGCCATGCTAAGAAGTAAAATTGTCCCGGGCTCCGGAACGACTCCTACCAGAGCGATATCGTTGCCAGTGCCGCCAAACAAACTTGTGTTATACAGGATGTCAAAATAGTAGGTCTGCGCACTGAATGTGCCGGTGATTGATGTGCCGTTGGAAAATTGACCGGTTATCAGGTCAGCTCCGTCGTTAATCATAATGAGAAACCCGTCCCCGACCTGGGGCGCATAGGCGAGCGAAAGGACCAAATTCGCACTCGTGATTGAAACCGTGGAGGCGATCACCGCGAGGGAATCAAAAGATGTCGCACTATTCAGATCAAGATTGACAGTTCCAGCATTCAGGGAAACGGTTCCATTTCCGCCATTTGTCGCCAGCTTCAACTGGCCGGGCAATACGTCCGATCCGCCACTGTTATTCCCGGGATTTAGCGATCCCCCTGTGTTGAGAATAACCGAGTTGGCGGCAGGCGACCCAATGGTGTTTCCGATGACGAAGCTTGCTGTAGCGGAGGATTCAATCGTGCCTTCGCCAGCCAGGCTGCTTATGGTCTCCTTCGACGCGGGTCCACCGCTGTTAAATCCGAGCACGGCAGCTTGGCTCAGGTAAACGGAATTGCTATCGGGAATAACCTCGCTGTCATAGGAGTTCAGGCGGCCTCCCTGCACCCATATTCCCCCGGTAAAATCATTTGCCGTATTATAAAGATTCGTCACTTGGTTTGAGATATTACGGCCAAATGCGAACGTAAGTCCCCCGCTGCCACTCAACTTGACACCCAAGGCCAGTCGGCCCGAAATAATCCCTTCCTGCGAGCCAAAATCAAAAGTTCCGCCGCCAGGAATATAGATTCCGTTATTATCTTTGGCGTAAAGAGCCCCTGACGTGATCGTAAGAGTAGGATTGTTAGTAAATGTAATCCCTCCATCCACGCCGAGCGAATTCACTGTGAGATTGGCACTCAAGTCCGAACTTCCCCCGATAAGATGCACATTGTCGCCGGAGGCAGCGCTGGCAAAACTAGTGCGGTATTCGCTGGCAGTAAGCTGACGAAATCCACCGCTCGGATCGTAAGTCATGATGTCCCCAAATCCGGCAATCGCCCACGGGACGACACCCGCAGCAAAAGTGCCGAGTGCACCACCAATCAAAGTGGGCGCGTTGGTGGCCAAAACACTCCGGGTGGTTCCGTTCGGGAGAGCAGGGAGATCAGCTATTCCAAATGCCAGAGTTCCCCGGGAGACAGAATCCCGGGCGATGGTATTGAATGTGATCGTCGATTCACCCGCCCAGGCGACATGCAGAGTGCCTGCCCGCAGGGTGGTCGTGCCGAGAATGCCCAAATCGCCAGTGCCCAGTCCACCGCCAATGATTGTCGAGGTATTTGATGCACCACCGAACGCATTCACTGCCACCGAGCTGGCAATGGTTGTCGCAGGAGAGACGCTGAAGGCCAAATCGCCTCCATTGAGCAGGAGTTGCGAACTTCCCGCCAAGGCGTTGGAACCCGAAACCTGAAGGACTCCACTTTTAAGAATGGTTGAGCCGGTGTGAGATGTTCCGCCGAGAAGGTTCACGCGTGAACCACCGCCTGCGTAGGTGCCAGCTCCGGCTATAATCAGGTCACCACTGCCGAATAGGGAACCATTGAAGTTTATGTTGCTGGAAGTTCCCTGTCCCGCAAGGGTCAGGCTGTTGGACCCAATGTTCACTCCGCCGCCCAGAGCGAGCGTACGGCTGGCAGCTACTGTCCACGTCTGCGCGGCACTCAGGACGACAGGGGCATTGATCGACAAGTTCTGGGTTGCACTGGCAAGGGAAATTCCCGAGCCCCCGATCGTCAACGTATTGGCCCCACCGATGGTGATCGCCCCGCCGGGGTTTACGACATTGACCCCTGCAACATCCAAGTCCGCTCCCACGGTGGTGCTGTTAACACCTGTAACCGTAGAATTCCAGGTGGCAATTTCTGTGCCGTCGAACACGGGCGGTGTCGTCCAACTCGAACTCAAATTCAAGTTATCGGCATTGTCCGCCTTGATCAGAATCTGGGCCTCACCATTGATCGGGAAGGCAGCAAATCCCAGCACTAGGAGGACAAAACTCTTACGGAGCGCCTTGAAAAGACAAAACCGGTTTGCAGGCTTTTGAGACAGAAGTATCTGGGAAGTGTGCATTTTCATTGCTTTGGTGGTTTAACGCGTTTTTCCATATTTTTTAAAACATGTAAATAAAAATTTTCACTTCCCGTCTACCGGTCTGCCAGCGATTATGAATTTGACATTATTGGACTGCACTGGGGTGGACCCCGTTTTCAGACCAGCGAGAGCGTAAAATAAACTATGGAATGCGGATGAGTCCCCTGGGGCAGGTGGCGGGAAGTTCATAAAAAAACTTAAGTGACAGATGCCGATATTGAGGCAAATTCTGGATTTGTGGGAAAGGCTCAGGGATCCAACGGGCAACCTAGGTCGTCGAACACCGGTCCGCAACCGAAGGGCCTTGCGTTCACGGATGTGAGGCGCAGCATTCCCGCATCGATGCGGAGCGGGCAGAGCCTCGGCGGCCCGCCGTAGAGGTCGGAATGGGCCTCGGCCA
Source organism: Chthoniobacter flavus (assembly GCA_945860745.1). Taxonomy (GTDB): domain Bacteria; phylum Verrucomicrobiota; class Verrucomicrobiia; order Chthoniobacterales; family Terrimicrobiaceae; genus CAMASH01. The sequence goes on along the minus strand of CAMASH010000032.1, from coordinate 33,977 downwards.
TAGCCGCGCGGACGTGCTCCGGCCATGCCGAAAGCCCGGCGAAGTAGTGGTGGCCATTTCGTTCGACGCTGGCGTTGCCAAGCGCGGCCTGCACAGCGAGATCCTGGGTGACGGCGACCGGGCCGACGTTGGCAAGGTCTTCACCGCTCATGATCAGAGCGCTTCCCCTGGCCCGGCGACGTTTTTCCAGCAGGCACGCGTTGGCGATTCCCTTGACCACACCTTTGCAATTCTTATGGGTGATGCCGGAATATCCCGCTTCCAATGCAGCGGGTAGGGCATCAATGGAACTGTCGGACTCGTCAATGATGAACGGGGGACGCGTATCCCAAGTGCGAAATGCGGCCGCTGCGTTATGACTTAGCGCGGCATCCCGGTGCAGCGGCTGTTCGACAAAGAGAAGATTTCCGAGGGTGAGTGCAATCACCGGGTCGGCCCTTGCGGATTCCCAGAATTCCCGGAACTCCGCGATGGACGAAAAGCTTTCATTCCCGTCCACACTAAACCGGAAGCGGTCTCCGCAGCGTTCGCTGACAATTGTCAGCGCCTCGCGCAGGCGGGGGATTGAGAATGCGGGATCGGCGGTGACTTTAATCTTGAAGTGCCGCAGGCCATACGAATCGATGCAAGATTCCAACGCATGGGGCAGACCATCGCGTGGGTCATCGGCGTTATCTCCCGCTCGCAGGGGGTCGCTCAGGCCGACCGTGTGGCGGCAGAAAATTTGCTCTAGCGGTTTCGGGGGCAGGAGACCATGCGGAGACATTCCGTCCAGCTCCCCATGCAGTTCTCCGAGACAAAGTCCGAGGTCGTTGTTGTGGAGAAGCTGGTGGAATGGACGCCCCTTTGCGCGGCAGACCGCATCCAATAGCGCCCGCTCGACCAGCGCCGTTCCGAAACGATAGAGCAGTGGAGGGAATCCGGCGGTTTCGCCCCAGGCCCGCTGCGCCTGATCAAGCTGGCCCCAGACGTCAAAAAAAGTGGCACCCCGCAGCCCCGCTCCCGCCTGGGCGGCGTGGCGGATCACCGTAAGCATGTCGTCGATCTCCTCTGCCGGGTCCCGCGCGGCATCCTTGGTGAACCATTTCGGCGGCAGATGGTCGGCAGCGACTCCGGTCTGCGAGATGCCATCCACCTCGGCTTCGATTACCACGAACAGGTGGGGCAACGCCGTCATGGTGGCGATGCCATAGCGGAAAGGCATCCTTGTGATGAGGTCCGCCCGGCGGAGGCTGACTCCACGAATTTCGATCACGGCGCCGCAGCGATGAGGGCCTCAAGCCGCCGCCCATACTCGACATATTGGCGGATGTGAGCTTCCTCGAAGCTGGTCTCTTCGTTGGCTGATGGCCGGGGCAGGTGCGGCTCGATGCTGACGACTCCTGAGAACCTCCGTGCCAGCAGGTCGGCGATGATGCGGGAAACATCGCCCTCGCCCTCACCGGGGAAAACGTATTTGGCGGCATGGAAAGCACCGCCCGGTTTTTCCTCCTTCGGACGGGGATCCTTGATGTGAACGGCCGTGATATGTGGCAGCACCCGCTGGTAAAACTCCCATGAGGATTGGCGGCTTGAGCGGTCCCCCGAGGCCACGTCGGGCGAGATTACGGGATTTCCCGTATCGAAGACAAGGCGCAGCCCGGGCACTTGTTCGACGAGTTGAAGGGTGTAGTGCCAGCCGAGCCCCCCGTAGTTCATGCAGTTCTCGTGCAGGACGAGGATGTGTGAGAAAGTCTGCTGGATGATCCGCAGCCTCCGAACCCGTTCTTCCAGCATTTGGTCAGCGGCGAAAGGATCGCCCCCCAGCGGTTTGTAGCTCATCACCCGCACCGCAGGGATGCCCAGAAGCTCGATGCGGGGCAAGAGGGCTTCCATCTCGGCAAGGTCCTTGTCCATCGGTTCGTCCACCGAGCGGCTCCAATCCGCCACGCTCGATCCCACGCTGGCCACCTGCAGTCCACCGCCAGCCAGCAAATCCCCCAGCCGCCGCACCTCATCCATTGGCAACTCATAAAATGGCTTGCGGTTAACCTTCCTCAAATCCAGCCACTTCCAGCCGAGCCGGCATGTCGCCTCGATTTGATCTTCCATGGCGGCCCCCGCCTCGTCGGCAAAGCCAGAGAGCTTGAGTTGGTGAGCTTCTGTTGAGTTGGTCTCGTTGGTTTTCATAGACTCGGATTCAGCGATAGAAGAGATTTTGACAGAATTAACGGGATGAACAGAATTAAACTGCAACGGATTCCGCTCGGCGGGAACGGCCAAGCTCACCATTAATGAATGAGTCATACCATCTCTTTGAAATAACTGGACGTTATGAGTTTACGTGAGAGAAAGGGATGTGCGCACACGAAAACTCAAGCTTGGGAGGCCGGACCTAAGCGCTCAGATCGAGCAAAAATACCGGCAGGAAAAGGATACCCGGCACAAGGTTCGCTTGCTGTGTATGAAGCTGGCGGCGTCTGGCGAACACAGCGCGGGAGAGATTGCCAAGATCTGCGGATGTTCAAGGGCGAGCGTGTTTGAATGGATCAAAGCCTTTCGCGAAGGAGGATTTAAAGGTCTCCTGCAGAGGGAGAAGCCGGGCCCCCAAGCAGGAGAGTTGCGAGGACTGGCTGAAGAAGTCAGCCGACAACTCCGGGAGGGAGTCCAGAGCGGAAGATGGACGAGCGCGCAAGCCGCACGGCAGTGGCTCGCGCGGGAACATGGAATAGAAAGACCCTATGTCACGGTCTGGCAATGGATAAAAAAATGCGGAGGGGTGCTGCGGGTGCCGCGGCCCAGACACCCCGGAGCAGATCCCGTAGCGGCGCAGGCATTCAAAGATGAGCTGGGGAACCGGCTCGATGCTCTGAACATAAGGGTTGGCAGCCGGGTGCGCGTGTGGGTGATGGACGAAACCCGATTCGGGCTTCACACCGAAACGCGCCGGGTATGGATCACCAAAGGAGTGCGGCCGACAGTGCAGCGCCAAACCCGCTACGAGTGGGATTACCTTTATGGGGCGATGGAAGTGGTGGAGGGGCGGGCCGAGTTCCTGCATCTGCCCACGGTCGATCTGGATTGCAATGCGCTCTTTTTGGAACATCTGCGCTCCAGCGATCCCGGGGCCGAGCATGTGGTCATCGCTGACCAAGCCGGTTTTCATTTACGGCCAGGAGATTCCCGCCTGCCCGAAGGCGTGCACGTAATCTCCTTGCCGCCTTACAGCCCGGAACTCAACCCCTGCGAGCAACTCTGGGATGTGCTCAAGGACACCGAGGGATTTGCCAATGCGCTCTTCGATTCCATCGACAAATTGCGTGCCGCTTTACTTCCATGCCTTCGCCGGTTTTGGGAGGACTCCTCCGCTGTGCTTTCCCTGATTGGTCGCCCCTGGTTACACGATCAAGCAAACGCTTCTGCCAAAACTTAATGGTCTGATTATCTCAAAGAGATGGTATCACATGGTGCCCCGCTGTCTTGGAATTCTCATGTCCTCATGCTGTAAGCCTCTTCTTCTGATTCTGTTTATTCCGTTAATTCTGCCGAAGATCTGTTTTAGGAAATTTCGACGCGGCGGTTTTCGGCGTGGGATGTGCGAATTGCGTCGAGCACGCAGGTGAGATGCAGGGCTGAGTTGGCATCATATCCCTCGACCGGCTCGCCGCGCACATGGCGTTCGAGTTGCCGGTATGCCTCCACCGTGTCTCCATAAACCGAGCCGCCGCAGGGTTCCTCGCGCATGGCAAAGGGCAACTTGCCGACGATCCGATCTGCGGGTACTTCCAAGTCCTCTGGCGCGCACTCGGCCTCAAAAATCTGGATCGTCTCGCTGGAAACGACCACCGCTCCGCGCGTTCCCTGCACGAACCACCTCGGCAGGGGAGCCGGAGACATCGTGTGCTCGACCAGGGCGCGCGCACCGTTGCTGAGGGCCAGTTCGGCAAAAAACACATCCTCACAGTCTCCCCGGCCAAGGGTTTGGCGCAAAAAGCCACTGACCGAGCGCACTTCCGCATCTAGAATCCAATAAGCGGGCTCGACAATATGCGCGCCCCAGTTGAGCAGGTAGCCGCCGCCAAACTCCCGCCGCATCTGCCAGTCGTGCCGTACGTCGAACCGCTCCACCGCCCGACGAACCAGGAAAATCTCGCCCAACTGACCCGAGCGGACGATTTCCCGGATACGCAGGGCCTCCGGCGAAAACCGCATCGGAAGCCACGGCAGCAGGAGGCGCCCGCTGGAGGCCGCAGCCTCCATCATTGTCGAGGCCTCCGGCACATCCAGCGCCCAAGGTTTCGTGACCAGCACATGCGCTCCGGCGCGAAGGGCATCAACCGCCATGTCCGCGTGTTGGTCGTTCCGGGTGACTACCACCACCAGGTCGGGGTGCGCCACAGCCAGCATGCTGGCATGGTCGGCAAAGGCTTGGGCTCCGAAGGCTTCCTCCGCAAGAGCCCTCTGCGCCGGGTTCGGGTCGGCCACGGCCACGAGCTGGAAACCCTCCAAGTCGCGGATCGGCTCCCCGTGCATCTTGGTCCCGTTGGAGCCGAAGCCGATAATGGCCGTGCGCAGAGGGGCGTTCACCGCATTGATCGAGTAAGAGAAGGAAGTGGCATCCTAGTATCTGCGATGAGGGTTGGGCTGATTTTGAGCGAATGCAAGAGCAAACGCAAATCGTGTAAATCACGACGAAATATCACGGGTGTCCGGTTAACTGAACGATGAGATTTTGGAACTGTCATAGAGTGCGTTACGAAGAAAAATGGATGTGACGCATTTGAATTCTGGCCATGCTTTTTGGCATGAATTCCGGACGGTTTGTATTGACTCAGCTCCTCGATTTGATCCACCGACAGACTCTCGACCGCGGTGTGCGTTTACTTGATGGTGGCCATCGTTCACAGGCAACTGAACTTGCCTGGAACCTTGCACAGAACTTTGCAGATGTTGAGCGTTCACCCGTTTGAGAAAGTTACTCTAAATGCACCACTTACAGAAACTCACTTCAGACATTTGCATCCGTCAGATTCTAGCCAACTGCTGCTGTGGCACTTATAACCGGACACTTGTGGGAAACGATGAAACGTTTCCCTCCATTTTGCGCAGCAAAATTTTCTAATCCGGCGGCGGGGGAGGCAGTTTCTCACCGGGTCTCCTTGCCCGCAACCCCACCCTGGCACCGGCACCCGCCGGATTAGTGCGACTTGAATCCGTATCTGACATCCCTGGTAACTGTGGGAAAATCGTCCGTCCGAAATGGCGATGCCGGGAACCCGTCAGCATTTCCAAGATTGCAGACAGGATTGTCAGCCCAGGCATAACGGACCGCCACAGGAAGAGGAATTTCGCTGGACCAAACCAGGACAGAGTCCCCATCCACTTTGGCATCGGCCCAAACCCAGTTCCGGTCATTGCCGCAAATTGAGAATCCTTCCAACCCGCTTTCCTGGTCGATCCGGACTGAACAGCCCCCCTCACCTGAGGGCTTCCGCTGAGGCTTTATACTGTTGGCTGGCAACGCAGCAAGGCCACCGCCTATGTTGTCAAAAAGAAGACGGATCGCTCCATTCTCGATCGCCATCGATCGATAGGTCGGCCCCGAATAAGGGACCGCCCTTGCATATTCCCTCGCCAGGGCGATTTTCGCCAACCGGCAACCAACAACTTCTTTGTTCAGAGGATGAATATTTTCGGCCTCTCCAACATCGATCAGTATGGCCTGGGCCGTGTTTGGCACGTTTAAGGCTTGCCACTGCGCCTCCCGCAGTTCCGCCCAAGCGCTTTCCTCGGGCTCAATCACCTTGGCCTGATAATTGGCAAGTTGACAAAAATAGAATGGAAACTCGCCCTGTTGCCAGTGGGCACGCCAATCGGCGATGAGCAGAGGAAAGGTTACCCGGTACTGGAAGGCACGTTCCACGTTTGATTCTCCCTGGTACCAGATGGCACCGCGGATGCCAAAAGGACAAACCGGGTGGATCATCGCATTAAAAAGAGCTCCTCCAAGCGTGTAACTCTTGGGGAGATCCTCCCCGGCTTTTGCTCCGATATCCCTTCCGGTTTCAGGCCCTTGGTTACCGGAACAATCCCGATCGGACAATTTTTCCAACTGCTCGCACCCCTTCCAGAGCTCAGGTATTGTCCTCAAACGCTCGCGGCTGATCCATGCCTCGCAAGGAGTGGCTCCTTGTGACGAATTTAGAATGCCCAGCGGAACTCCCAGTTCCCGCTGCAAAATTTTGGAAAAATAGTAACCAACACCGGAGAAATTCCCCACTGTCTCCGGTGATGCGACCATCCATTTGCCTCCGCAGTCATCCAGGGGGTCCCGGGAATTCGCCGGCGGAACAATAAACTGGCGCAGCAAGGCGTTCTCCGACCTCGAAATCTCTGAGTCTGCGGCAAGGGTATCCCGCAAAAGCATCTGCATATTGGACTGACCGGCCGCAAGCCATACTTCCCCAACGACAACATCGGAAATCGATACCTGAAAATCAGCGGCCGCTACGATCATTTCAAAGGGGCCTGGACCTAACTCACGAAGATCCAACCCCACTCTCCAGCTTCCGTCATTTTCCACCGAACCAATCGCCGAACGGTCGGCAAGCGCCACGGATATACTCCCCACGCCGGAAGCTTTGCCCCAGATCGGAACATTTGATGCCTGTTGCAGCACCATATGGTCGGAAAAGATGGACGGCAAAGTCACAACATCGGCACCTGTCTTCCTGGAGAAGTGGGACATAGAAGAAAAATCCAAAAGGCAGAGATCTTAGGGCACGGCTGGGAACACGCCGGGATAAGGGAGATAATCGAAAGGCTTTTGGTGGGCCGTGCGATAAAAATTGAACAAATAATACCGGGCACGATCTCCAGGTCCGGCCGTCGAAAGAATTTCCGCACCATCGCGAAAATCCTCAATAGTTGCAAAATCATGCCCATCGGCTTTCAAGTGGAAATTCCCCAAGTCAGCATCAAGGAGAATGTGTTTCTCACCCCAGTTCACCACGGTTACCACATGGTCAAAGAGTCCGCGCGGATGTGTCCCCAGTTTCTTCCCTCCAAGGTGCAGACGGTCCGCCAGGCCGGCAAAAACAAGCGCGGAACTTGCGCAGTTCCCTGCAAAACCCGCGAAACTGGCGCGCAGGACGGAGATCGGGCCTGCACCAGCCAAAAACCGGTGTCCAGCGCTCTGGTGGCGCTTGATTCCGGGATGGCATGCAAGAAAAAGTATTCCGAGCAAACGGTCAAAATCCGTATCAAACCGCTCCGCAATATAACGAGCCATCTGATCCAGAGCGTCGGGCTTCATCAGGTTCCATTCCACCGAGCCGTCCTCCGCCTCAAGAACAAAATCGCTGGCAGCACCGTTCCTCGTCGTGCGTCGGTGAAATAGTGGAATCCGCGAGCAGACATAGTCAATCTTTCGCTGAAGATATTGCGAATCGCCGGGTCTGGGGTTCCCGCGAACTCCGAGTTCCGAGCCAAACCGATGGCGGATCGCGATCGGATGAGCATATGTCATGAGCCACCGGGCTTGAAACCATTCGCAACCTTCCACGAAGGCGGATATCCGCACATTTTGTCCCCCGGACATTTTTTCTTCAGGATTGGTTACGTAGGGAATGCAGGCTGTTACATTACCTCCTGCCGGAACCTTCACCACAACCCTTCTGCCTCGGTGCACCCAGCGCCTGAGACTTAATTCCGTTTCACAATACACCTCGACGGTGGCATCCTGAACTCCATGGTTTGCAAGCTTGAGAGAGCCTGCGTTGTTGCCCCAGAACGGCGTACCAAAGTCTGTTTCCATGACAGAAAGTGTTCCGGGCTTCAGGTAGAGGTCGGCAAAGTCAGGGGGGTCGGCTGCGATGCGAAACCGGGGAGGAACAAAGAAAACCTGCTCGTAGTGCGGGTGACGGCCGTTGACCCATGCGTTTAATCCCATCACAGGCATTCTTTTCTCCTCATTGTCCATACCCAGGCCCTCCCATGGAATGGTGAAAACTGCGAGATATCCGTCGATCGCTTCACTGATTTCGCATGACCATGACGTCGGCGGGATTCGGGCCACTTCCCTGTGATTCTCGGTGGACAAATACTTGAGCAGCCGCTGAATACCCGCAGACTCCTCCAGCCAGGCATCACGAGCTCCAGCCAGCCCGGCCTGAAAATGACAAAACTCTAGATGTCCATGCGCGGCATCGATGACGAGATTTACACTCTCGACCTCCCGGTCACGAGAGTCGAACCGGGCCGGATCAATGCCACGAATACAAACGGACACCTGCAGCCCGGTTTCATCGCACTTCGCCGACACCGAGCCGTGCCGCACTCCAAAAGCCCCCATCGCATCGCGCCAGGGCTCAGAATCTGTGGCAGGCATTCCCGCAAATACTGCGCGGGGCGCATGGAATTCCCGGAGAGGCACAGGCTCATTGACAACTACCTCGTCCGGGGCCAATTCCGGCATTACTCCTTTGGAAAGCAGGCGGTTGGGGAGATGACGGCGAAGCTCTTCAATGTCAAGTTTGGCATAGACAGGAGCCAGACGGTCGGCTCCCATTTTCCGAAGCTCCTCATCGGACACGATCGTCTCAACCGTGGCAAGGCACCCTTCACTTTTTGGGAAAAATGCCAGAGCCGTCGAATCCAGCAGAGTCTGACTGCCCCGATAATCCACAGCCACAGCACCGACTCGGCCGGGCTCCTGAACGAATGGTGCCAGACTTGAAGTTCCCTCGCACCCACGGTATCGACGCATGGTTTGGCTCGGGCCTCCGGCGTTGGAGAGCCCGATGACACGGGTCACAAAAGGTCTTCCCGTTGTGGGATCGCTCACCCGCTGCAGCAGAGCTGCCAGTACCGCCGCCTGACACATCGATGATCCTCCTCCATAACGAATCACGGAAAGGGGACCCATGAGTTCATGCTGCGGACTGTGGTAGGAGTGCAGGCCTGTCGCACTGAAAAAGCTCGGCTCCAGGATCAGTTTTGTAACGCTCTTCTGACCAACAAATGCCATCGCTCCCACAAGTCGGTCCTCGGCACTCGAAAATCTCTCCTCGATCATTGCCGCCATGGTCTGCCATGGATCGTCCTTCATGAGGTTCACCGCGAGGGAACCATCGGTATAAAGAAGGCAAAAGTCCGAGGGTGCTTTCTGCGCTGTCGTTGCCCGGTGTAAAAGCGGCAGCGCCCGGACAACCCGACCCAGCCATGCCTCCCGGAGGCTTCCGGATGCGGACGCTTCGCAGCCCACTTCGTAAGGCTCGCTCACAGTCAAGCCCAAATATCGATCCATAGGCAGGCGGGCCTGATATAAAGGAAGCTTGTCTCCCGCCCCGAAAACCTCCAGGGAAATTTTGGCAATTCGTTCAAGGTCCAAATGAGAGGAGAACGCCCGATCAAGTCGATACCGAAATGGAGCAATACCGGCGGCGCCGGGAATCTGGAAATCCTCCGCGACAAAGACATGGCCATCGGGATCAAGCGACCGCACTCTGAGTCGTCCAGGAACCTCGGGCCAGTCGCCCCCCAAGATCACCCGGCCCCGGTTTATTCCGAAAATCGGCCGCTCGAATTCAACACGCGCCGGAGCGCCCGCGAAGGGCCCAATCAACGCTTCACCATGTTCGAGCAACGGGGCACAATTCGACGGCCTCCGCCCGTGCGGCCATCCCGAATACAAGACCACTGAGCCCTGTGCACCGGCACACTGTCCGCGACCATATTGGAAACCCAAAGTAGCCGGACGCCCCTCCAGCCCCAACGTCTTCCAGGGAATCGCCCACTCAATCCACCACGCCTGCGGAGAAACACCCCATCGCGTCCCGACACCGTGCGAATGGCCATCGCACTTCAGGGGAATAGTCCATACATCGTGAGCCCCCCCCAGGCTCGCCTCTCCTGTGACCCGGCGGGTGCGCGTGATTATCGGCTTGGCAGCACGGGTCATCCCTCCTGCAATCCGCCAGATATCCGATGGATCGTTCCCGGGCAGGATCTCACAGTAGACATGCTCATTTTCTCCCCCAGGTCCACCACCTGAATTCGAAGCTGCCGCACCCCAATCCTCTATGACGCAATCAAACCGGATATGAAACGTCCGCTCGCCAGCCACGGCGCGGAGTGTTGTCCCGGCCGAAGGCAGATCGGAAGAGTCAATTCTTAAAAATGGATGGATGGGGATGGCATCCCAAAAATCGTCAGTTTCACCGGGCTCGCCCCAAGGGATGCGGCACCGCGCACGGTCAAGTACAGTGATCAAGCCCAGCTCCCGGCTTCCAGGATCCGCCACATCTTGGGTATCCCCGGATCCCGCAATGTCAAATGCGACTGCTTTTTCATAGGATTCGTTTAGGGGTTTAACCAGATACAGTAGGGAACGCCGTTTTAAAGCATTCAATTTTGCTCGTCAAGAGACCACTCATCTTTTACGGTCTGAGTGATGGGCAAAGATTCCATTCAGAAAGCCGCCCTGGTTGCCGACCTCCCCGGTGCTGCTGGTGTCGTCGCTCACGGCACACATTCCGCAGACACGGGTAGATATTACGAAGACAGCAAGCGTTGGCTCACCGCCGAAGTCAACGCCGCCGTGGAGGGAATCCTGGCTGCGGGGGTGTCGGAAGTTCTGGTTATTGATGCCCACGAACCGGGGGGCATTCATTTCGAATCACTCCATCCTGCAGCGCGGCTTCTCCATGGGCGCCCCATGGTTCGCCGGCAGATGCTGGACCCGCTGTGGGATTGCGATATCGTGGCCCTCATCGGACAACATGCCCGGGCCGGCACGAGTGATGGCAATCAGAACCAAACATGGGATATTGGAGCCATAGATTCCATTGCATTTAACGGAAAACCCATCGGTGAAAGCACAATCATCGCGTTGTGGGCGGGTTCGGGCAACACCCCCGTCATTTTTTTAAGCGGCGACGAGGCAGCCTGCCGCGAAATCCAGAAAGAGATTCCCCGCATCACGACAGCCGCCGTAAAACGCGGAGTGTCTGCCGGCGCGGAGATCACACTCTCCGCCCATGCCTCAAGGGCCCTCATCAACAGGACCATCCAGGAGGCCATTCACGCCCACCGTCAATCTCCGGTCCCTCCCCTCCAGCCCGGCGGGCCCTACCGACTGGAGATTCGCTGGAAATCCACGCAAGATGCCGACCTCCAAGAGCACAAAAACGGTTGTGAACGGATTGATGACCAAACCGTCTGCTTTCGCTCCGACAACTTGCTCGACGTTTTGAACTTTCAGCATCGACCCGCATTGAAAGTGCCTCTCCCGGCCTCCATGGCATCAACACCGGTACATCTCTCCCGGGCCGACATCCCCGTTCCAGTCTGAATTTTCACCGTCCCCATGCCGAGCCATCAAGTCCAATACTATTGCATCTGGTTTCACGACAACAGCCGCCGGAAACCGTGAAAATCTACCTCTTGACTGATTTGGAAGGAGTTGCCGGCGTGGCCACCCACGTCAACCATTCCTATCCTGATGGAAAATACTTCGAAGACTCAAAGAAGCTCCTGACCAGTGAAGTCAACGCCGCCATTGACGGACTCTTGGACCACGACGTCGGCGAGGTTCTGGTCGTCGATGGCCATGGTCCTGGCGCGATTGATTTTGAACTCCTCCACTCCGAGGCACGCCTGCTGCACGGGCGTCCCCTGACTACCCAGCAAATGCTTGAGCCCATTTGGGACTATGACGCACTGGTGATGATCGGGCAGCACTCAAGGTCCGGACGAAGACAGGGCAATCAGAATCATACTTTCAACAGCAAAGAGATCGATTGGATTCAGCTCAATGGGCGGCCAATTGGCGAAATTGGAGTCATCGCCCTCTGGGCCGGAGTCAAATCGGTTCCGGCGATTTTCCTGAGCGGCGACGAAGAGGCATGCATGGAGGCCCGGCGGGAGATTCCGGGGATTGCCACAGCCGCGGTCAAGAAAGGCATCTCATCGAATGTCGAGATCACCCTTTCGGCTCCAGAGGCTCGCTCCCTGATTAGGCGAAGCATCGGAGAAGCGGTGGATTCCCACCGGAAGAACCCAGTGGCTCCTGTTGTTTGGGAACCGCCATTCAGACTCGTGATTCGTTGGAAATCAACCCAGAATGCCGATATCCAAGAGCACCAGACAGGATGCAAGAGAATCGACGAGCAAACAGTTGCTTTTGAAAGCCGAGACATCCTTGATGTGCTCTTGCACCGTCACTCAAAAGCGAATTGAAGTCGCCTCCAGTTGTTTATCCGGGTTGTCAGCCTGCTCGCGCGGGGACCCGGGCTACAGAATCCTTGACCACGCTCTTCCTTTCTTTAAAGCTTTAAATATGAGCCTTGACTTTTTGGCCTCTGATCAAATCATGGCCTTCAGAGGAACCTTGCGAAGGACCGGAGGTTTCGCGTCCTTGCTAATTTTCCTGACTTCAACCCTTTCGCAGGCCGTCGATCAGAATCGTTTGGGAGATCTTCCCCCGTCCAGCATGCCGTATCGGCAGTCGCGATTTCAGGATGCAAAGGCCGGCCCCTGGAAGTCGGCAGACCCTGGGGCCACGGTGATGCTGGAGAATGCGCATGCGAAAGTTATGATTTGGCCCGAGGCAGGCGGGGCCATTACAGAGTATGTCAATAAGGCGACAGAAACGAATTTTGTTGCAGGGAAAGTGGAGCCGGGAAAAGCGGTATATGGTTGGAAGGAAATGACTCGCATCAGTCACTTGGATGCCACCGGGGACTGGATGTCGGCTCTGCCGCACTACTACCGCCAGGTTGAAACTCCGGCAGGAAGCGGCATAGAAGTTGCGAGGATCTCCAGAGGAGTCGAATCCCGAAGGGTCATTGTTCTCGACCCGGAGAGCAGTAAGTTGTCCGTAGCGGTGCATCTTGCAAACTGCGGCAAGGAGCCCAGGCGTCTTTTCCCTCGATGGCATCCCTACTCGATGGCAGGCGATCCATTTGCCGAGTCTTCCGGGATCTATGTCCCGGAAAGCGGCCAGGTCTTGGCCAAGATTCGCGTGGGCGTTGGATTCGACAACACATTTCCCGATCCGAAAGGATGGGTCATGGCGGCCAATGCAAACTCAGGGGAGGGGTTATGGGTGACTTACAGTCCAGAAAACGCCACGCAGATCACCACATTTACTGACTACAAGTTCGGCGTCAAACACCCGATGCGCGGGGCGTTTACTTTGGAGCCCTGGGTTGAACCCATTTGGGCCGCGCCCGGGGAGTCGATGGGGATGGTCTGTACTTACTTTCCGTTTGTCAGGGAGACTTTGGTCGAAAGCCTTCCTCTGGATGAAATTCCCGCCGCCGATCACGCGGAAGCGCGTCGATTTGCCGCTCTGGTGAAGCCGAACCTTGAAATACTTTGGGATCATAGCATGATGCCTAAGGATGCGGGTCGGGCAGAGGCCGAGAACCGGTTTGACTTCTGGGTGACGCGACCCGATCGCATGGCTTTGCGGGATTGGGGAATTGCAGATGCCTTTTTTTCCATGCCGGGCATTCAGGAAAAAAAGGCACGGGTTCGCTACGTTGCGCATTTATTTCCTTCGGCCGCAGCTCCCAAGGATCTGGAGTTCGGCTTTTTTATGGAAGATGCGTTGGGGAAGAGGATCGTGAACGAGCGGCAGACCGCAGTATTTCCGGAGGGAAAAAGGGGTGTCGATCTCCGGATTGATCCTGATTTAAGTGGCATTCCCGATGGACGCTATCGCGTCGGCGTCGAGATCCTCGAGCAGGGACGCCAGATCTATAATGTCACTCAGAGCCGGATGCTGGTAGGACAACGCCGTGCCGAAATGATTCAATCCAGACCGTCGCCTCTTGCGGAAAGTCCCTTTGTCAAGGCTCTCAGGCAGGTTGATTTTCATGCTGAAAAACCCGGCGATTTTCGGATTCCGATCGGTATTGAAGAAGCCTCGGGAATTGCCCGCACCCAGTGGCCTGTTTTCACAGGAGTGCCTTTCGCCCGGGGGATGCTCCGTTCGGATGCCCAACTTCGACTCTTGAACAATGAGGGAAAGGAGGTCCCTTTCGATTCCACGGTGAGTGGCACCTGGGATGACGGCAGTGTGCGATGGGTGCTCCTTCGTTTTTCGGCCGACATCCCTGCCAGTGGGTTTGTGTTTTATGAACTGAAGCCCGGCAAATCCCGCTTGCCAAAGGCCGGCGATCTCCTACAGCAGAATGGTGAGACCATCTCCTTTGATAACGGGAGCCAGCAGTGGCAATGGGACGGAGCGGACAAACTCGGGCCAATTCGGGCGGAAGATCTTTGGTGGACCAACGGAGAGGGGCGGCAGTATATCTTCCAACTTCGGGGCGAAGGGGCCGGGGTCGAGATCGAAGAGAACGGCTCCTGCCGGGCGCTTGTCAAGGTCACCGGCTGGTACTTTGCCGAGGGTAAGGAACAGCCCGTTGCGCGCGGAATTTTGCGCTTCGAAGGTTTTCGCAGCCAGCCTCATCTTCGCGTCTCCCACAACGTAACTTTTGCTGGAAGTCCCTGGAGCCAGACCATTCGCAGCTTTGGTCTGCGAATGCCTCTCCCGGCTCCACATTCAAGGATGTTCAAAATTGAGTTGGATGGAAAAACGCTCAGCGCTGAAAAGAGCTTCAGTGTGGATCAGATTGATGATGCGACATGCCGCTTGGTGGTGGACGGAAAGGCACAAATTGGCCGACGCGCATCGGGAGTGTTTGCCTTTCCGCTGGAGAAAGGGGATCGGACCATCTTCTTTCGTGACTTCTGGAAAATGTTTCCCAAGCGCGCCTCGGTGGAATCGGCAGGGGAAGGTGCGGTCGAGTTCTCCTACTGGCCCGAGTTCGCGGGAAACATGAACTTCATCCCTGAGGGACAGGACCTTTTTTCCCAAGGATCTGTGATGGAGGATATCGGAACAGGGATGAGCCGCACGCACGAATTCGTAATTTCCGATGGTTCAACCATGGAGCTCGATATGTTCGGGCGTTTGTTCGATGAGCCGACTGTTGCCATCGTACCGCCCCGCTATCTTGCGCAGACTGAAACAATGCTCCACCTTCAACCGTATGATCCCGAACTGTATCCCGAAGTGGAAAAAACGATTTCCGAGACTTTCGATTCCTATATCATTCAACAGGACCTTTGGGGCTGGCGCGGGCAGTGGGTTTACGGTGCGCTGCGAAATATGTTTGTTGAAAACGAATACCGTTGGATGGACCATGGCAGGGCGGCTTGGATTTTAAATGAAATGAACATCGTGCAAACGCCCTGGCTCGCCTACATGCGCTCAGGCGACCGGAAATATTTGAAATTCGCTGAAACAAACACGCGCCAGTTGCAGGAGGTCAGCACAATTCATTTGACCGGAGTTTGGCCGGAGTTTCAGGGCTTAAGCCGAAGGCACGAAGCATGCGTTTGGTTCGGGCTCGGAGATTTTGGACACTCGATGCTGGATCCGTTCCTCGAACGATATCGCATGACGGGTGAGCGTTCCGCGTGGGATGCTGCTCTCGCGATGGCGGACGCGATGGGCCGTATAAAGTCCGGAGAACTCTATAAGTGGCGCTATATCTCCAATCCTCTGGCGGGATTGTCCCGCATGTACCTGGAAACGCAGAACCCCAAATACAAATACGAAGCGGAACGCGTCTGGAAGGAACTCTGCTTCCCCGATCAAAACGACTGGTGGAGTGAAAGCCACGGGGATCGCGCTGCCATGTATTACTCGAAAATCGATCCCCAATGCGCAGCCCTCATCAGGGAGTGGACACAAAACGATACCGCCCGGTTCAGTGGAATGGACATTCTTTCCATGCTTTATCTCGAAACAAAAGACACTCGATACGCCAACGCTGCGCTGGAGGAGTTTCGCAAGTTCGAAGCGGAACGGAATTCACGCACCAAGGACGACCCCCTCATGCTGGGATTGTCGAAAGCAACGCAGTCCACGCTGACAACCGTTCGTCAAATGATGTATGCGGGAAGCACGCTTCGGGCCGCGATCGACATTCCAAAGAAGGAAAACCCGTGATTCCATGAGGCATTGTCAACTCCGGGGGCCGGACAACACCCCGCAACGCGCCAGGTTTCCAGTGATTGATGCCCACAATCATCTCTGGAGCGCATGGGATCGAATCGATGATGTCGTGGCGACGATGGATGCCACGGGAGTCGTCGCCTATTGCGATCTTACTGCTGACATCAATGTGCGCTTTGCCAATGGCGGAAATGTCGTCGCGCCGGGTGACTTCCTGGTTTTCCTTGACAAGGCCAGCAGGCCGCACCCCGGAAAGTTTTACGCATTTACAACGGCAGGAATGATGCGCCCGCCATCAGAACCATTGTATGCGAATTCCAGCCGGTTCGTGGAGCAGACTCTCGAAACGCTCCGTGCTCATCATGCCCTGGGCGCACTCGGACTCAAACTTGGAAAGGAGTTCGGAATGATCTACCGCAACACCGCCGGAAACCTCATAAACTGTGATGACCCGGTTTTCCAGCCGATCTGGGCGGAGGCGGCGCGCCTCGGAATGCCGGTCTTGATTCACGAAGCGGATCCTATCGCCTTCTTCGATGCCATGACGGATGAAAATGAACAGTTGGCAGTGTTGAAAGAGTTCCCTGCCTGGAGCTTTGTGGATCGAAGCAGGTATCCAACCTTTGAGGAGCTTCAGACCCGCTATTGGAACCTGGCAGCCAGCAACCCAGCCACAACATTTCTCTACCCTCATCTCGCCAACTGGCCGGAAAATCTGGATTTCCTCAGCGAACGCCTGGCCAACCATCCGAACGTCTGCATGGACTTCTCCGCACGCTGCGATGAAATCGGTCGTCAGCCATATCGCGCCCGCGCCTGGATAATCCAATGGCAGGACCGGATTTTCTTTGGTACGGACATGCCGGCTACGGTCGAAATGTACCGCTTTCATTTTCGATTCCTTGAGACTTTTGACGAATATTTCCTGCCGCCTTTTGTCGATGGAACCTTTGGCCGCCACCGCTGGTGTGTGTACGGTCTAGGTCTTCCGGACAGTGTTCTGCAAAAAATCTATTACCGGAACATTCTTCGGATTCTTCCCTCTCTGAAGAACCGCGTTCAGATTGATTTATGCTAGGACACCCGTCCTGGAGAATCAAAATGTATCAACCTCAAACCACCCGAATCCGGATTAAATCATCAATCTTTATTCCTTCGGGATTAACGAAACACTCACCAATAAATGCGATTGATGCGTTCATTTGGTGAAGCCGGTTGAAAATTGAACCATGGGGTTTGATCACCGGGCGACCATGCGAACAGATATGAAAACAAAAACCAAAACTGTGCTACCCATGGGAGAATCAAATCCACCGGTCACATCCCCCCACTTTCCGACCGAACACCAGACCCTCTTGTGGCGGAATTGGGGTCTTGTCCCCATTGATCGTCTTGCAAAAGTTTTGCGCTGCCCACCCGATGAAGTTTTGAAAGCAGGTTGTGAACTCGGACTCAGGGAGGCCGATGCCGTGGCGGATCCCTTGTGGGGAGAGCGTGGTTACATGACATTGATTCGGCGGAACTGGCATTTGTTGGCTTATGAGCAACTGTTGGAACTGCTCGACTGGACCTCAGAGCAACTCTACGATGCACTCAAGGAAGACGACTTTTTGTGGCACAAGATGGGATTCCAAAAGCCCGCTTGTAAGACCGTCGGTTTCCAACCGCTTACCGAAATACAGCGATTGCAAACACGGACACTGCATCAGATCGTTGACCGCCATCTTCTCTTTGATTCGCAAGGCCCCTGGGAGTCGGCCTTCGCGTTCCTCGACCACACGAATCGTTCTCCTTTGGAAGCAAGGGATGTGCCATTTGATTTGCGCCTGGCCTATCCATCAGATACCCTCTATGGGGATCCTCTTCTTGATGCTTCCGGACGGTCCTGTCAGGACGAGGAACTTGAAGCTATGGCTTCCTGGGGAATCAACGCCATCTGGTTCCAGGCGATCCTGTACAAGCTATTCCCCTGGGACCGTGCGGTCGAATTGTCCGTAGGCTGGGAAGAGCGCCTCGAAGGTCTCCGGCGATTGATTCGCAGGGCTTCTCACCATGGTATCAAGGTCTTCCTCTACCTGAACGAACCGCGCTGTTTGCCTACACAATTCTTTGATGAGCACCCGGACCTGAAAGGTGTCGATCTCGAGGCCGATGGATGTAGCGCCCTGTGCACGTCCCTCCCTGCGGTAAGATCCTTTCTCCGCAAGGCCTGCACCCATGTTTTTGAACAGGCACCTGGACTCGGCGGCGCGTTCACGATCACGATGTCCGAAAATTTGACAAACTGCTATTCCAAGGGAATCGGGGAAGCCTGGGGCAGGCACTGCGCCCGGTGTGAGGCGCGTGACATCGCGGAGGTGATCGCCGAAGTCAATTGCGAAATCGAGGCCGGAATTCATGCAGCCGATCCAGATGCCAGGGTGATTACATGGACATGGGGTTGGAGAGCCGATTGGGCAGCCAGAGCTGTCGCCGGTTTGCCGGAAAACGTGGATGTAATGTGCGTGAGTGAACTGGGGATTCCGGTCATGGTGGGAGGTGTTCCTGAAGTTCTTAATGAATACTACATCGCGCATCCCGGGCCCGGTCCGACGGCTCGTATGGTTTGGGCGAAAGCGCGGGAGCGCGGCTTGAAAACCATTGGAAAGATTCAGATTAATTCCACCTGGGAATGTGCGGCAGTTCCCTATATTCCCGCAGTGGACCTTGTGGAGAAGCATCTCAAGGGGTTGCAGCAGGAAGGGGTCGATGGGGTCATGCTCAGTTGGACGCTCGGAGCGTACTTGGGCGGAAATCTTGGATTGCTTGGCTCATCCGCAAAGGATATGGCCGAGCGGATCGGTGACGTTGGCTCAGCTCCGAAGATCGAATGTGCCTGGAAGCTGTTTGGGCAGGCTCTGGCAGAATTCCCCTCAAGCAATCAAGTCCTCTACATGGCTCCTCAAACCTTCGGGCCTGCCAATTTGCTTTTCGAAAAACCCACGGGATACAAGGCAACAATGCTTGGATTTTGCTATGATGACCTCAAAGGGTGGCGGGCGCAGTATTCGGAAGATGTGTTTCAGACTCAATTTGAAAAACTTGCATCCAAATGGAATGACGGCGTCTTGGTTCTCGAAGCCATTCAAAATTCTGGAACCTGCGCAACACCGCAATTTTCTGAATTGCTCCGGATCGCAACCGCTATTTATTGCCATTATCGCAGTGTTGCACTTCAAGTCGCATTTGTGCGAGAACGTGATCGGCCTGCCGGTCCCCGAAGCGTGGAGATGCGCCGGATATTGGACGAGGAAATCTCAGTGGCCCGGAGGCTTCTTGTGCTGGTCCGGATAGACTCACGCATTGGTTACGAGCCCACATGCCACTATTTCTACACAGCTAATGATTTGATGGAGAAAATCATCAATTGCGAATTTCTTAAAACCCGTTTCTGCCCGGAGGGTCCCTGTCCATGACCCTTGCCTAATAAAGGAGCCTCATGTTTTCTCTGAAAACATGATAAAGTGGCCGAACCTCCGGCAATAGATCTCAAGTCATTTCCCCATACCGCGCTTGAAATCATGAAGCAATGACACGCAAACAAAGAATGCTCGCCGCTATACGCCGTCAGCCGGTGGACTTTGTTCCGCACACCACATACAACATTCACCCGTATCTGCCGACTTCCCACTCGGCTGATCCCTCTTACACGGAAATACTGGATCAGATTCGCACAAGCTCCGGGATCACGGTGAAAGTATCCGCCATCGACGAAGGCCCCGGCCTGTCGGGGCACTTTCACGGTTTGGTGGAGACGCGGGAAGAGAGGGACTCGGGTGGAACCACTTTGCGCTCGGTCATACATGGGCCGGCCGGCGACCTTTTGAGTGAAAAGCGAATCCCAAATGGGCAGCCGGCTATGGTCGTAAAACACTACGTCAGCACGGACGAAGACCTCGTCAACTACATGTCGCTTCCCTACAATCCACCAACCGTGAACGCCAAGAGGATTCGACAGGTATATGAGGCGATTGGTGAGGGAGGTGTGGTTTTCGTTCCATTCTCTGATCCTATGTTTGCCTCAGCTGGCGTCATGGATTTTGAAGATTTTTGCATTCGATGTGCCGAAGATCCAGAATCGTTGGAGCGCCTGATAGCATGGAGTTTCGAGCGCAGCCTGGAGAACGTTAGACTTCTATGAGAGGCGTGCAGCGGCATGAATGTGATTCTTCACACCTCCGGCCCCGAAGTTTGCACGCCACCGATGGTATCTCCGGCAATGTTTGGCCGTCTTGTGACCCCATACCTCAGAAAGATTGTCGATCTCATCCACCAGCATGGCTTCCTAGCCGCAATCCACTGTCACGGCAGGGTTCGGGAAGTCTTCCCCGAAGTCCTCAAGATCGGAGCCGACCTTCTGGAGCCGATTGAGCCACCCGAGCAGGGCAACATCTCGCTGGATGAACTCATGGAGAAGGCGGTCGGCCGCATCTCTCTGATGGGACATATTCAGGATCAGGAGATGTACAGAATGTCAGGAGGCGAGATGAGCAGGTGGGTGGAATATCTGCTTGAAACCGCAGCAGGCAGAACGGGTTACATTATGTCGCCAACATGCACACCATTTAACTCTCCCTGCATTGACACTTACCGGGCGAACTATCTTGAATATCTGCGCACCGCAGCGGAGTTATCACCAAAAGTGTCTACTCAGCTGGATTCGGAGCGCAAGATGGTTGATACCGGAAGAGATATCCCGACGAGTGTCTGAGAGAGTCACAATTCCTGCTCCGGGACATTGGGTTGTGTCAAGGGAACACAGAAACATCCTAGGCCGGACGCGATGCAGCGCATGAGGCGGGGGTACCGTCGGCCTCCGCAAAAATGGTGTCGTAAATCTCCCGATCATTGGTGCGGGCGTGCGCGGCGTGGTAGTGAAACTGTAAAGCACGCCGGCGGTCGGGGCTGTTGTTTGGCGGGGTTTGATGTGGCAGCATACCGTAGAAAAACATTGCACCACCCGGTGCCAGTTCGACCGGCACGGCGTCTTCCGGGTGGAGTCGGCCCTCCTCGACTTCGCAGTCGAAGGTGTGGCGGTGTTTCAACGGACCCTTCTTATGGCCCCCTTCGATCACATGCATGCAGCCATTGCTGTCCGTAGCGGGATCAAGCGCGATCCATACGCCGACGATGGCGTCGAGAGGGGTCATGGAAAAATAGGCATTGTCCTGGTGCCATGGTTTTTCGATGCCGATAAATGGCGGTTTCACCAAGGCCATTGACTGGAACATTTTAGCGCCTGGTCCAAGCAAGGCATCAACCACTTTCCCTATCCGGGGATGTCCTTGGACCATGCTCTGGAACACGGGGTGCTCGTCTGCGAACAACATGAATTTTCGCACCTTCAGCTCGAGTTCCTCCATTCGCTCGGGCGACGGTTCATACCCCGGCTCCATCTCAATAAAGAACGGACTGCGTGGACTTTTGAATTTGGCACGTCCATTCGCAAACGGTGGGATGTAGATGGAACGGCCTTCGACAAAGGCATTGGCATGGACGAGTTCGGTCAAAGCAGCGGTGGCCTCAGCGACTTCGGAATTTGATAAGATCTGCTCGAAAGCAAGATATCCTTTCTCTTCAAACCTGGCGCGGTCCGCTTCGGTGATCTCGCCGGAAAATGGAACAGAGGAACTGGTAAATTGAGTTTTCACGCGTCAAAAATATACAGGTTGTTATAAAACTCCATGGTCAGCTTTTTTATTCTTTTGTATATTTCTGTGTTATCACTTGTCGTTGCGGTTATGCGTGAAATCATCTTGAGTCAGCTGCCCCAGATTCATCACTGCGAGGCCGGGTGGCGGTGGAGTCCCATTCCATTTGCCGTTTACGATTTCTGGGCGGTGCTGCAAGGGAGGGGAGAGCTCCGTTGCAACGGAAACCGGTTTACTCTGAAAGCGGGAGTGACATTCGTTTTAAGGCCGGGCGATGTGATTCACGCAACCCACGATTCCACCTTCCCCCTGAGCGTGATCGCGTTTCACTTTATGCCGGGCACGGAGTTCCCGTTCGACCTGCGAAGGCTGCCCCTTCGCAGACAGGTGAGAAACCTGGGTGAATTGGAATTTTATGCCCGACAAGCCATGCGTTTTGCAAACACCCGCAATGACCGCCTGGCACTTGTACGCTGTCGCTTGGCCGCTCTGGATCTCCTGGCGCTTTTTGCAGATGATCGTAATTCTGCCGATAGTTCGTTGGGAGATCGACTGAATTCTGTCGCAGACTCGATCCGATCCGCGCCCGGAGAAGTTGGATCGGTTGAACGGTTGAGCAAAACATGCGGATTATCGTCCGCCTACTTTTCGAGAAAATTCAAGGAACAGTTCGGCAGCAGTCCCGTGGAGTTCTGGATCCGGGCCCGGGCCGAGCGAGCGGAGCATTTGTTGAAGGAAACGGATCTTCCCATCGGGGCCATTGCGGAAGCTCTGGGCTATAGCGATGTCTTCCATTTCTCGAAACAATTCAAGCAACTGCGAGGCATGGCGCCCACACTGCTCCGACGGGGCAAATCCGGAGGTTTTTAACAAAGTGGACATTGCCACGATTGTGCCCGTTTACATACGTTGCATGCGGGAGCAGAATAGGCCTCTGAATACAGGGATTTTTTACAACCCGCAGCGGGCTGGATGCCAGAATGCGGCTACATGTGACACAAAGATGAAATCGCATTGGAAGTGATGTTCTGGATTGCGACAGGCATCGGCATCGTTGCCACGCTTCTGGAAGTCGGCTCCTATCTTTGCCGCGCTCGGAGCGGCATCCTCGCGTGGCAAGTTGCAAGCGCGCTCTGCTGGACCGTGCATTTCCTGCTCCTTGAGGCAGGAACCGGCATGGCCATGAACCTCATCGGGGCGGTGCGCCAGGCGGTGTTTTTTCACCGCGGTCGTTCTCACTGGGCAGGTTGGGGGATGTGGCCATGGGTCTTTGGAATCCTATTCACAACCGGTGCCGCTGCTGCGTGGGATGGTCCACGCTCAATCCTGCCCCTGGCCGCCATGCTTATCAGCACCGCTGCATTCTGGCAGATGCGTACAAAATCCCTCCGCCTAATTGCCATGATCCCACCGCCGCTCTGGTTCATCTACAACCTTTCCTGCGGCTCCTGGCCGGGCATGGTGACCGAAGTCACCATCCTCGTCTCACAACTCGCTGGATTCCTCCGCTGGGAAAAGAAGATCGCGCCCGGCCCGGAATCCGGTTAGTTGGAAATTCCTTGAGCGCTTCGTCGGACTCGAAATCAGCCCACGGACTTCGACAGATGCGAGGTGGATTGGCATGCGTCGATCATGCGGATGCAGCATGGATTTTCAAACCGCCGGAAAACCCATGACAGTGTAGTAGGCCAGGTTCGGCTGGCGAACATCCATCCGCCCGATCTGGCAGATGAGCGGGTTGGTGGATTCGACCTTCAACGCGTATTGACCAAGAGGAATCGAGTAGCCCGCGACGGGCTCATCCGTACGGATGCATCGCACCCGCCGCGCACCGACCGTTCCCGCTTCCAAAGTGACCGGTTCCGCGTCAGTGAAATAAACCGTGAGCCGGACTTGAGCATCGGATTCTCCGGGGTTGAGCAGGATGAGCGATTCGTGTCCGTGAGGCTCAGCATCGCCTCGCGGCGGCAGGTCTCCATCAGGAAAAAACCAGACCTTGTGGCCGCTCACTTCACCTCCATGGCAAGAATTCGCCGAAGGCGGGCAAGGATTTTTCCGACAGCCTCCTCGCCGTGCACAGGAGTCGCTTTGTCCGCCCCGCGCAAATACCACCGCTCATCCGTGAATTTGTCCATCTGCACACCGTCTGGATCGAGTGCCATAAGGAGGCTGGTCTCGCCAATTCCCGCGTGGTCGAACTCATACGAAGAAATGATTGCCTCATCCATTAATGGATGGACGCGAATCCAATTAAAAGGATTGTCACCCTCCGAGTGGCCGCCATAGTAGTCCGACATCGTCTCGTTGCCCCACCAGCCCTCCCCGCGCTCACACCCGAGGATTTCAAAGGTCGCCTGGCGCGCCCCAAGGCGGAAGGCCAAATCCGTGGGCATCCCCTGGAGGAAATTCTCGCTCTGGTGGTGAATGAACCCGTGAATATTGCGGAAACCGATGCGAAGGAGTGAAACAAAAAGTTCCTTGGCGAAGGGCGTGAGGACGCCGGAATCAACCTGAACAGTCCCGTTCCCCTTTGGGCCTTCCACAATATAACTTCCCGCACCGTAATAAAATGGCGGCATAATCACCATAGGCAACCCCTCCCCCTCCAGGCGCTCCAGGCAGCGCACGACCACAAGCGTGTCGAGCCCCACACCGAGGTGTTCGCCATGGTATTCCAGAACCCCGATCGGCAGAACCACCGGTGTATTCTGCGCGATAGCCCGACGAATCGCGCCGGGAAGCATGAGTTCGTAGCGCATAGTTATTCGATTTCCACCGGAGCCTGATATTTTCCGCTGAACATCTCGACTCCGTCGGAGGTGATACGCAGGCCGTTTTCCCATCGCAGCCCGTATTCCGGACCACAGACAAAAGTGTCGGCCTGGAATGTCATATTTTCCTGCAGTGGATAGTCGGATATTTCCTCCATCCACGGAGGCTCGACCTCGATCATGCCAAGCCCATGGCAGGGACCGTAGAGAAAATTCTCACCGCGCCCGGAATCAACAAAGAATTTTTTGTACTTGCATGCGATCCCGGCGGCGACCACACCGGCCCTCATCCACGAGATGGTCTTGCGGTGGGCTTCGAGTCCAAATGTGACGAGGTCATGCATCGGCGGGCTCATTTTTCCAGCACAAACCGGCACGCCAACCCCGGACGAATATCCGCAGACTCGAGCAGAGAGGTTGAGCTGGACAAGTTCCCCGGGTTGGATGACCCGGTGGGTCGGACGGCTGATCGCATGGCGGCTATTCGGACCGGAGAGGACATATTGCGGCATACCCTCGTATTCCGCACCGTGCTCGTAAATTGCCTGCTGTACAATACCCACGATTTGCAGCTCCGTCATACCCGGTTGCAAAGCTGCAATCGCGCGATCCATCGCGATTTCAGAAATTGCGAAGGCGCGTTTCAGGCAGGCAATCTCGTTTGGAGACTTCACCGAGCGCAACGTGACCATGATAGAATCCGCGCGCACGATTTCGGCATCCGGAAACGCCTCGCGAAGACCATCAAGAACCGGCGCGGTAGTGACAAGATAGCCGGCAACGCCAATACGCCTGGGGGAGGGCACTCCCGCCCTGGCAAAGACCTGCCGGAACGTGCTCACAGCCACCCCCGGATACGCGGGGTCGGCAGATTCCCGGTATTCCACCATTTTGTGGATGTCCGGGATCTTACTGCGGTCACGGGCGAATGTCTCACTTTCCGGACCAATCAAAAGCGACGCTTCTCCCCCGGGTGGAATGACCACCCCGGCAGTCTCAAAAATCGGCCAGTAATCGGAAAAATATCGCACGTTGGCAAAGTCGGCCTCGTTGCTGTTGACCAGAAGAATGTCCAAACCGGCATCGGATGCCAATTTGCGGGCACGCGCAAGGCGGTCGGTGTATTCAAAATCGGGAATGGTCGGAAGCATTGGGTTCATGGTAGGACGATGATATTTCGCGACCCCTGTTCAAGTAAGAGTCTTTTTTTGTGAAGGTGTGCGTGTTAACTGGGTCAGCATCCTGCCCCAGAGAATTGGTTTTCGATTTCGAGCATTGCCTCTGCAACGCGATCGATGAGATCCACGCTCATAGACTCATTGAGAGTGATGCGAATATGATTGCGCATGGCGGCCTCGGCATTGGGGCAGCATCCCTCATAGGTGCGGTTTTGGTTGTGAGGGCAGAGACTCCAAGGAATCCGGGAGCGGGGGAAAACGCGTCTATCTTTGAACCATTTCTGATGATAAATCATGCTGGTGTAGGTTGGGGCAGAAGGAATCCCCCGTGCGTTCATAGCATTGGTGATCTCGTTCTTGAAATTTTCTGTCTGTTCTCCCAGAATTCGTATCCGAAGAAACCAAAAGCTGGACTCTCCTCCTTGCGGGGTCCAGCCCAAGCGGAACAGATTCGAGTTCTCCAGGTGCCCGGCCAGCCGTTTGGCGAGTGTCTGGCGCCGGGAAACAATAGACGGCAGTTTCTCGAGCTGGGCCCGCCCGATGGCGGCCTCCAGTTCGGTCATCCGATAGTTTAAACCCGCGACTTCATTAACAATGCCCGTCGGATAAAACATCTTGCCACGATCTGCGAAAGCTCGGGCGCGGCGGAGGAAGTCTGGATCGGAACTTGTCACCATGCCACCCTGACCGCCTGAGGTGTGATGTTTACCCCCCATCATGCTGAACGCTCCGCCCGCTCCCATGGATCCGCATCTGTGTCCTTTCCACGTGGCGCCGTGCGCCTGGGCAACATCCTCAATTACAGGGATGTTGTTTTCCCGGGCAATCTCCAGAATGGCATCCATTTCGCAGGGTTCTCCAGCGATGTGTGCCACGACGATCGCCCGGGTTCGGGGACTGAGAACCGCCCGTATTCCCTGCGGGGAGACGTTGTAGCTTTCTGCACGACTGTCTGCAAAAACCGGGATGCACAGCTGCATAAGTATCGGAGCGACGCCACCAACGTCGGAAATAGGGGGGCAGATCACCTCGGCTCCGGGTTCAATCTCCAGCGCAGCAAATGCCGCATGGAGAGCTGCGGTGCCTGAACTGACGGCGGCAGCGTCAGCAACACCGATGTAAGCAGCAAACTCTTTCTCATAGGCCGACACTTCGATACCACCGTATCTGTCGAAGGCTCCAAACTCGCTGCTTTCTTCTCTCGCTCGCTTTACGGCTCGTAAAGCGGCATCCTCCTCGGCCTGCCCTATCAATTTTCGCTCGAATTCCTTCTTTTCACATTGGCTGGAAACTTTTTTGGCCGAAAAGTGGCTCAAATTGGTGGGCGGAGGTATCCGGGTTGGATTTTTCATTTTTCGAAAGACATACCGTAACCTGCAATATTTTAAACATTAAAAATTTTTATGCAATCTAATGTCTTTCCGACGCAGAGGCTCCAGAACGTCCGTGGTGGCGACCTGCCAGCCATTTTGCCGAAGGGTGTGCCATCGACTCACCGAGGCAGCAGGCCTGCAATTCATGCGCCGTAGGATGTCGGCAACTCCAATGGTATCGCCACGGTGACGGATCGATCCTGCAATCGCCGGAGGCTCTCAATCGCAAAAATCAAACCGCGGGGCAGATGGAAGGGGTCTTTCACCGGCAGTGCCACAACCGTGTTGATCTTGCGCCCCTGCCGGTCGAGCCTCTGCGTCCATTCCCCATGACCTCGCACCGGATAATGAGCGAAGGCCCACTCATGAACCTTCGCAAACCATTCCAAACACCAATCCGACCCCGTATGTTCGTAGGCGATGAGGCAGGCTGGCAGCGATTCCGTGTGAGGCCACCAGAGTTTGGTGTCCGCATGTTTCCAATAAACCGGCTCCTTCCCGTCTGCATCCATCCCCAAAAACAAGCCGCCAAACTCCGCATCCCAGCCCCGCTCCAGACACCAATGGATGACCTCGCAGGCCCGGTCGAGATAATCGGAACGAGCTGTTCCTGCAAAATTGAAAATCTGAAAGTAAGCCGACTCGATCCCGTGTCCCGGCACCATGGCACGCCCCTCGGGGGTGTCCGCCGTGGTAAAGTCGTCGCGCAAATATTCCAGTATCACCCGCCGGTCCGGGCGGACAAAGTGATCGAGAACGTCGCCACCCAGCTTTCGCCCGCAGGCCAGAATGTCGGCATCGTCCGCGGCGCGGCCCAGTTCGCAAAATGCAAGCGAAAACCCCATGGCCTCGCCGTGGGCAATCATTCCCTTGGGGATTGGATACGGTGCCGTCGGATAAGATCCCGGCCTGGCCAGGCGGGCGCGAACCGTGCGGGACGTTTCCAACGCCAGTTCGAGCGCGGCGTTTTTTCCCGTTGCATGAAAATATTCCACCAGGCCGAGGATGGCGAGGATATCGCTTTCACTTGCCCGGTTGGGGTAAATCTGCTGGCCGTGGTCGATGGTTGCGGTCACGTGACGGGCGAGCGCCCGAATCAAAAAAAAGGCGTTGATATCCAGATCATGTCCCTCATCCACGAGTATGAAATCGAAGGCCGGACTGGATGCCTTGGACACATGCAACTCAACGTCCGGGCGTATGGTGGAGGTCCATGTGCCCAAGGAGTTGGTGGAAGCCGTGTTCCTTGGCTCCCTTGAGGTGGTGGCGTTCAAACACCAGACGGGCTGCAGAGGGTTCGTGGATCTTTTCGCTCTGGAGCTTCCCGCCGCCCACGACATAGGCGTAGTTCCAGAACAGGTCCCCGCCGTCCATGGCCTTGTGGCGCACGACGGCGAAGGTCTGCGCCCGCAGGCAATCCTCGCCGGGTAGGTGGCGCAGCCAGCCATGTTGCTCGATGATGGGCTGCCCGTTGCGGCCCACGGCCTCTCGCAGGCCTTCAATACCACGTTCCCGAAAGCGCCACGGCAAACGCCAGGGCCACCCAACTGGCTCCGGCAAAGGTGGTGGTCACGAGTTTCTCCAGCAAGCAGTCGCGTCCGGCCCGGTCCATTCCGAGCAGGCCAACGGGGGCAGGGGTGTTTTTCATTATTACAAAAAACAGTTAAAGAGCCACCCACTCGCGGGTGACGGCACTGCGGTTGGACGCATCTAAGAACCGGATTACTTCCACCATTTCCGCCGGTACAACCACCTCGCCCTCCCCGCGGAAAAACGGCATCACCCTCTCCAGCAGGCTGGCATAGAAGGGTTTATTTCCGGCGGAGACATCAAATGTCTGGCTGCCCCCAGCCCGGTGCAAAGTGCCTCCGAAAACATTGTTTCCCGTGCGGTTGCCCCGCACTGTGCCAATGCGACCGTCCGCCCAGCGGCCCCCCACCACGTCGTGCGCATCCTCCCGCACGGCCAGAACCTCCCGGCACCCCGTCCCCATGGCGGCATAGAGCATCTCCACGGAATGAACGCCGTACCAAAAATATCCAGGACATTGTCCCTGAAACTGCATGGGACCGTAAACATCGGCTCCTGTGACGACGCCACCGTCGTCCAGAGCTTCCCGGAATTTTTCGGCAAACCGAATGGCGGACGCGCTGGTGACCCGCACGGCCTTCTCCTCCGCGATCTGCGCCAATTCGCGGGCCTCGGCCCCTGAAATCGTCAGCGGCTTGTCGATAAAAACCGGCACGCCCCAGTCCGCCACCTCGCGGAACTGGGCGAGATGCACCCGGCCGTCGATGCTTTCCAGCATGACCGCGTCACACTTGCCGCGCAGGGCGGACAACGAGTCCACGATTTCCACGCTGTGTTTGTCCCGTAATTCGTTGGTGAAACCTTCGATCCGGTTGATGCTCAGGGGAAAATCCGGCGACCCGCCAGGAAAAGCCGCCGTGATCCGGCCTCCCGCAACATGATGAACCTGGGTGGCGTCGTGCAGCAGATTGGCAAAGGCGGGAACATGGGAGGTATCCAATCCTGCCATACCAAGGTGGAGAGTTTTTGACATGCCGCAGACTAGCCCCAAAGACCGGGATGATCCATTGCAAATAGGATGTCATATTTCACTTGTGGTAGTTAAAGCCGGACACTCGTGAGTTCAAACGAAAGTTCAAACGCTGCCGTATTCCAAGGAACTCCACCGCAGACTGAGATAGAATTCTGCATTAGCATCAGACGCGGCTGGAAATGAAGTGGGTTGACCTCAGTTGAAAGATGTCATTCTGACTCCTTGAAAGTGGACCACTGCTCCGGACTGTTGGCTTCTAGGTAGGGAAACGGTTCTTCTAGAAGCATGGCGATTCACACCGAACATGAGACGAAGCATATTCGTGCTGCGACAGAACTATTCCGCACGAAGTGCCTGTTGTCAGAAGGTTCTTTTCTCTTTGGAGCTGAGCAACTTTTGACGACTGAAAAACTAACTGCCCCTCACCAAGCTCTCACTGGCGCACCCGATACTTCGGGCCGGACTTTTGACGACAAATTCCGGGATCAACTTCAAAATCAAAGCGACGAAGTTAAGCGGCTGGCAGCAGAGGTGATGGCAGTGCGTCTGCTCTTCCCATCAGATAAGCCTGCCATGCCCGCGCAAATATGGCCAGTGTGCTGCGAGGCGGATTTTTCATAGGGTAGTTCGTTGCGCGGTGGCTTGTGCCTCCAAAGCCGAGCGCGCTGAGGTCAACACCCGCGCCGTGGTGAGCCCTTCCGTGGAAGGAGAGTTGCATATTTCGTCCAGAAAATTCTGGAGGTATCCGGTGGGGGCGGCGAGCGGGGGGAGCTTTTGCGGCACGGTGTCTTCATTCGTCACTACTATGAGGTGAGGCTGGGTGAAGCAGGTCTCCGCCATGCCTTTGGTGCCGTGTATGGTCACGCGCCAGTATTGCGGAAGTTCGTAGCCGAGCGTATCGGGAGCCAGATAGGAAACATCGGCAAAGCAGGTCGCGCCGCATTCGAGCACGGCGAGGAATTGTGCGCAGTCCTTGAAGTGAGGAACGGAGGCGGCCTTGGCATTCCATTCGCGCGCGAAGATCAGCTCTTTCCACGGCGAGCCCGTGAGCCAAGGTGCAAGGTCAAAAACATGCACGCCTATATCGTTGATAGAGCCCCCATGCAGGCCAGGCTCGAAATACCAAGCGGCCCGGCTGCCAAGACGCAAGGGATGCTGGGCGGTGATCGTGATGGTACAAACAGAACCTATTTTTCCCTCCCCAATCACTTTTTTCAGTTGCTGCATGACCCCTGACTCCACGAGGTCCAACTGGCAGCCGATGGAGAGACCATTTTCCTTCGCCAGCCGGGCAATTTGATCAAGTTCAGCAAGATCGGTGCAGATTGGTTTGTCGGAAATGACGTGTTTGCCAGCCTGCAACGCCGCAATAGCTTGAGCGCCTCGGTGCGCAAAGACGTCGCCGAGAGCAACTATCGTGCAGCCGCTTTCCCTCAGCATCCCGTCAAACGTGTCATGCGTGCAATCGACCTCCCTCTCTGCTTTCAATTGTGCACGGGTCACGGGATCGTTCTCCCATGCTGCCACGACTTCGCACTCCGTGTGCTCTTTTACCTGGGTCCAGAGGCTGAAGATGTGCGGGTGGCGAAAGCCCGCGAAAGCAATGCGGTGGGTCATGGTGTGGAGATGGGTTCGGATTTTCCGGAGCGGGAAGACTGATAGATCGCCTCGACGATTGCCACGGCCTTGCCGGCCTCGCGTCCGTCAATCACGGCGGCCGGTTCGCCGCGAATGGCGTGGCAAAATGCAGCGATCTGTTGCCGGTGTCCTTCGCAGGTGATGGCCTTGGGATCGGAGGAACCTCCGCGGATTTCCCCGCCTGCGCGACCAGAGCGGATGGCTTCATCAGCGGGGGCATCCCCGGCGAAACGCCAGAACTCGATGCGGTCGTTGACCATAATCGCCGTGCCGCGGTCGCCGGATATTTCGAGCGAGAGATCGAGGCCGGGAAAACAGGAGGTGCCGGCTTCAATGGTGCCGAGGGCACCGTTTTCGAAACGCACGCAGGCGGTCAGGGTGTCCTCGACTTGCAGGCCGGGATGGGCCAGCGCACCGCCAAATGCCGCGACTTCCTTGACCGGACCCCCCATCCATTGGAGGAGGTCCACCGCATGAATTCCCTGGTTCATGAGGGCCCCGCCACCGTCGAGTTCCCAGGTGCCGCGCCAGCTTGAGTTGCGGTAGTAATCCTGTTCTCTCCACCATTTGACCCTGGCGCTGAGAAAAGTCAGTCGTCCGAAACGCCCGGTGTCCAACGCCTCCCGGATGAGGCGCGCTCCGGCTCCGAAGCGGAGGGGAAAAAATCCGGCAAGGATCACGCCGGAGCGATCGGCTTCGGCGATCATACGGCTAACGCGTACAGTGGAAATTTCCAACGGTTTCTCACAGAGAACAGGCTTGCCCGCCCGCAAGGCTGATAGGACTGCTTCCTCATGCGCGCCACTGGGCGTGGCCACGAGCACCGCATCAAGGGCGGCGAAAGTGAGGAGGGTTTCCACGCAGTCGAAAACTTGCGCCTCCGAAGCGGCGGCCAGTTCTCGGGCTTTTTCCGGATTGCGCGAGCAGACGGCAGCGAGGCGGACGCCGGGCAGGAGCGCGATGGCGTCGGCATGGGTGCGGGCAATGTTTCCGCTACCGATGATGGCTAGCTGAAGCGGAGTTTTCATGACGGCAGTCCGGTATGTAAAGGGCGGACGAAAAGTGCGGCAGGTGCCGGTCGAAAAGTGAGACACCTGACGTGCGGATAGGAACGGATTGCCGGTCTTTGGTCAAGCATCGGTTGGGAGCCGGTTTCGCTGCTGTTTGGCAGCCGGAGCGGAGCGGAGGCTGACGAACAGCAGCGAGCGCGCACGCGGCCGGCGGAGGTGTTCACGTAATTGGCCAGGGCCTCCTCGATGTCGCGCAGTTCGGTTAGCCGCGTGCCAAAGGATTTTGCGCAGCAGACATTTTGCCGGTCGGGTTGCACCTCCTCGAGGCTGAGACAGGCGATGCCTTGCAGTTCCCTCACCATGCGTTCGCCCACCACGCCCATGTGTTTTCGCACCCACGCGGGATCTGCCTGGTGGAAATCCCAGGCTGTTCGGAAGCCCCGCGCGCGCAGCCGGCGGTCATGGGCCCGGCCAATGCCCCAGAGTTTGTCCAAGGGCAATTTGGTCAGCCATTCCTCGGTGTTGTCCGCGGTGATCATCACCACTCCGCCGTTGTGCTTGGCCAGCTTGTTGGCGGCTTTGGCCAGGGTCTTGGTCGCGGCGATGCCGATGCAGATGGGCAGGCCGAGCCATTGCCGCACCTGTTCGCGCGTGCGACGGGCGTGTTCCTCTGGATCGGCCATGCCCGTATAGTCGAGGAAGCATTCGTCGATGGAATAAATCTCCGTTGCCGGGGCGCTGGCGGTGAGCAGCTCCATCATGCGGCGGCTCATGTCGCCGTAGAGCGTGTAGTTGCTGCTGAAAACCCTCACGCCATGAGTCTCGATCAACTCTCGGGCCTGAAACTCCGGCGTTCCCATCTCGAAACCCAGGGCCTTGGCCTCCTCGGAACGAGCCACTACGCAACCGTCATTGTTGGATAGCACGACCACCGGGACGCCTTCCAGCGTGGGATTGAACACCCGTTCGCAGGAGCAATAGAAATTATTCCCATCCGCCAGGGCAATCATAGCCGGTGAATGACATTGGTGACGACGCCCCAGACACTGTTCTCCGAATGCTCGGTCACGGGAATGGGTTTGAACTTCGGGTTGGCGGACTCCAGAAAGCACTCCCCGCCGCGGTAGCGCAGGCGCTTGATGGCAAAGTCTCCATCCATCACCGCCACGACCACCTTGCCATCGCCGGGCTTGATGGCGCGGTCCACCACCACGATGTCGCCGTCGTGAATCCCCGCCCCCACCATAGAATCGCCCTCCACCCTCATCAGGAAGGTCGCCTGAGGGTGCGCAATGAGCAGCTCTTGCAGGCAGACGGTGTTTTCAAGATAATCGGCGGCCGGGCTCGGGAATCCCGCCCGGACGGCCCCAGGCGCGAGCGGCAGGGTGGTTTCCCCGAAAATCTCACTGGCCGGACCCAATAATTTGCACCCCATGGCCGGAAATATACATGCCGGGTGGGACATTGACAGGGGGACGCCTCGGGCGTTTGTTTCCCCCCATGTGCGGACGCTATGCCAGGGAGGTTTCCGACGAGGAATTGGTGGAGATTTTCAAGATTCTCCGCGAAAAGCAGCAATCGGAAATCAACTACGACGTGAAACCCGGTACCCCGGTTTCCTCGATCCGGCTGGATGGCCAGGGGCAGCGCGAACTGGTGGGCCTGCCATGGATGTGGATTCACCCGAAATATCGCCACTTTAACGCCAAGGGCGAGAACGTGCGCCGGTATCCGGCCTATCG
>CAMASH010000031.1 GCA_945860745.1 Chthoniobacter flavus | reverse complement strand
CAACACGGGCACCCGTGCGCGGCACGATTGAAGAGGAAACCGAACTGACGCTGGAGCACGTCAGACTCATTCTGGAACGGGCCGGCTGCACGTTTGCCGATGTGGTCAAATGCACCTGCTACCTTGCCGACCTGGCGGATTTCCCTGGTTTCAATACGACGTATCAATCTACTTTCACCAACGCTGTTCCCCCGGCCCGCACAACGGTGCAAGCCTTGCTCCTCTCCGGCATCAAGGTCGAAATCGACGCGATTGTCCGATTGCCCGAAGGACGATGAACCGTTTAGGCCTCGCCTGACGTGGAAGCCGCTCATCGCTCTGGCGTCGGGCGTGATCTGTCCAGCGCCCGGTTTCCGGCGACGATCGGCCGACGACAGACCCGGGAAACAGCGATGCGCCGCAGTGCAAATCCGGTGAAGGTCACGGGAAATAAGATTTCATAAATCGGAATTACAATTTTGCTTGTCGAAATAAAGGCATTTTTTCATCTTTCGATGGTGAGAGCCGTGCCAATCAAGCGAATGAGGAAACCGTTCCCGGCCTCCCTCTTCAGCCTGCTGGCTTTGGGTGTCCTGGCGTTTCCCCCGCAGCTCGATGCGGCGGAGAAGATCCGCCTGCGTGTTTCCAACATGGTGCAGCCGAGCGTCACCGAGCCCATGCAAGTCGCCGCACTGCGGATTCAGCAGGAATTTCTGCGACGGAATCCCGGGATGGAACTGGTCCGGGCCGAAGGCATCACGCTGGAGGGAACGGTCAGCGAAGTGAATACGATCATGATGGTGGTGGGCGGCATCGCGCCCGACGTCATCAATATGAACTTCCGCAGCACGGACAGCTTTGTGCGCAAGGGCATCGTTTCCCCGCTCGATCCGCTTCTGGCCGCAGAGACCCCGGAGGCACGCGCCCGCATCCTGGCCCGGATCCCTCCGCAGGTGGATCCCGTCGTGAACCGCGTCGGACCGGATGGAACGCGTCATCTTTACGGGCTGACCACCAACCTCATGTTCAGCGGCATTTATTTCAATCGGGAGCTTTTTCAAAAGGCCGGCCTGCCCCAGCGTGCTCCCCGCGACTGGGATGAACTGGCGGACTTTTGCCGGAAGATAAAAAGCGCGGATCGAAACCTGAATCCGCTTCATCTGGGAGCCGGCTCGAGTGCGAGTTGGAACCTGCTGAATTTTTTATGGTCAGCAGGGGCGGAAGCCGTCGTGGAGACCACTCCGAATGAATGGAGGGCGGCTTTCGATACGCCGGAAGCCGCCACGGCTTACGAGTTTTATTACCGGCTGGTGGAAGGCGAACGTCTGGTGCGCCGGGGCGGATCGCTGGCCACCCAACAGGAACTGGAGAAAACCGGCATGATTTTCGGCTATGTCGGCAGTTCGATCACCATGGACCCCGAAATGTTTGGCTTCGGACCCGTGCCGTTGGGTCCGACGGGGAAGCGCGGCGCGGAGATCAATTCCACGGTGCTGGGCCTCTACTCGGGAATCAAAGATCCGGCCGTGCGGGAGGCCGCTTGGCGATACATCGTTTTTACCAGCAGCGAGGAGGCTGATCGCATCCGCACGGAAACCCTGGTCGAGCTCGGCCTGGCCACGCAGGTCAATCCCGTGTTGTTGCGAAAATTCGGTTTTGACCAATTCCTGAAATTGATGCCCGCCGGGCTGGAGGAGGAATATGCCGAGGCGAGCCGGACGGGAAAACCCGAACCGTATGGGAAAAACTGCAACCTCGTTTACAGCGAGATGACTTATCCGCTCGACCGTATCCTGATCAGCGAGAGCATCGCGCGGCTCTGGCGCGACGGGGACATGGCGGGGGTCCGACGGGAAGTTTCGGCCATCCTCAAAACGGCCGTGGAACGGACGGACGAGCGCATGCTGGGCTACGTGCCGCCCGAGCGCATGAACCAGCGCCGCCTGGTGGCGGCCCTTGTCGTCCTTCTCATCGTGGCAGCCTTCATCCTGCTGGCATGGCGGGTCTCGCTGGTCTTTTCCGAAGCCGGTCGCCTCACCGCGCAGCCGGTGTCTTCTCGCGGCTTTCTGCCGTGGGTTTTTCTGACCCCGGCCTTGCTGCTGATTTTCGTCTGGAAATATCTGCCGCTGGTTCGCGGGACCCAACTCGCCTTTCTGGATTATCAGATCGTGCTGCCGTCTCAGTTCGTCGGACTCGACAACTTTGCCAATGTGCTGTTTGACGCCTCCTTCTGGAACTCGCTCCTGGCCACGTTGCACTATGCGGGCTGGACCCTCACCCTGGGTTTTGCCGCACCCATCCTGCTGGCCTACGCCCTGCACCTCATCCCGCGGCACAAACTCGTCTTCCGCATCCTTTACTATCTGCCCGCGATCATCAGTGCCACCGCCGTGTTTTTTCTTTGGCGGGAGTTATTCGGGGCGGAAAGTATCCTGAACCAAATCCTCCGGTTTTTCGGTTTCGAGGCCCGGCGGGCCTGGAACGATGACCCGCATCTGGCCATGCTGTCCTGCATCCTGCCCGGCATCTGGGCCGGCGTGGGACCCGGTTGTCTGATCTATCTGGCCGCGCTGAAGACGATTCCGGTTGAGCAATTTGAAGCGGCGGAGATTGACGGAGCCAGCTTTCTCCAGCGCACCCGCCTGATTGTTTACCCCGGCTTGAAGGCCCTCATCATCATCAACTTTACCGGAGCCGTGGCGGCCTCGTTCCACGGCGCGACCAACATCCTTCTCATGACCGGCGGCGGGCCCAACGGGGCCACCGAGGTAACCTCCATCCTGATCTTTTTCGAGGCCTTCACCCGGCTTCGCCTGGGCCATGCCACCGCCATGGCCTGGATTCTCGGCAGCCTGCTCATCGGCATCACCGTGATCCAACTTCAGCGCCTCAGCCGTATGGAATTCAAGACCGCCAAATAATGCTCTTCGCTCCCTCCACGGCCAAAAGCGTCAAAATCCGCACGCTCTATGCGGTGATCTACCTGTTCCTCGCCCTGGGGGCGATTACCATGATCGCGCCGTTTCTGATCATGCTGTCCGGTTCGGTCGAACCCCGCGCCCAGGCGGGCGACACCCTGTTCTTTCCCGCCTATTTGGTGAACGATGACGCGCTCTGGCAGCGGTACTTGGAAACGCGGTATCACGGTGTCAACGAACTCCTCAGAATGAGCTGGGACGACGGCTCCGCGAACTTCCGCGGCATCTCTCGAAGAGCGGCGCCTTCTACCGACCCGGCGCTCGTCCCGCTTTGGAAGCAGTTTCTGGCAGAGACTCCCCTGCCGGAGGAATTTTTCACCCTTGGCTTCATGCGCCCGAATGTGCGCATGCCCTCCTACACCACCATGGTCTTCCGGACGTGGCTCATGGAAAAATACGGCTCGCTCGAAGGCGTGAACCAGGCTCTGGGCACGAGCTTCAGGCGCCCCACGGAAATCAATCCCCCGCTCATCCGCATGGACAGCCCGCCCCTGCCCGACACGCCGCTGGTGAAGGAGTTTATCGCATTCTCGGCGACACAACCTCCCGCGCGCAAATTCGCCTGGAACGTCGGGGCTTTCTACCGTGCCAATGTGCTGCCCCGCATTGTCGGAGCTGATATCGCCACCTACAACCAACGCTTCGGGACCGCATTCCGGAATTTCACTGAGGTTCCCTTTCCCGCGACCGTGCCGGAGATCGGGACCGAGCCGTGGGTTTTCTTTGTCACCCGCCTGCTCCGCACCGATTTTGTCGAAATCACCCCCGCCGGCCGCACGCGCATGGAGAGTCTCAATCTCAGGAAAGTGGAGTTCATCCGCACCCAGGCCCGCCCGGAGGAACTTCAAATCGTGAGCGCCGACACGCGATTTGCCCGCTGGGCCGCTGATCGCGGCATCGCCGACGCCAGGATCCCCCAGCAGGCCCTGGATGACGAAACCTTTGCCAAGGAAAAGGGATTCTGGAAGACCCAATTTCTGACCCTCAACTATCGCTATGTCCTCGATGAAATCACCGGCCATGGCGGCGCAATCCGCAACACCGTCATTCTCATCGTCCTCTCCATCGCCGGCACGCTGCTGGTCAATCCCCTCGCCGCCTACGCCCTTTCGCGTTACAAGATGAAGGCCTCCTACCACATCCTTCTCTTCTGTCTGGCCACCATCGCCTTCCCGGCGGAAGTCACCATGATTCCGATCTTCCTGCAATTGCGGGAATTCAATTTGCTCAACACCTTCGGCGCATTGGTTCTGCCCGGGCTGGCCAATGGATTTTCCATTTTTCTGTTGAAAGGGTTCTTTGACAGCCTGCCGCGGGAACTCTACGAAGCCGCCGAAATCGACGGGGCCAACGAGTGGGTCACCTTCTGGAACATCAGCATGAACCTCTCCAAGCCCATTCTCGCAGTCATTGCCCTGGATGTCTTTGTCAGCGCCTACGGATCATTTTTCTATGCGCTCATTCTGGCTCCGGACCCGGCCATGTGGACCCTGATGGTTTACATTTATCAACTGCGTCAGGGGGTGGCCCCGCCGGTGGTCTATGCCTCGCTCATCATCACGGCTGTCCCGACGCTGATTATTTTCGTGGCCTGCCAGGGCATCATCCTGCGTGGCATTGTCGTGCCTTCGGAAAAATAAAGCCATCCCTCCCTTGAGAACCAGCCGCGTTTTACGGGACATCCGGGAAGGCCGCCAGGCCACCTGCGTCAAAATCAACATCACCCATCCCAACGTCGTCGAACTGGCCGGAGCTTCCGCCGTCTGGCTCTGCAACGAACACGGGCGCGGCCTCTCCAAAGATCTCGCCTTGGCCGGGGCCAATCTCGTCATCGCCTCGCGCACTCTCACATCGTGCGAAAATGTCGCCGCGGAAATCCGTGCCGACGGATTCACCGCCACGGCCGAGCAACGCGATCAGGGCGACGAGGCCTCCATCATTTCCCTGCGCGACCGGCTCTCGGAAAAATTCGGCCGCGTGGATGGCTAGGTGAACAACTCCGTCGCCCGACCCATGAAGAGCGCGGACTCGCTGGAGGAGTGGGAGGAATCCCTGAGAATCAATGCCCCCGGCGTTTTTCTCATGCACCGGGAGTTTGGCAAAGTCATGAGCGATCAGCGTTCGGGCCCTATCGTCAATATCGGCTCGATCCAAGGCATGATCGGGCCCACGCTTTCCCTCTCCGACGGTCTGAACATGGGACCCGTTCCTCCCGATTATTTTTTTCACAAAGGCGGCATGATCAATCTCACCCGCTATTTCGCCGCGCTCTTCGGTCCGGCCGGCGTCCGGGTCAACGGCCTGTCCCCCGGCGGATTCTGCAACAACCAAGCCGGGGAATTCGTCCGGCGCTATTCGGAAAAAACCTTTCTCGGAAGAAGGGGCAACGAAACTGATCTCGGCGGTTCGGTCGTGTTTCTCCTCAGCGATGCCTCCGTTGACATCACCGGCGTCAATCTGCCGGTGGACGGCGGGCACACCGTGCAATAAGACATCACATTTTTCGCCGGCACAGACCGTTCAAGGTCAGATCGGTCACATGGGCCAGGCCTTGGCGCAGCACCTCGGGCGACTCCAGATTCAAGCCCACGCTGCGGGAAAGCGTGTAGCGGTTGGCGTGATAGACAAAACAAAGGCTGATCAGACTGACCATTCAAGTTTTTGACAGAGTAATCGTGCTGATTTGGAAAACTCCGTCGATTACACGCCAAAACGCCACAAGAATTTGGCCGTCGGACAGGCGGACAATCGAAGGAGCACCAAATTTGAGTGATCAAGGGCTGCCAAAGAAACGGCCAGCATTCTCTCAGCACAGAAAAGACAGATTCAGGGACCGTTCTCTTGAGGTGCGGCAACGCCTTCAGATTTGTTTTTATTCGATGCCAGGACTCGTTCTGCTAACTGGATTATGGGACGGTCAATCAACTTGCCATCGAGCTGAAACGCGCCTTGGCTTGTGGATTTTCGGGCTGCCTGGATGACGCGTTTCGCCCACTCAATTTGCGCCGTGAGCGGCCGGTAGATCTGCTCCAGCCACTCGATCTGCCGGGGATGAATAGCCATCTTTCCTCCGAAACCGAGTTGTTTGCCGCGAAGGGCGTCTTCGGTGAAAGCCGTCTGGTCGTTGAACTCCGGGAAGACGGCATCAATGGGGGGCTGACATCCCAAGGCACGGGACAGCGTGGCGATGTGCCCCATGGGGTACGCCCGCTCCATGCCACCCGGCGACCATTGAACACCAAGGTCCAGGGCGAAGTCCACTGCGCCAAACGCCGCCCGCCGGACGCGCTGATCGGAGAGAAGAATGCGTTCAGCCTGATGCAATCCCCGGGCGGATTCGATTAAGGGAATAATTTCTCCATTCCAATTCTTGGCCGACGCGACATCCTCTGGAGATTCGCACTTCGGAATCATCAGCGCATGAACGGGGAGCTGCAATGCCAGGGCAAGGTCATCTGCAAAGTACACTCCGGCAGTATCGTTCGTTCGGAGCACCAGCAGCTTTCCATCATTCCTTTGCGGGGGGTGGGTTTCGAAAAATTGCAGAACCGCATCTCTCGCCCCCGCTTTGGATTCAGGCGCGACGCCATCTTCAAGGTCCACAATGACGGCATCTGCCCGTCCGGCGAGAGCCTTTCCGAGGCGATCGGGGCGATCTGCGGGAACGAAAAGAAACGAATGTTGCCCGCCCATTAGATTTCACCTCCCGCCCGGAGATCGATGAGGTCTTTGGCTGAAAGCCCCAGCAACCCGCGATAAATTTCCTCATTGTGTTCTCCAAGCGCCGGACCGGGCCGGTATTCGGGATGAAAACCGGAGACTTTGACCGGCGTTCCCATCATTCGGACTTTGCCCATTTTCGGATGATCGACTTCTGCAATCATGCCGCGCTCATGCATCAGCGGTTCCTCCAGGGCCTGTTCAATCGTGTTCACCGGCGCAGCCGGGACTTTTGCTGCGCGGAGTTTATTCATCCAATAGGAATTCGTGCGGGTCCGGAAAATGGACATCAGGGACTCGATGAGCTCCTCCTTGTTTTGCAGACGAACGGTAAAGTTGATAAAGCGAGGGTCGTTGGCAAGATTGTCCGCACCGATGGCATGGCAAAGGGCCGGGAAGAATTTTTCCTTGTTGCACATCACCACCAAATGGCCGTCGCGGGTGGGGAAAAGCTGTGAAGGAACAAGGCTCGGATGCGAGGAGTGCCGCGTCTTTTCGGGATGATAACTGCGGTTCAGCGTCCATGCCGCGAGGTAGTTGAGCAGCGACGCGGCCGTGTCGAACATGCTGACATCCAAATCGCATCCCACCCCGTGAACACGCGCCTGATGGATCCCGGCCATAAGGGCCATCGCCGCCATGAGCCCGGTGGAAAAATCGATGACCGAGAGTCCGTACTTCTCCGGCGGCCCATCCGGTTCCCCGGTGAGCGCCATGTGACCGAGCATGGCCTGCATCAGATAGTCGTAGGCTGGTTCGGATTTCATCGAACCGCTGGTTCCGAAACCGGAAAGCGAGCAACAAACGATCTTGGGGTTCACCTCACACAGCTGCGGAAAAGTGAGCCCCAATTTGGCTGGCACATCGCCACGCAGGTTGTTGAAGACAGCATCGGATTTCGCCACAAGCCGGCGGAAGATGTCCTGCCCGCCTGGCGTGCGCAGGCTCAGCGATATGCTCTTTTTGTTCCGATTGAGCGACTGGAAGTACAGGCTGTCACCGTCTTCCGCATAGGGAATGACCCCCCGCGAAACGTCACCGCCGGTGTGCCGGTCCTCGATCTTGATAATCTCCGCTCCAAGGTCAGCGAGATGAACCGTGGCGTAAGGACCGGCGCCATATTGCGAAATGGCGAGGATGCGAAGTCCCTCCAGCGGTTTTGGAGCGTTCTGAGGCTTGGCCGTGCTCATGTCTGGTCCGGTGGCCGGTGGGTATGCGGACGCGCGGCAAATGCTCGTTTGGGAATCAGCACCCTCCGGCGAAAAGACAATACGTCCTCCTTGTGTTGATTGAAAACCGTCGTTTCGACGAAAACCACGCCGCGGTCCGGTTTCGATCGGGATGCGGTTTTTTCCAGAATCTGCGTCCGCGCATACAAGGTGTCTCCGTGGAAAACCGGTTTGAGATGCCTGATGTTTTCGTATTCCAGATTCGCGATGGCCGCGCCACTGATGTCATTCACCGTGAGCCCCACACCGATGGAAAAGACCAGCGTTCCGTTCACGACGTTCTGTCCGAAGGGCGTTCCCGCAGCATAATGGGCGTCGATGTGTAGCGGGTGCTGATTGAGCGTCAGAAGACTGAACTGTATATCGTCCGCCTGGGTCACGGTGCGGCCCGGCCAGTGCCAGATGCAATCCCCTGGACAAAAGTCCTCGAAGACCCGACCAAACGGCGTGTGGATGTCCCTCATGGCAATTCGACCTCCCGCACGCTTTGTTTCTCCGCGGGAACAAAATCATCATCGAACGGAAAAAAGGGCCGTTCGATTTTCGAAAACGAAAGGGACCGGAAATTCGCCGAGCTGAAGCCGGGCGCGTCCAATATGAAAATCGCCCGCCCGATCGGTTCATAACCGTCCCGGAACTGGGTCGCAGATCGCACCACGACAAGATCGGCTTCGGAAGGATCCAGCCCCATCGATCGGAACATTTTCGGGTCAATGCAGGGGACCGAATACTCATGGAGCAAAAGTGCAATTTTGCCGATTTTCACAATGACGGCACGTCCCATGGTCACGTCTCGATCGAGGCTGTCCAAACGGAAGGTCCCGTCCCCGATGTGTGTCACCCTGCCGCGAATGAAAATCGGTTCCCCATAAGTTCGATCCAGACTGTGCCCCACCTGAAGCTCCACGGTTTCGCCCACTCCGGCGGCAATCGCCTTCGCGACGGCCGGAGCATCGATGATGTCGAGATAACAGGCCAGATTGTTCTCAACCTTCAGCGCCAACAATTTCTTCAAAACGAAATTGCTGTCACCGCTCGAACCCGCGCCCGGACTATCCGAGGAGTTGGAAGCGACAACCGGCCCCGCGCCACCCGGATCACGCAAAGCCAGATCGACAACGTCTTCGACCTGATGCATCTCCACATCGAACTCATGGCGTTTCGCCCAGATCAAAGCGACGAGACGCTCCGCCTCCCTCGCGCCTTGTTCCTTGTTTGCAGCAAGCACGGTGACGGAAAAACCCAATTCCTCAATGTCCAGCCACGGTTGTGTGGGGAACAGGGAGGTCGCGATGGCGTCCCCTCGCCGCACTCCCGCGTCCGCTTCCGCGAGAAGCTCGGCGAACGGCCCTTTGATCGACTGGCTGTTCTCCGCCGGCACAATCATCGGAAGTTTCCGCATCACCATCACCGGAGAATGGCCATCTTTCAGGATCGAAAAAAGCAGCTTTGCGGCGGCCTCACTGGACTCAAAAAGATCGATATGCGGATACGTTTTGTAGGCGAACATGGCGTTGACATTTTGCACCATCCGCTGCGTGACATTCGCATGGGGATCGAGGGTGATCACCATGGGCACATCCCTCCCCAGTTCAGCGCGGAGCAGTCCGGTCAGATCCCCTTCCACGTCGTCACACGACTGCGCGACCATCGCCCCGTGCATCGCAAACAGGACGCCATCAATCGTTCCGGCCTGACGGATTGCTTCCCTGACCTGCGTCAGAAAGTGCTGTTTCAACTCCTCGTAGTCCGCGCTCGCAAAAACTCCCAGGCTTTGGATTTTCACCGCCAGAGTGGGAAAACACTCCGCACCGGCGGCTTGGGCCACTGAGAGAAATCCTTTGATGGTGTCACTGGCCTTTTCCACCACCTCCTTTCCAAGACAGAATCGTGTCCGCCGCGCTTCCTCCATTGTGGTGAGGACCGGACAGAACGTGTTGCTTTCCTGATTAACTTCTCCGATCAGAATTTTCATAGTGCGGGAATTCAGTGGGTGGCGATGGCGCTGACCTCAATTTCAACGAGAAGCTCGGGATCGATCAGGGCCCGAACTTCGACCATGGAAGAAACGGGGAGAACGTCGCGGAAATATTCTCCGTGCGCCCTTCCCACGGATTCCCATTGGCTGATATCGGTCACATAGGTGCGGGTTCGCACCACATCTTCGATTCCTACGCCCAATTGATTCAACGCCCCCTTGATGGTTTCAAGAATATGAATGGTCTGTCGATAGGCGTCGCCGGGAGCAACGACTTTGCCGTCCTGCATCGCGGTTGTTCCCGACACCTCGACGACATCTCCCACGCGAATGGCGCGACAATATCCGACTATGGGTTCCCATGGGGCCCCGGTACTCACTCGTTTGCGTTCTGTTTTCATCATGTTTATTGGGCAAGGAATCCACCATCCACCGCAAGGAGATGACCGGTCACCATGGAGGCGGCGTTTGAGGCAAGGAAGACTGTCGCACCGACAATTTCCGGAGGTTTTCCCAGTCTCCGCAGCGGAACTCGTCCCGTGGTTCGCGCCGCCAAATCCGCCGACGAGGGAACTTCGGCCGTTCCGGCGTAA
Organism: Chthoniobacter flavus; assembly: GCA_945860745.1. Lineage (GTDB taxonomy): Bacteria > Verrucomicrobiota > Verrucomicrobiia > Chthoniobacterales > Terrimicrobiaceae > CAMASH01. Next base: position 27,418 of record CAMASH010000031.1, on the reverse strand, counting down.
AACTTTTCGCGGTCAGCGACGACATTGCCCATCGCGGTGTCGAACCAGGAAGGCAGGATGGCATTGACCGCGATCCCGTAAGGTGCCCATTCGATGGCAAGCGTTTTCGTCAATTGCGCCACCGCACCTTTGCTCATCGCGTAGGCCGGCGACTCAGCGATGCCCGCGGATGAAAAAATCGATCCCATGTTGATGATCCGCCCGCCACCACGTTTGATCATTAACCGCCCCACGTTTTGACAGGCGTAGAACATGCCGTTCAAATTGATATCGAGAATACGCTCGAAGAGCCCCTGGTCATAATCTTCGCTGGCTCCCCGGCGGGTCATCCCGGCGGAGTTTACCAGGATGTCAATCTTCCCGAACCGTTTTTCCACAGCATCCACAACCGCTCTCACCTCCCCCGGCACGGTGATGTCCAACGGGAAAACATCGACCTCGCGTCCGACCGCCTTGATCGCCAAGCTCGTGGCCTGGAGACCACTCTGGTTGAGGTCGGCGATCGCCACGTCTGCCCCTGCCCGGGCTAAACCAAGAGCCTGCTCGCGGCCGAGCCCGCCCGCCGCACCGATCACCAGCGCCGTTCTTCGACTCAAATCAAATTCTGCGATCATTGGGCCGAATAACCTCCGTCGACGTGAATGATTTGTCCGGACAGCGCGGCGGACGCCCGGGATGCCAGATAAATCGCGGTGCCTTCAAGATCGGCAGCGTTGGCAAACCGGCCCATCGGAATTCTTTCCGCTCCCGTCGCCCCCAGTTGACGCCGCAGACCTTCACCCCAGCCTGCGATGGCATTCACCCGCACCCCGCGTCGGATCCACTCCACTCCCAACGTGCGGGTCATTTGCTCCACACCGCCCTTGCTGACGGCAAAGCCCACAGAATTCGGAAACCCGAGGGATGCGGCCAGCGAGGAAAGATTGATGATGCTCCCCTCGCCCCTCGCCAGCATGTGCTTTCCAGCGGCCTGACAGGTCCAGAACACCACCTTAAGATTCACATGGAGGGAGTAACCCCATTCCTCGGTCGTCAGATCCACAGCCGGCTTATCCAGAAACTGCTCCTGCGCGTTGACCAGAATATCCAGTTTGGCGTGACTCGACACGACGCGGTTCACCAACTCGAACGCATCATCGCGTCCGTCGATCTGAAACGGGATGCCCGCAGCAGCAACCCCCTCAGCCTCGAGCGTGGCCTGAGCCGCCTGAACTCGCCCGGCGCAGGAATCGCTCAGGACTAACTCTGCACCGGATTGCCCCAACGCCAACGCAAGCGATACTCCGGCTTCACTGCAACCGGCAACCAGCGCCACGCGCTCGCTCAAATCAAAATCGCACGCGCGCACATTCATCCCAACTGGCTCCTCACCGCCTGCACGATGTCGCTCACTTGCGGGAGCGTCTGCTTTTCGAGCGCGCGATTGTAAGGAATCGGCACGTCCTTCGTCGCCACACGGAGAACCGGCGCATCCAGATAATCGAACGCCTTTTCCTGAATCAACGCGCACACTTCGCCGCCCCATCCGAAAAGCCGGGTCGCCTCATGAACAACCACGGCCCGATTGGTTTTCTCCACCGAGCGCACAACGAGCGATTCATCGAGCGGGCTGAGAGATCTCAAGTCGATCACCTCGGCGGAAATACCTTCGTTTTCCAACTCCGCAGCAGCTTCCAGCGTGAAATCGACCATTCTGGAAAGGGAAATCAGCGTCACATCGGTTCCCGCCCTTACCACGTCACCCACGCCCAGCGGAACAAGATGTTCTCCGTCCGGCACCGGGCCGCGCTTCGTATAAAGCATTTTGTTTTCAATGAAAATCGTCGGTGAATTCCGCCGGATTGCGCTCTTCAACAAGCCTTTCGCATCGGCGGGATTCGAGGGGACCACCACGCTCAATCCGGGGATATGGGCGAACAGTGTCTCAAGACTTTGCGAATGCTGCGCGGCATTTCCGCGTCCGCCGCCGCCCTGGGTGCGGATGACCATGGGGACACTCGTTTGTCCTCCCGACATGTACTTCATCTTGGCCGCCTGGTTGATGATCTGGTCCATGGCCACGGCCATAAAATCAACCCACATGACTTCCACGACGGGGATCCATCCGGTCATGGCGGCACCGACTCCCGTTCCGATGAATGCAGCCTCGGAGATTGGGGTGTCCCTGACACGCTGCGGGCCGAACTCTTTCAGCAGGTCCTTGGTCACTTTAAAGATTCCCCCGTATTCGCCGATGTCTTCGCCCATCAGGAAGACCCGTTCGTTCCTCAGCATCTCCTCACGCAGCGCCTCATTCAGCGCCTGGGCAACGGTCAGTTCGCGCGTGCTCATAGAACGTCCTCCAGGATGGTTTCCGGCCCTGGTTCGAGGCTCGCACGCGCGCGTTCTGCAGCGCTGGCGAGCTCGGCATCGAGAGTTTGTTCCAGCTCGGCGAGACGGCCCTCGGTCGCGAGCCCGCTTTCGAGCAAATGGGTTTTCCATCGCACAATCGGATCGCGGGCGCGCCATTCCGCCACTTCTTCCTTGGACCGGTACGTTTCCGGGTCGCCGAGCATATGACCATGCAAACGGTAGGTCATCATTTCCAGAAACGTCGGCCCTCGGCCGTCCAGTGCGCGGGTTCGGGCCGATTGCACCGCACGGAAAACCGCCTCCACATCATTCCCATCCACGACCTCACCAACCATCCCGAACGCCGCAGCGCGATCAACGAGTCGCGCATTTTTGACGTAGCTGCTGAGCGGAGTCATCTCCGCGTAGAGATTGTTTTCACAAACGAAAATCATCGGGAGATTCCACAGTGCCGCGAGATTCATGGCTTCGGAAAACACGCCCTGATTCACCGCCCCGTCCCCGAAGAACGCGACCGCCACCTGCCGGCTTCCACTCATCTGCGCGGTAAGGGCCGCGCCAACGGAATGAGAAATCCCGCCGGCGACGATTCCATTGGCACCGAGGATCCCCGTCTCCAAATCGCAGATATGCATCGGGCCTCCTTTGCCCTTGCAGTACCCGTCCACGCGCCCGAGCAACTCGGCAAATAACCTGTAGGCCGAGGCACCCTTGGCCAGGTGCTGCCCGCGCCCACGATACGTTGTGGTGATCGTATCTTCCCTCGCGAGCGCCGAACACACGCCTACGGCGACAGCCTCCTGGCCGACATACGAATGATAAGAACCCCCAACCAGGCCCTCCATTGATTTTTCTCCTTCTCCTCGACGGCCTCTGCTCCCGTGGACCAAAGAAAATTCATCAGATTCCACGACGACTGCTGCCCGGAGTTTAACGCCAGTCCCTTATTACGCGGATCCAGTGCGATGATTTTCTTGGAGAATTCCACCATCTCATTCCAATCTCGTGGAGCCCTAAGGGGAAGACCCGCCTGCCGAAACAGCGGACGGTTATAATAGAGCCCCATCACCGCATACTGAGTGGGTAGCGCATAGTAGTGCTCTTTTTCATCCGCGCCCATTCTATGGATGACCGGTTCGACAGACGGAAGAATGCGGTCTTTTTTCCACTTCGGGTTCTTCGCCTCTTCCTCCGCGATGAACTCATCCAGAGGATAGAGGAATCCTTGCCTCACATAGCTGTCGATCTTGCGAAAATTGACATATAGAATGTCCGGTGAGATTCCTCCGGCGATCATCATCAAGGGTGCGATCTCATCGCCCATTCCCTCGATCTTCAATCCCTCTGCAGGCAGAATCTCGACTTCGGGATGCCGCTCAAGAAACGCCCGCAAGACCCGCGCTTCCGACACCCCGGCAGGCGTGCTGGGGGTCGATTGAGCCAAGCCAGCAACCCTTAACCGGATTTTGTCCGAACCAACGGCTGGTATCGCTAGAAGTGTTAGCCCGAGAAGAGCGAGAAGCATGCGGCTCATTTTTCAGTGGGAACAACAATGCCCCGCAGAATGACGTTCTGCGCACAGAGATAAACCAACAGGAGAGGAATGGCCGTAATTAGAATCGAGGCGTAAATCACCCCTTGGCCAGCACCCTGCTGGAGTTGATATATCCAGACCATTATTGTCCACATGGAAGGATCCGGAACTAGGATGAGCGCAAACATGAAAGCCCCGTAGGCACTGCCAAAAGCGCCCAAAGCGACAACCGCAAGAATCGGGAGGGAAAGCCGCATGGTAATTCCCCAGAAAATCTGCCATTCGCTCGCACCATCAATATCCGCCGCCTCGTAAAGCTCCTTTGGAAGACTGTCAAAAAAACCCTTGAGGAGAAAGATTGAAAAACCGTTCACCAACCCCGGGATGACCAAGGCCCAGAATGTGTTGATCATTCCGAGTTCTTTAATCTGGAGGAAATTCGGGATCATTGCCACCTCCGCAGGAAAAGCGATGGTTGCAAGAAAGAAGAGAAGCACGTGATAGCTTTGTCGCAATTTGAAGCGGGAAAGCGCATAAGCCGCCATAGGATTCACCGTCAAGGCACCCAGAATACTTAAACCGACAAGGATGAATGTATTCCGAACTCCGTTCCCTTGAATGAGAATCTCATCGAGGACATAGTGAAAATTCTGGACGGCAAACTGCCAGCGCCAGAAGCCTTTCTCGGACTGAAAGGTTTCCCAATCGACGGCAATTTGAGGAATGATTGCATCGGTCAGACCACGTTTTGCCGCCCATTCGCCGAATTCCGTATCAACGCTGACCACCTTCACCTGCTGAGGCTGTGCTTTGGTCCGAATGAAATCCACCTTGGTAAGCTTGCTCTCTTGCCAGGCTCTCTCGCCTTCAGGACTGAGTTCAATAAACGATGCATTCAAGACACGTTGAACGAATTGAAACCAGGGGTCGGAACCCAACTTCGGAACGCTCGCAGGAAACGGCACATCCCGATAGGATGCGTATTCCGTTCCAAAAGTCCGATTGTACGCCTTAACATCAGTGCCAAAAACGCGCGGGAGATAGACTCCTCTGTAAAAACCGCCGATATTCCAAATGAGGCGCCGGCTTTCTGGAACGGTCGCAAGGTACTTGCCAAAAACTGTGGTGAATGGCGTGACAACATCCGGCAGAACCACACGGCTCTGTATGGGAGGAACGATGTATGTCGGTCGGGGAGCTTCGATCAGAAGCGCGGCATTGAGACTCTGAAGATCATTTCCATAGCGGTCCAGCAGCCACTTCCGAAACCGGTCGTTCTCGTACGAGGCATCCCGTCTGACTGATCGGGCGAATGCCAGCCCGGCTTGTTCAGTCGATAACGCTCCCTTTTCCGCGCGGAATTTTTTCCACAAACCCACGACGGATTCATTTCCTCGGCTCGTAGGATATGGCGGCTTGTAAAAGTCAACGGATTCGTCCCCACATGCCATTTTAAGATTATCCACCACTCCTCCATACCTAGCTTCCAGATAGCGGCTCCAAAGCGCCCGATCATGGAATAAAAATTTGGGATAAATCGTGATAGGCTCCGATTCATAAGGACCGGACATCGAGCCGGAAATCGTAACACAGAGCGGATAAATCACCGTGATCGCACCGATTCCCAACAGGAGATAAACCGAGGAATAGAGCACCCTGATCGATGCCGAGCGATTTGTGATTGGAGAAAAAAAGCTCATTTCAGACTGTCGAGTTTCCTCCAATCATTGCGGAGTAGTCATATCACCAATCCATGCACCAACTGAATTTTCCCACCCCAATCCTGAAATGGCGTGATCTTCATCGAAGCAAGCTCGGATCATTCGCACATTCAATACACTGCGCGGCCACCGGAAAGGTCAAAGGTGAATCCTGTTGTAAAACTATTTTCCGCCGAAATGATCCATGTTGCTGATGCGGCGAATTCCTCAAGCGAGCCACACCGTTTCATGGGAATTTTATCGGTCATGTAGGTGATCTGTTTGGATGGCATGGTGTCATGCATGGCCGTCATAATGACCGCTGGAGCGATGGCATTGACCGTAATTCCCGTTTCTGCGTACTCCTTGCCCTGCGATTTGGTCATTCCAATCACAGCGGCCTTCGACGCCGAATAGGCAACCATTCCCGCATTGCCCTCCTTTCCCGCAATTGAAGCAACATGCAAAACGCGCCCGTAGTTACTAGCGAGCATGTGAGGAATGACCGCCTGAAACGTAACAAAACTCCCTCGCACATTCACATGAAATACCCTGTCAAAGTCGGCCAGATCCACTTCATGGCTTTTGAGTCCGGTTTTTCCCGTAACTCCCGCGCAGTTGACGAGGATGTCGATGTGGTTGAACTCTGCAATGAAGCTGCCGACGGCAGTGCGAACTTGGCCGGGGTCTGAAACATCAATGCAAAAGACGCGGGCGTTTGGGCCAAGCGCTGAAGCGGCGCACTTCAGCTTCTCGTCACTAATATCAAGCAGCGCGACAGACACGCCGAGCTTTAGAAGACGCTGTGCAAGCGCAAACCCCAGCCCATCCGCGCCTCCCGTGATCACTGCAGTTTGTTTGTCCCAAGATTTTGGTGTCATGATTGTCGAAGCGGCCATTGTTTGAAATCTTTAAGAAATGAGATGATGGTTTCCGTGATCAGGTTGAAAAGCCGCTCCCCTTTATCCGCAGTGGCTTTTTCCGGAGAACCAAGGGCGCCATTCAGGCTGAGTTGGTCAAAAGTCTCACTCACCACGACACGTGAGGAACCACGGTCCAAAGGATCATAGAACTGGGAAATTCGTTGTGGGGATTCGCCGTGGGCAAGAGGCATTTTTACGGCGGCCCCCAGCGCGAGCATCAATGACGTTTCGTATTCACAGGCGTGGCTGAGAGCTGAAGTCGCCATGAAATTCTGTTCCGCAAGTTCATTGGCGGCAAGCTTCCAGTAGCTCTGTGCGGCAATCCGGGGTGCGCGATGTATCAAACTGATCCGGTAAAGCGCTTCGGCAAAGGGGGTCTGATTTCCCCCGTGGCCGTTAAGAAGAAAGATACGCTGAAACCCCGAAGACACAAGGCATTCCAAGATGTCCATCACCACCCTCACAAAGGTTTCACTGCTGATGGACAGGGTGCCGGGAAAAGAAAGATGATGATGAGAACTTCCAGTCCAAAAGGTCGGAAGCAGCACCACGTGATCCGGAAGCAAGACCTCTGCCCTTCGCGCAAATTCCGTGACAATAGCGGTATCCGTGATTACGGGCAAGTGATCGCCATGCTGCTCCACGGCGCCAAGCGGCAACATGGCGATCATATCCGGCGCGATGCGTGCAATATCCCGAGAACCAAGGTCTCCGAATATCATTCCCGGTTCCCTATTTGTACGACTGCGTCGATCTCAACATCAATGCCCAGCAGCACACATCCGACGGTTGTACGGGCTGGTTTTCCCTTGGGAAAAAACTGGGCGTATACTGCGTTCATTTCCGCGAAACTCTCATCGTTGAGGGGTTGAAGAAACACACGGCAAGAGACTGCATTTTCCAAATTCCCGCCCGCGGCTTCCACAATACGCCGGATACATTCGAGCGTGAGTTGAGTTTGCTCAGCGATGGTGCCCCTCACAAAAGCCCTCCGCTCGGGATCCCAAGGACCCTGCCCCGCCACAAAGATGAAGTCGCCACTGGAAACTGTCGCGCTCGAATAGGGACCGCTTGCGGGAGGCACCCCTTCTATATTTGTGATGCGTTTCATGCGTGAACTATTTCGGTCTAAGGGATGTTTTAAACGTTTAATAATGCAGGTTTTGATCGTCAAGCACAATTGCGGTCACAGCTGGATCTTTGCCTGGCCAGAGAACCGCAGGGCGGCCGCTCTTCCGCGCCCTCGTCAGCCCAGCGTCTGGGACTCCGCTGGGTATACGAGCATCCGGCCGAACACTCGCCTGCGGCGCGCCTTTGTGATTATCTGCAAGTGTCACCAGCCACGCTCCACCGGCTATGCCGTCAACATCTCGGGCATGGTCCTAGGAAAGAAGCGCTCAAATCTCGCCTTGGCGAGGCTCGCGATTGATTGTTGAGAAGGGATGGAGCGTAAAGGCTGCCGCCTATCATCTCGGGTATAAACACCCAAACGATCTGAGTCGCGCGATGTCCAACTCACGACCCTGAGAGAGAACCATCACCTCTTGAAATTACCTTGCAAATGGCTGCACGTAGCAGGCCTTCACTTTCGGCTGAACAGAACGCGTCAGTTGGTTCATAACCTCCTTCCTCGAAGGATTGGGCCATCGGAATATACCCCGGCCCACAGTCTCCATAAGCAGGCACAACTACGGTGGCGACCCGGCATAATGACTGTGTATAAAGCTGATACTCAATAAAAGCTTCTCCTGGCAGATGAAGCACAACGATCTCAGGGCCGATACGCAATGCCGTAATTGAAATCGAGATGCCCGCTTCACACCGGTCGCGATATGCCAATGCAATGGCCGCTCGACTTTTTGCGCTTAAAGCAGTTTCTGGATCGCTAATTATCCTTCTTAGCGCCTGCCTCGTAAGGTCCGTCCGGGGAGGCAGAATAACCTTTTCGGTCGCCCACCTGGGTTCGTCAAGATGGCGTGGTTTGGCATTTTGTTCCGAATCCATCATCGCTTCAACGATTCTTTGCGTGAACAGCTCCCGGTTATCGGCCACGCCATCGTTATACTTTCCACAAGTTATGTTTCCCGCACATTCCGTGAAATACAAATGAGGCGATCCCTCAGCCTCGCTCAACCGTTCCCGCGCGATCCCAACGAAATCCGAGGTGACAAGGCCGGTGCCATCGTAGCTCGTGGGATGAACCGCGTAATAATGGAGAGAAACCAATTTGCGTCCTTCTTCCCAAAAACTGATCGTTTTAAGTTGCGGGTCTATCAAACCCTCAGGCTCCTCCCGGAGGACCGCGTCCCGGCAGCGTGTCCATCGAACACCCCGAGTTTTTCCATCAGGCCCCAGAATACGACGGTTGCTAGCTATCTCTCGGACAGCGGCGTGTCCTGTCCGGATTTCAGTCACTTGTGCTGTGGTGCTCAAGGCGGATCGCACCGCATTTTGCACCGTCTGCAAGACCTCATCACACCAACCTTGCTGCATAATGACATTGCGGTGTCCCTCATTATCCAGCAAGCGTTGAGCATCTCGATCCGGCCAAGGCGTGTCATGCGCATGAATGCAGTGAACAGCAATCCGATCAGACGAGGTTCTGGCTGCCTCAGCCAAGCGGCACCGCCAAAGATCATGCTCGCCATTGCTTAGCTCCGCCCAGTCAAGGGCACAAAGCACGATCGGCAAATCAGACTCTGGAAAGAGAATCACCCCCTGAGCGAAAAGAGGCTGGGCAATGCCCAGCGCAGGGGGATACCAGCCCGCGCAAAGTGGATGGCCAATTGGAGGTGTAATCTCGCAACGAAATACCGAAAGTTTCACCAGTAAATTCCTTGCGTCAAAAAGTTTCCAAATGTTTCTCCCCTTGAACACTGGAGGAAGAATCGGCGAGTCCTTGTGCTAGAAGCGCAAGCCGAGAGGCCAAAATTACGCGTTCGGTATTTAAGCCACCGACGGAAGTCGCTCCTCGTATTTCAGCAAGAAAATCATTCAAATACGCAGATGGGGGACCCGGCAATCCCGGTATCTTGGACGGAGATTCGTCTCCGTCCAACACGACGGTCACTTGGTCTAACGCAGCACTGGTTTCCGCCATTCCGTTTGATCCATGAATGGTGATCCGCCAATAATTCGGTAGACGGGAACCCATTTTATTGGGAGCCAGGTAGGAAACATCGGTGAAGCACGAAATCTCTCCTTCGAGAATGCCTTGAAACTGAGCGCAATCCCGAAAAAAAGGGGTGTCGACCGCTTTGCAATTCCATGCCCTGGAGGTCAATAGCTTCAACCACCGACTTCCCGTCAGCCAAGGCAGCAGATCAAAGGCATGGATGCCAATGTCGTTGAGCACCCCCCCATGACAACCAGGTTCGAAATACCACGAGGGACGTGTCCCATAGCGTAAGGGATGCTGAGCGGAAATGGTAACGGTGGCAAGTCGGCCTAGCGCTCCGGAAAGGACGACTTCGCGCAACCGCCGGATGGTAGGTGAGGCGGTCAAATCAAGTTGGCAGCCTACTTTTAGAGCCTTTTCTCGAGCAAGGGTCTCAATGCGAAACAGCTCGGTCATTTTAGTGCAAATTGGCTTGTCGGAAATGAGATGGTGATTGGATTCCAGCGTACGAATTGCCTGTTCACCTCGATTGACGTACACGTCCCCCACTGCCACAATTTCGCATGACACCTCGGTGAGCATCAGCTCGAATTCCTCATGCGAGATAGAGATCTCTCCTCGCTCGTGCAACGTCCGGCGAGTGTCGATATCCGGCTCGCAGGCTGCCACGATTTCACAATCCGGATGGGTTTTCACAGCATCCCACAATTCAAAAATATGAGGATGCCGGAATCCGACAAAAGCAAAACGAAACTTGGCAGCCATGCTATGGACTCAAAGGTCGGAAAACAGAATACCCGCTAGGTTAAGGGACATTGCTCGTTCGTAAATTGTGTTTGCAAATTTGCAAGTGAATAATTTTAATCGTTAAAAACCCCATCGCATTCCATCGTCTCTACCTTTTGCCCGCTGTTTGAAATCCCCATTGCCAACAGGCTTTCTTGGTCACCAATTTTTGCATGTTACTCCACACGCTACAAACAATCACGCCATTTTCATTGGAAGACACCCGTTTCGATTTGGATCGAAGCGTGGCCCTTCCTCAACATTTATGGGTTGGAAGCGGCCGCTCGGTTGTTAGTTCACTGGAGGCATGTACAATGGGGGTCAGCGGTTTTTATGCCCCACCTTACAGTGTACCGGCATTTAAATTGTTGATTGATCTTCTCGTTGATGAAATCAAACTTTTGGACACTCCAGGAGGTTTTCGTCTTCCTTGCGAAGGCATCAACATTCCGACAGACTATCGGCCCCTGCTGTTGCAAAGGTCGTATTGGCGCTTGGACCGAATCATACGCATTGGCAACGCACGGTATTACGACCAGCAGTCACGACTGATTAGTCTATCGGTCGAATCCCATTTGGTTCCATTATCTGATCGGGAGGGCTTTTATTTGCTCTTCAACATTACCAACCGAGGAAGTCATGAAGTTCATCTGCGGGTTTTGCCTAAAGTCCTGAGTCAAGAGGGGGGCTTGGTGCCGCTCAAAGACTGGATTTTTACACCGCCGAGGCCTCAGCGCGCCGATGCAAGCGTGCATTTATCGGTCGACTGCGACACGTTCTATCTCGCTCCTGCCTCAACGTCCACAACCCAAGTGATGGTTACGGCCGAACAGCGATTTCATCATGGCCAAGCAGTTGCGGAACCCAATAGGCAGGTTAATCGAGCTGTAGCGATGCAACTGGAGACCGCGATGAATCACTTCCCTCGCCTTGCGTCCAATCACGAAGGCCTCAATCGATACTTTCAGCGCTGTCTCATCACCGGACTTTCCTGTCAATGGAATGTGCCGTCATTCAAGTTCCATCCTCATCTAGCAACAGCCGGATTGGACGGAGGGGGCATCAATACCTATCTTTGGGATCTTTCCTATGCCCCAATGGTCTTGCAACTCTTGATGCCTGAGGCATTCAAGCAGATGCTGCAGGCTATCAGCGAAATTGATCCCGGCCATTATATGGCGCTCACTCCAGACGGTCTCGGCACCGGTGCTTGGTACGCCGCCAATGAAGCCGCGGTGGCAGATCTCATCTGGACGTACTCCGCTTTCAAAGGCATTTCCGAGGAGCATGTTCACCTTCTCCGAAACTTGATGGAACTCAATGCCGATCGACTGCCAGAACAAGACGGGCTTCAGGATTTCGGAACCAACGTAAACTTGCTGGAAATGCGCACAAATGGCTATGAACACTTTGTTCCATGCTTTAACAGCCTGCGTGCCTACAATTATCGGCGTCTTGCTGACCTTTCCGAACTCGCAGGCCTTCCGGGTGCTGAGGTCTATCGAAAAAAGGCCGCTGCAATTGGCTGGAGTGTGCAGAAACATCTTTGGAATGAAGAAGATCAATGGTTTGATTGCGTCGGAATCGACGGCAGCAAACATCGGGTTGATTCCATCCGGGTCTTTAATACTCTGCTCGCCAACATTGTAACACCAGCTCAGGAAGGCGCTCTGCTGCAACGTCTTATTGAAGATGATTTTCTTGGAGAGTTCGGTGTCCATAGCGTTTCAAAGCTCGACCAGAATCATTATGACTCTGTGGACATTGACTGGTCTGGAAATGGGTCCTTCATCGGAGAGGCTCCGCGACTAGCTCAGATCCTGTGGCAACGTCAGCGAGGTGATTTGGCATGGGATGTCATTCAACGGCTTTTTTGGATGGGAAGCCGTCTGCCCTATCTGCCTCAGGAAACCTATGCTCAGCGGCCCGCAAGCGGTCCGCGTGGGAGGGCCAACAACATCGCGGCCCTTGCTGGGCCTAATGCCATTCTCATCGGCATGCTTGGTGTCGAGCCGCAACCCAATGGAAGCCTGCTGGTTCGACCGCAAATTCCATCCGGCATTGAGATTGAACTCTCTGGCTTTGAATTCCGTGGTTCCTCATTAAACATCCGGGCCAATCATCGCCACTATGAGTTGGACTGGAACGGCTCTCTTTTAAGCCGAGAGAATGGCTCTCTCTCGACGCTCATTCCCGACTGTTCTCGCTGAAATCAGTTTCTCTATGACTACCCCTCAACCATCATTTCCATCAGGCTCATTGAACGCATATCGCTTTCGCACCGAATTTGATCAAGCTCCATACTATCCCATTCTGCATCAAGCGCTCGATACGTTTTTTACTACATATTGTGATCCCGCACGAGGACTTTTGTATCATACGCCGATCATCGACTCAAACAGCTTTCCAACGCAGGAGGAAATCCGCGCTGAAATTCCAAACAGCCAGGGTTGGTACACCGCAATAGAGGACTGTTCTTTTCTCGGACCCCTGCTTCTCGGGGCAATTGGCCGCGGCCCGTGCGGCCTCTCCTCGACGCGCCGACGACAGATTGGCACATTGCTTTTTTGGGGTTTAGTCGAATTATGGGCGGTGCCCGGATCCGGATTTGTTGCACGGGGGCTTTGCCCAGGCGGCCGGGATTACTATCCCAACTCGTCTCCGGATCAGGTGCCGAACTACCTTCGCGGTCTCTGGACTTGGGCAACGTGCGAATTGGCGACCCCAGAGGAGCGCGCCAAAGCTTCTGAAATTTTCCATTCGGTCCTGACGCGCCTTGAATCTTTTGACTGGGATCTGAGACGCGCGGATGGAAAAATTGCCTTAAACGGATCTTGTAATATTGGCTATCTCTCACCTCGTAGTACTGCGCAGTTTCTGGCAATGTTTGTGATGGCTGCGGATCTTACCGGCCAAAGCCATTGGACAGATCATTTTCGTCGCTTTCGTGATGAGGACGGACAGGCTCGTCTTGCCTTAATTGCTCATGATGATGCCCCCACTTGGCTACCGTGGCAGATGGAGTTGGTCATGGAGGCATTGCGAGTGTTGGAACGCCTGGATCCAGAGCCGCTTCCACAAGCCGCCTATCGGACCGGCATCCGTCGGATGGGCGCGATTGCCTCAGTCTATGTTGCTGGCTACGGGCTTTGGGGCACCGCTTCGCGCGTTCCAGCTCCCCCTGTGCAGCTTTCACAACCTCCTGCACCAGACAGCCGGCCTGATTTTCGAGCTGGCTATCAGAAATCGATCGAACTTGATGTGGATCTTAGCGTGCGTCGGGGCCAGGTCATGCAAGGCCGAATCATCGAAGGCCTATATCTTGAGAATCCGTCAAGAGCCCTACAAGATGGACGCACACCACTGGTGGATCATCTCTGGGCACTCTCCGTGATTGGGCAATCTGGGATGCCATGGTCAAACGACGGTGTTCGTGTGCAGGGAGACACGAAGGAAAATTGGATTCTCGTCGCTAAAGATATTCTCGCAAAATCAGCTCCAGAAGTTCCGTGGGGATGGGGCACCATTGCTTTAGCAAATTTCTTCAGTGCTTGGGAGCGGCGCGAAGAAGATCCACCTGCGGGGCACCTAAAGCTTTCTCTACTCCGTCATTAACACATCTCAGTCTATACCCCCCCTGGGCGGCGAGAAAGGAAACGAACAGCCGCGCGATTCCGCTTTTTGACAATCTTTTCTGTGAGAGCATCCGCAGCCTCCAAATAGGAGTCAAAAACCTCAGAGAGCCATTCGTCTAGCCCAGTTCCGAAATAGAGTGCCTCCAAATGAATACAAACGGAACCGCGCAAGTCGGCAAGTTGCTGCCGCGCGATTTGGAGTTCGGCAAGCCGCTGCTCCCATTCGCTCGCAGGAAGCCGATCTCCACATAGATAGCGTTCAGCCTGATAGCTAGCCATATCAATAGCGCGACGAGCGGCTTGAATACGAAGCATTAGTATTAGTGTATGCCAGTGACTCTGAGTTAGAGTAGCTGGAGGAAACTGTCTTTCCAACTCTAAAAGTAACTCGCGCTCAATCCACCAGTTTTCCCTACAACGTCCAATGCGAAGGAAGAGGTCACGAAAAGTATCCCCATCATTGTCCTCCACACAACGATTTTGCACTGCGTAGAGAAACATTGCACGATTCAGATCCGGAAGAATGCCAGGCGGCGAGCAGGTCTGGGCACGCGCCCATGCGGTGACAATTAATCCATCAAGCTGCCATTCTTCGACGGCTTTCTGCCAGCACTCAAGATTGGCGATGCGCTGATGATACAGTGGAAGCAGTAACCCATCCTCACTCGTAGCCGCTGCCCCGGCTCCCCAGACCCGAAATCCTAGGTCTTTCCAAATTGCAGCTTGAAACAATGATTTAAAACAAGTCTCCGACACCTGATAGGGAGCCGCAAGACGCCGGATTTCTTCTGGCCACTCCTCAATCCAACGGGTATCGGCCTTTAATCGTGGCGCGCCGTCCTCGTCCGGATGCGTTAACCAATAGCGACTGCAACATCTGCCGGAAAATCGCACAACGGGCGAGGGGTTGGAGGATGCCGTGTAGTCCCAGCAAGCAAGAATAACTCGCTCCCGAAACTCACAAATTCGAGAAAGATTTACGGATCGAAGATGATCCTCCAACATGTCGCTCCAGATGATTGGCGTTTTCCGATGTTGCTCACAAATTGCACAAAGCTCCTCGAGGTACTCCAAAAAGATGGCTAATGGATCCTGATCAATACTTTTAGCATAGGCACTGAGCGAGCGTGCCTCATCCATTCCGAGATGGATGAACTGAGAATCTGGGTGCGCCTGGATCATTTCAACCAGCAAGGCTTTTAGCCAGGACTTCGCTGTTTCGGATCCTAGATGAAGGGTGCTGGGAAACCCCACCGGCATGCGGAAAGCAGTATGAACGTCCCATCGCAAAGCGTATTCCAAATGTCCCAAGGTTTGCTGTAGTGGAATAACCTCCAGACCGCATGCACGGGCCTTTGACAAGAACTCCTCTAAAAACTCCGAGCTCCAGACTTCGTTCGGAGCGGTGGAGAAGTCAGCCGATCGATAGGGAAAAACATCCTCATACTCCACCAAGAGCGCTCGATAACCAAATCTCGCAAAGCGATCGACCTCTTCCAGGACTAGATGAGGCAGTTGCTGCAGACCCTTCAGGTCCAAATGCGCTATCAATATAGGCTCCAATGCAACAGGATTATTCATAAGGAGATAATATTTGCAATCTGTGACAAGCGACTCCAACTCACTATTGGAAGCACAATCATTCGGATGCAGCAGTCGGAGCACTCGATATTGGGATATTAACAGGCAAAACTGAATGCGCCAAGTTGCTTAATCTGCACACGCATTTAATAATCCGAAAACCAAACTCGAATTCGCCGACCCCCCTCTCGGAATGATGTAGGGTGTCTTTCACGTGACAGGCGACCTACCCTCGTGCGGTACTTGTCCTAGTTAAGGATAACGTAAACCATTAAACTCGTTGAATTCTTTGCTATTTGAAGGTGCGCCGTTAAAAGCATTCACTTCTTCCCAACTCATCAATTCCACATGGCCGTCCAGGAATGCAAAACTTTTTCTTTTTTCATTGTGAGGCCAAGTCAATGACTCGATACCTGATCCTGGCTTCCGTTCTAGCGTCCCGGGTGTAATGAAGCCGACCGGATCTCGGTCGTGGCTGCCATTGGCGCTACACCATCCTGCCTCCGTAAACACCCAAGCCTTATGCATATTGGGAACATTTACAATCCTTATGGGCCAACTAGCCGGTGGAAGGCCCACAACTGAACCTTCAATAGTATTAATGAATGAGTAGTTTACACCATAGATTCCAGAGTTGAAACGGCGTGGCGACAAAGCGTTGACGGCCGGACAAGTTATGGAAGATCCCCGGAACGTTGCAAGAGACCACCAACTTACATTTTCTCGATTTAAATAGGGATCTAACAGCCCGTACCAGTCACGATCCAAAAAGAAACTCCCATTATTTTCAGAAATATATTGTTGAAATGCCGCCGTCAGTTGGCGTTGATTTGCGGCGCATTGCGTTTGACGGCTCTTGGCAAGAAGCTTCCCAATCGCCGGAGATAGCAAAACCGCCATCAATACGATGATTACTATTACAGCTAAAAGTTCTAGGATAGTAAACGCTTCACATTTCCCTTCCTCAACTGCTTTCATGTTTTCAGAAGCGAATTGAGGCCCTTCGCTCTTTACTGAGGTTCCTTAACGGTCGTCAAGATAAGACGGCGTTGACGACGCATTCTACACGCACCGATCCAAAAGACCGAAGCCATGCCAATCAAACCGACAACCGTTGGCTCGGGTACCAGGCTTAGTTCGCCAGTGCTATAGTTAAATGTTCCCGAATAGTCGCCAGAAAATGTTATCGCGGAAAACTCGCTTGATCCGATTCGACTTGTGAAATTAAACAATTCGAAGACCCCAGAACTTAGCCCCTCAGCGACATCGATTTGCAACACCCCACCGTATGTGATTGCATTGATACCAACAATCGAGTCAAAAACAGTTGGGGAATCCAATTCGATCAGCGTAATGCCGCTATTCAGCGTCAAATTTCCATCAATGGTGAGGGTTCCAGGACTCAAGCCCGGAGACAATGTACCGCCGTCAAGCGTCACATTACCGAGGATGGTGCCGGTACCACCCAGCGTACCCCCGCCGTTCACTGTGACATTGCTTGCCGCCGCCACGGTGCCCGTAGCAGCAACCAGCAGCGTCCCTGCATTTACCACGGTTGCACCAGAGTAAGTATTGCTACCAGAGAGAGAAAGCGTTCCCGACGTGGTTTTAATCAGGCCTGCAACTCCTCCCAATACTGCGCTCACGCTGCCTGAACGCGCATCGTAATTGCCAGTGTTTTTTGATACCGTTCCGTTCGATACTGTGCCACCCGAAATTACCAATCCGCCTGTTGTCAGCGATTGGAGGTTATTTCCAAGATCGAAACTTCCTCCATTAACAGTGATGGTACCGGTTGATGCCAGCCAGTTGTTGGCACCTACTTTAATTTTCAGAGCCCCCGAATTGATAGTTGTTCCGCCCGTGTGATCATTGGCACTCGTGCTATTTAAAACAGTTGTTCCTGTTCCATTAACCGTTAACGCCACAGTCCCTTGGATACGAGGATTGAGATTATAAGACGCCTCATTATGATTCAGGACTAAATTCGCGTTGGCTTTGTCGGAGAAAAAACCGGCCGCCTCAATAACTCCAGCACTTCCACCATTTCCAATCGTCAAAGTTCCACTGGATCCAATCGCTTGAGATATCGTTATAGTGCCAGAACCACTGCCGACAGTGACAATAGCTCCCTCGGCGACAGTCAAGGTGCCCGTACCCGAATTACCCACTCGTAATTGATTCACAATCAAACGTGAGTCTGTTCCCGTAACAGTCACACTTCCCTTGGAGCCACCTGACGAGGCGATTGCGAACAATCCAGCGGTGCCAGTGGAAACGCGGCCGCCATTCGAAATCGTTAGTTTGCTATCGCTACCGGATGAGTTGCCCAGACTAAATGCACCAGAGGTAGTCAGCGTTCCTGAATTGACAATGACCTCGTCAGCCCCACCACCACCCCCAACTGACGAAGTACCGATTCCGGTTAGATTCATTGTTGCCCCAGAAAGGATCGACAAGATATTTCCCGTCGAGCCGGCATTTTGACCCAACAGAAAAGTACTAAAGGTCGCTGCGGCCGAATCTGAAAGAGTCAAAGTAGCACGTCCACTGAGTCCAAGGCTCAGATCACCCGATGAATTGAACTGTGAGGAGGTTCCTGTGATATTCAACGCACCTCTGCCATTGGCACTGGAACCTAGAGTTACATTCCCGCTGCTCGTTACTGCAGCACCAGCTTGGACGTTTAGGGTACCAGTACCGCTCGAACCAATACTTATTGTACTGCCAACCCCCATTGTCGATCCGATACCCGAGATCGACGCCACTCCAACGGACCCTGCACCGTTCCCAAGGGTTAGAGTGGTTAGCCCTGTCACATCAGCCCCCCCACTCACCGTCACAGTCGCCTTCCCGTCCTGTCCGACAACCAAAAAGCTCGAGCTACTCAAGAGTGCGCCGTCAAGAACATCAAGGGTGTTGCCCGAACTCGCAGACTGCAAACCCATACGGATGGCTGTTGATGTCCATTTTGAACCCGTACCGGTGATCGTGACATGCCCAGTTCCTGTTGTCGACGCGTTGAAAATTCCGCCAATATAGCTTTCTGCAGTCGTGGTCAGCGTCCCACTGTTCTGAATGGTAAGCGACGAATTGGCCGTGGGTGATTGACCAACGACAATGTCCAGCGCCGCAGCATTTCCACCGTCGATGACAGGCATATTCCCGCTGGCCAAGTTCACCAAAGCACTCGTGCTGGATGTCGGAACTGTATTCGATGCCCAGTTGTCAGTATCAAACCAATTCGTGTCGTCACTTCCATCCCACGTTTCGGCTCGTAATATGGCCGAAAAGGCCATGGAAGCTACAGTCGCGATTACAAGACTTTTTGATGCATTCATAAGGATAAGGATTTTTTTTAAAGATTTGAAAAAACCGTCCTAAATGCAAGATGTTTTTTCTCCCATCGATAAGCGGCCAAGCAAAATGGGCAGATGGACGACCCCTTGCTCAACAAGGGCACGCTTCCCACATCCCCTCTCCAAGAATCCTTCCACATTGAACGGCCTTGGAATCGGCCAATCCGTGTGCAACGAACATTTTTCGGAAAAAACCCATTATTCTAGTGCGCCGGAATTCATGCGGCTCGCCCACTCGGGCATGCAGTCACTCGAATCCCTTGTTTGGCTGCTTCCTTCCCCCTGTTGATCAGCGCCACTCAACGCAGTTCAAGATTCCCACAAAAACGGCATCTGCCATCGCAAGGAGGCAGAGAATGGCTATTCATTTAGGAGATTTCGCGGCGAATTGTCGTAAACGAGAATCAAGAACACTCGTTATCTTGAGAAACACCCCTGTAAATTGATTTTACAATTTAAAAATGACAATATTTAATCGTTAAAAATTAATCTTGATGCCTTTGATGACCTCTACGGCTTTAAAACGAAACTACTCCGATTCGATCCGGCTACTTCTGGATTCGCTGTTTCGGGACGAAGAGGAGTCCATCAACCGTGCAGCAGGCATTCTGGCCCATCAGATCGCGGAAGATCGTTTGATCCACGTTTTCGGCGTGAGCGGACATTCAGTGATCGGGTGCGAAGAATTCTTCTGGCGGGCGGGCGGATTGGCCTCAATCAATCCTCTTTTCGACGCCAGCCTGCTTTTAGCAGGAGGTGGCCGAAAATCCACGATGCTAGAGCGCGTTCCTGGGATCGGGGACAAGGTCGTGGCTGCCCAAAACCCTAAACCCGGTGAGGTACTAATTATTACGAGCATCTATGGCATGAACGCCGCCACCATCGATGCCGCGCTCGAAGCCAAGCGGCTGGGACTACTGTTGATTGCCATTACCTCCCTAGACCACGCAAGCAAAACGCCACTGGAATTTGCCGCACGCCATCCCAACGGCTGCAATCTCTCCGAGATCGCCGACATCACCATCGACAATCACGTGCCGCATGGCGACGTTCTGCTATCCTTGGACGGTTTGGAGCAGAAAATTGGCGCCTCCAGTACAATTCTCGTCTCCGCCTGCGTGCAATGGTTGGTTGGGGAGACCGCTCGGCAATGCCTTGAACTAGGGGTCAAACCTCCTGTCTGGCAAAGCGCCAACGTACCAGGAGGTGATGAGCGCAACTCCGAATATCTCAGCCGTTTCCTTCCCCGGATCAAAACGCTTTGAAGATCATTGATAGCCACCAGCACGTATTCTGGCATGGGCGGAACGATGCTGACCTTGCGGCTGACATGGACCGTTACGGCATTCAAACCGCATGGTTGTTAAGCTGGGAAATCCATCCCCTGGAAGATTCACCCCGATACCATGGCATCCTGAACCCCGAACATCTCCGAACGGACGGCACCCATGCGGGAATCCCTCTTTCTGATTTGATCCGGGCGCACTACCGGCATCCCAATCGCTTTTTGGTTGGGTACTGCCCACATCCCTTGCATCCCTGTGCTTCCAGCCTTCTTGAGGCCGCCATCCAAATTCACGGTGTACGGGTCTGCGGAGAATGGAAATTCCGCCTGCCATTTGACGATCCACGCTGTTTGGAAATTTTCCGCGTGGCCGGACATTGGGGGTTGCCCGTCGTGCTGCATCTGGATGTTCCTTATCTGAAGGATGTCCAAGGCCGATTAGTTTACCAAAAGAACTGGTATGGAGGCACTGTAGAAAACCTCGTCCGGGCTCTCCGCGCCTGCCCCCAGACAAACTTCATAGGTCATGCCCCCGGCTTCTGGCGGGAAATCAGCGGCGATGCCGCTAATGATCCCTCCATCTATCCAGACGGACCAGTTCAACCCGACGGCCTGCTGGCTGAACTTCTCACAAACCATTCCAATTTGTTCGCTGACCTGTCAGCGGATTCCGCGCTCACGGCCCTGAAGCGAGACTTGAAGCATGCGCGCGAATTTATCCTCAAATTCTCCGACCGCCTGCTCTTCGGTCGTGATTTCTACGGCGGCGAGTTGATGACGACGCTCAATTCCTTTCGGTTGCCGAAAAAAGTTCGTACCCAAATCTACTGCGAAAACGCCGAGCGCCTTGCCGCTCCGGCCAGACAAACAGGCGTTGCCCCCTCTGGATTTTAATCTTTTCATTTTTGCGTGCCGACATCTCTTCACATTCGACCCACAACGAAAGTCGCCCTGATCACGGGAGCGGCAGGCATCCTCGGCCCGGAAATCTGCCTTAAACTTCGCCGTGAGGGTTGGCATGTAGCAGCCACCGACCGGCTGGCAGCTGATTTCGACATTGCCGAATCCATCCTCGGCGAAAAAAAATTCTGGGATTTTCGCTGGTTGGGGGATCTATCGTCCAAATCTGCCTGTGGCGATTGCGTTCACGCCACAGAGGAGGTTCTCGGACCCATTAGCCTGTTGGTAAACAATGCCGCGTACTCCTATCGGGAGAAGACACTCTGGGAACTGGAGGAAGCTCGTGCGGTCGAATTATTCCAGATTAATACCCTGGCCCCGCTGTGGCTGGCGGCGGCGGCGTTACCTTCCCTAACCCTAAACCGGGGAACGGTGATCAACATCTCCAGCGCGCAAACCCAGGGATGGCTGGCAAACAATCACCTGTACATCGCCAGCAAGGCCGCCTTAGAAAAACTCACGGAAACGCTTTCCGCGGATTTCGCGGACATCGGCGCCCGCTGCATCGGGCTTCGACTGGGAAGTTTTCCCGGCGTGCGTTTCCTGCGCGACTACCTTCAGCAGCTTCCAGAGGAAGCGATTGGAAGCATGGTCGCCGAGATTCTTCCTCTCCATCTCGAGCGCACCGCCGATCTCCTTGGAGAAAATTGCGTGGGCTCGGCCGCAGAACTGGCGGAATTCCTGCTCCTGCTGACCAGCCCCCACGCCCGCATGTTGAATGGCTGTATCCTCAGCGTTGATGGCGGCATGACCGTGCGCCCCATCGCTTGGCCCAGCCAGACGGAGAGTTACCAACAGGCACGGCAATGGTTTGAAAATTGGAAACAGCAACACCACAAT
Source organism: Chthoniobacter flavus (assembly GCA_945860745.1). Taxonomy (GTDB): domain Bacteria; phylum Verrucomicrobiota; class Verrucomicrobiia; order Chthoniobacterales; family Terrimicrobiaceae; genus CAMASH01. The sequence continues at coordinate 5,345 of CAMASH010000031.1, read as the reverse complement.
GCGTCTGATAAAAATTGAAGCATGGGAGGTTAGCGTCCCACTGCTCCAGGAATGGGCTAGCAGTCCGGAATTCGGGGAGCACGGCAGCCGGGAAGATGGTCGGCTGGTTCTCGCATTACACGACGAACACGGCGGCATAGGCTGGGGAGAAGGCAAAGCCATCTCGCGTACGCTTGTTGAGCAAGCTGCTGCCCGCCTGCTAAAGGAAGGGCTCTCCGCAAGCCGCCTCTGTCAGGTGGACCTTTTTCCGGCCGACGAACTGTATTGGAGCCGTCCCGCCTCACCCTCTCCCTTCGCTCCTTGTCCGGAAAATCTCCGACATCGCTTGCGTCATCCCATGCAAAATGTAATCGAGATGGCTTGGACGGATCTGCGCGCGAGGCGGCTCGGAATTCCGGTCGCTGATCTTCTCGGCGGGGCATGGCGCGACTGGGTGGAAACTGACTATTGGATGGGTCGGGTCACTCCCGAGCAAGCTCGCCGTTGCGTGCGGCGAGCCCGGGAGTTGGGATTTCTCGGCATCAAACTCAAGACCACTCTCGAAGATCCCAACTTAGAACGCCTTGAAGCTATCCAAGAGGAGTCAACCTTTCCCGTGACCGTAGATTCCAACGGGCGCTTTTACCGTCTGGCGGACGCCCTGCCCACTTTACGAAGAATGGATGCTGTGGGAAATATGGCCATTCTGGAAGACCCCTTCCCCCGCTTTCATTTGCAAGAATTCGCCGAACTTCGGCAACATCTTCAAGCCCGCGTGGTGGTGCATGTGGATCCGGCGGAGTCTCTGTGGTCCGTCCTACGGAGCGGGGCGGCAGACGGGCTGAACCTCGACAGCAAGGAGGTCGGTCTGTTCCAGTGGAGGGTTCTGGCCGGAACCGCCGAACAGGCCAATCTCTCAATTTGGCACGGCAGCGGACTCGATCTAGGCATCGCCACCGCCGCTCAGCTGCATCTTGCAGCCAGCGCGCCCAACTGCCGCCTCCCGGGCGATCAAGCCGGACCGTGGCTGAGAGAGCATTCTCTCCTCTCCGAACCCTTCGAAATTTGCGACGGAAAGATCCGAGTACCCATCGGTCCCGGCCTCGGCATCGAGCCGGATTCGGAGGCATTAGACCGCTATGCCCACTGGAATCAAGTTGTCCACGCTTGAAAGCTCCAAAAGTCAGTTCTCCCGACTCCGGAAATTCTTCTAAAATGCCGCCTGCAGTGAAAGCTCTCCGAGACCAACTATATTCCCATCTTTTCCAAGACATCCTCCCTTTCTGGCAAAGGAACGCCATCGATAGCACCGGCGGCATTTGTTCCTGCATCGGAGATGACGGGGTAATTCTTAATCGAGACAAATGGCTCTGGAGCCAATGGCGCGCGGTCTGGGTCTTCAGCCGCCTCTACCGCCGCTTCGGTCAGCAGGAAGCCTGGCTTAATATAGCGCGTTCCATCGCAGATTTTTGCATCCGACATGGCTGGGACGAATCCCAGAAGCGTTGGCGGTCAGCCGTGGATGCCTCAGGCCGCGAGTTGCGCGGTTGCGATAGCGTGTTCACTGATGGTTTCGCCGTATATGGCCTCACGGAACTGGCACTTGCTAGCAACAGAATGGAGTACGGAGAGTGGGCCGGCAAAACGGTCTCCTCTATCCTCACCTATTTGCCCAAGCCGCGCTGCGATCTTCCCCAGTGGCCGTATTCCGTCCAGCCCGGGGAGAAAACCCAAGGCATCCCGATGATATTTTCCATGGTTCTGTGGGAATACGCGGAGCTCACCGAGGACACAATGGCCCGTAGTAGTGCGCTTGGCTTGGTGAAGGAAATTTTCGACCACTTTTATCGTTCGGATCGCGATCTCATCCTCGAGCGCGTAAGCCAAGAGGGAGCCGAATTGCCAGCTCCGAGAGGCACGGTTATCCTGCCCGGACACGGAGTCGAAAATATGTGGTTTCAAATCCATATCGCCCGGGCCGCAAACCGGCGCGACCGGATTCCGCTGTGCTGCCACCTGATCAAACGCAATTTAGAGCTTGGCTGGGACCAAGAATTTGGGGGCCTTTTCCTGGCTGTTGATGCGAATGGCAAAACTGAACCCGACTGGGCCTTCGCCGATGCCAAACTTTGGTGGCCGCACACCGAAGCGCTATACGCCTCTCTGCTGGCTTACACGGAAACTGGTGATATGGATTTTCTCACGTGGTTTCATCGCATCCTGAATTATAGCCTCGCGAATTATCCTGTTTCCGGCCATGGCGAATGGCGTCAGCGCCTCAACCGGCAAGGGCTGCCCTTTTCGGATACGGTCGCCCTCCCCGTCAAGGATCCGTTCCATCTTCCCCGAGCACTTTTACTTTGCCTGGAACTTCTAGAGACCCGAGTGAAGCATACATCTCTCAAATAATGAAAGGCTCAGCCCCGATGCCGACCGCAGAGCACGTCGATGAGGTTGTCGGAGCGATACTGAACAGTCTTGGCATCCACCCGCTCACAGTCGGACTGGTGCTCCGCGTTGTCCGCATCATGTGTTGCCAACCACCGGATAGTTAAGGCGTACGGTGGCTCCCACCGAATGGGACCTACCGGATCTGCTTTATGTTTTTCCACGGCCAACTGAATGCGCTCGTTGATCAAGGCACAGGACGCTTGTGCCGAACGGGAAATCTCACAATTTGTACCGATTCCCCATTTCACCACAGCCGTCGTGATCCCCGGCACATCTTCTTCAGCCTCGCGGCACGCCGCCGCATCACCTCCCACAAAAATCACCGGAACTCCCTTCCAACCAGCCCACAACGCCAATTGTAATGTCTCCCCCACCGGATGACCGTTAAGCTCCATCCAATCCACTCTCAGGCTGTCCTGAGTGTGACTTTGATTGCCATCTGCGGTTCCAGCCCTGGCATGCTGACCAATCATCACGACCGCATCGTATTCCCACATAGGATTAAGTAGCTGCTGCCGCGTAATTGGACGGCCATGCAACAGCAGAGCTTTGGGATGAAGCAGTTCGAAGCAAATCGCCCCCGGCCCATGGCCATCAGCAACGAGAACCTTTTCGACTCCTGCCGCTAGCAAGCCATCCACAGCAGCATTGACCTCGCCTGTCAGCAGTTTCTTTGAGTCCTCATAATATTTGCCGGTGGGATACGAATGCTGCTCATGGGAAACCACTCCAGCCACCCCCTCGATATCAGTCATGATAAAAACCTTCATCACGCTTTAAGACTCCCCAAAAGGGTCGTCACGCAAATCTGAGCGGACGCACGGTGTGAAAAAGAAAAGTAAAACACAGGGATATTTTATGGTTTGAATTTTTTGAAACAAGAAGAGATTTCCTATTCCCCCGATGGAGATTCCTTTGCCTGTTCACAGCTTTAAAGTCCCCGCCTAATTCCCCGCCAGATAGTTCAGGATAGCCAGAGCGACTTCGCGATTGCCAAATTCGCTAAGATGCACACCGTCATCGACGTGGAGGAATACGGCCGGATCCTGAAGTTTTGGGTGAAAACGGGCATTCACGTCAATTATCGGCAAGTGGAATTCCGCAGCCAGTTGTTTCTGCAATTGAACCATTTCCTCAGCCGCGTCTGGAAGGCAGAAAAAGTTCCCAGCCGGGCCGAAGGTGCGCGCCTTGGCACGGAAGGGCTCTAGAATGCGCTGGTCACCTGGTGCCATGGTCATCACAATGACCTTGATATTAGCGGCGCGGAGACGCTCGAGCAAACGGCGGCAGATTTCTTCGTATTGTTTTCGCGGAATCGCCCAGCCTGCAGCCAGCCCTGTCTGTGGGTCGAAATGACGCTTGCAGTCATTGGCGCCCTCGAAGAGGAATACATGAGTTGGATTCCGTGCAATCACATCTTTTTCCAAACGCTGTTCGATTTTGGAAATGGAATCTCCGCTCACGCCCGCATTAATCACCTCCACCTTCTGTCCGTGATGTTGAGCAAGGGCTCTGGTGACCAAGTCCACATAATTGCGCCCGCGAAAAAGATCGGTCAGTGAATCCCCAAGAAAAAGCAAGCGGGCTCCCTCCGGTAGCTTGATCTGATCAGCCAGACTGCGAAATTCCCGAGCTAGTTCTGGTGGATACAAGCCAAATGAAGCTGTTGCCGTTTGCCCGGAAACCACGTCCACCGCCACAACCCGATAAGAGCCTTCCCGCGCGTCCTCTGGAATTTTCCAATGCACAGTCACAGGCTGATCCGATTTCACCTCGGTGACCTGTGATTGGATAAAGTGATCCGTCCAGGCGTCCGAACCACCATATTCACCGCCGGGGCCCGGAGGTACTCCGGCCGGGCCATAAAGCAGTAGTTTCACCGACCCGTGCTCTGCCGTAATCCGTACATCCACTGTTTCGCCAGATGCGACAACCGCGTCCACCAGTTCAATACCGATTTGCCCTGCCTGCTCACGGGATTCCAGCGAAGGATGGCGCAGTTCGGCACGGCCCAACCAGCCTTGAACCTCAAAAAATGGCGATCCAAACTGAGTACTGTCGGTCGGAACGAACGAAAAGGAAACGCTCTGCCAATTCGACGTTAGCGAAAAGGCTTCGCCCAGCGAATCCACCCGCACCGGACTATATTTGTCGGGAAACTCTGTGACCCCCAATTGCAACCGACCCGACCCGCGAGTCTCTACTCGGAACACATAATGCCGTCCCGGTATCAGACCGATCCGGGCAGTCTGAATTAGTCGCCCTATGAAACGCTGCGATCCATCTTTCGCTAGCCTCCGTTCGCCCATCAATTCCAGCACGTTTCCCTCCGTTATCTCGCGGAGATTGAAAGAGCCGCCATCCACCTTCCAAGCGACCAACGTGGGCTGGGGCTTTCCGATGGTGAAGTCCCCATCAACCAGCAACTGGATTGCCAAGGCTGTCATCGGGGCGACTGCCAACAAAACCCCTACGCACAACATCCGATTAAACTCCATAAAGCTCCATCGCAGGATCCCGCAGAATGGCACTGACGATAGTCAAGCCCGGCAGTTCCTCCAGCCATAGGCTCTGTGTCCGATCGGGTGGGTATGGGAAATTCGCCCCGATGCCGGAGAACGCATCTTCGGATTCCACCAAAACAACCGCCCGCCAATCTTGGACAGCCAGCTTTTCCTGCCAAACCCCATGAAATTTCTGTATGTCACTAACCTAGACAATTCGTGCGGGTCGCTGATTCCATGGTCAGCGTATGAGTCGGGTATGGCTCAATGACCGGCTGGTCACGGCGGCGCAGGAATCACGTATCGCCAACGCGGTTGGCATAGAAACTACCGGCTCCATCTTTTGCCCAGATCCAGCGGCCAGCATGAGCACAACCGCCTTACGAGCCATGGCCTCCACAGACCATTCCA
>CAMASH010000030.1 GCA_945860745.1 Chthoniobacter flavus | reverse complement strand
ATAGGGCAAAAGTCGCCAATGCGCCACAAAGTCGCCAGGCATTTGCATTTTGAGCACAGCGCGGTTTCGGTGAACCGATGGAAATACTGTTTTATAGTGGATTTGTAGGGTGCTCCCCCGCGACACTCGAAAAGCGAATTCCTATCAATAATTGATCTACGAATTGGCCTGATTTTTAGAAAAAATGTGCCAACTCATTTTTCTCAGAGATCAGGATGTCTGAAGTTAAGCCCCAACGGGGCTCAACCCCCTAGCCCTGGGTTGCGGAGCTACCCAGGGATCTCGAGGAAAAACAACGATCTGCCCTGCAAGGGCTGCATCCCAAAACGCCCTTAAGTTAGTGCCATTCCACACTGACCCCAAGTTCACAGTAGTGGCGCAGCTTGGCCACCATGGTGGGAGAGATGGGCACCTCGCGCATCTTGCCGCCTTTGCCGTTGACGATGCGCAAGACGCCGCGGGCGGCGTCAAGGTGGGAGGGCTTGATGGCGAGGGCCTCGCCGACCCGCAGACCGCAGTGATAGATGAGCAGAAGGACGGCGCGGAACCGCCCGCTGTGCACCGTGCGCAGAAGTTGCAGCATCTCGGCACGGGTCAACACGACGGGCAGCGGCAGGTCCCGCCGGATCGTGAACTGCTCCCACCGCACCCACTTGAGGCCGGCGTAGTCGCGGAAAAACATCCGCAGGGCGACGACGGCCTGATTGAGGGTGGAGGGCCGCAGCTTTTGGACATCCCGCAGGTGGAGGAGGTAGTCGAAAACCTCGCGCTCCTTGATCCGGCCCAGCTCCTGCCCGGCGTAGTGGGCGGCAATCTTGCGCACCTGGCGCAGATACTCCGTTTTGCTGCGGCCCCGCAGGGATTTTGATTCGACGAAGACGACGTAGTCCTGGTAGTTTTTGACTGTGTTATTCATATGGGGCGCAGGCTACGATGGCCTGCGTTCCCACTTCTTCACTGAACTTCAAACCCTCCTCCCATGCCGCCCTCACTCCCGGCTCCCAAACCACGGCCCACCGCGCCAGCGGCTTCGTTCAACGGTTCGATGGAGCAAATCCCCGTCCCTTCGGGACTTCTGGCATGCCTCCTGCTATTTCCGCTTCGCGGGCAGGAGGAATGCCGAAAGCAGGCAGGGAGACATCACCGGGGACGTTGGGCGGCTTCGCCTTATGGACTGAAACAGATGGAGGAAATCGTCATGAAGCCTGCAAGATGTCTTGTTCTTATCCTGTTTGTGTTCATCGCGTGGGTGGCGCAGCCTTTGGCAGTAGCTCAGGAGATGGATGCCCCAAGGCCTATTGCAGGCGTTGATAGTGTATTCATGGAAGAGCTTACATGGATGGAAGTGCGCGACGCGATCAGGTCTGGCAAAACAACCGCACTCGTAGCTACCGGAGGAGTCGAGCAAAACGGCCCCTACGTCGCCACTGGCAAGCATAATTATGTGCTTCAGGCGACCACCGAGGCGATTGCACGCAAACTCGGCACGACGCTAGTTGCGCCCATAATCAAATTCGTACCGGAAGGAGACATAGAGCCTCCAACGGACCATATGAAATATCCCGGCACCATCAGCCTGAGGGAAGAAACGTTCAGACTACTGCTCACCGATATTTGTAGCAGCCTTAGGCAACATGGATTTCGCGATATCATCTTGATAGGAGACAGTGGCGGCAACCAAGATGGAATGAAGCAAGTCGCAGAGCTCTTGAATACGAAGTGGGCCGACACTCCGACAGTGGTTCATTACATCCCTGAGTACTACGAGCAGGACATGTGGAGTTTTGATTACCTGAAGACTATCGGTGTGCATCAGAAGCCGGACGTGAAATCCGCCGAGCGCGCGGGCATTCACAGCGATTATCATTATGAGGCCATTATGGCGACCGTTAATCCCCAACTGATTCGCACAAAGCAGCGAATCGCAGCCGGCAAATACAGCATCAACGGCGTTGACATGAATCCGCCAAGGACGACCGTCGCGAACGGTAAAAAGTTGGTCGAGTATCGGGCAAAGACAACGGTAGAGGCGATCCGTAGGGCGATTGTGAAAAGAAAGCCTAATCAGCAGTAATTATGAGACTCAGTACGTCGCCGCCCAACAAGTCACTGCACCGGACGCGTCCTCGGGCCCTCGCTAGCGCGCGGTCCCTGCGGGGAAACTAGGGGCCAGGGTGGAATGGCACGAAGTTAAAGAAGTTTTGGGATGCAGCCCTTGCAGGGCCGATCGTTGTTTTTCCTCGAGATCCCTGGCTAGCTCCGCAACCCAGGGCTAGGGGATTGAGCCCCGTTGGGGCTTAAGTTAGCGCCATTCTGGACTGACCCTTTTTTCCTTTTTTGAGCGCTTTGTGCTGGGCCAGCGGCTCTCGAACCAAGTGATGGAAGTCTTGGAGATTCTTGTTTTTCCCTTGGGAGTTAAGACCGTTGCGGACCCCGTCGTCGCAAGAAGGTCTTGCCAACGCGCGCGGGGGGGGGCAAAGTCCGCTCCTTATGAATAAATGTCTGGTCGGAGTGCTGGCGGCGCTGAGTGTCTTGGCGGTGGGAAACACCGGGGCGAGGGCAGCTATTACGATTGACCTGGTCCAAGTCGGCAACCCCGGGAACGTGAATGATTCGACGGGCTACGGAGCGGTGTCCTACGCCTACTCGATCGCGACGAAAGAAGTGAACCTGTTTCAATACACGGCATTCCTGAACGCGGTGGCGAAGACGGACACGTATAGCCTTTACAACACGGTCATGGGGACGGATTTGAACATCGCCGGGATCACACAAACCGGGAGCAGCGGGAACTACGGCTATGCGGTGATGGGGACTGGTGCCCGTCCTGTGACGTATGTGACCTGGTTCGATGCGGCGCGATTTGCGAACTGGGTGGCCAACGGGCAGCCAACGGGAGGGCAGAACGACGCGACGACGGAGAACGGAGCCTACACGCTGAATGGGGCGATGAGCGGGGTGAGCGCCACGACGAACGCGGTGAACCCGAACACCTCGGCGCCGACAACGTATTGGATCCCGAGCGAGAATGAGTGGTATAAGGCAGCGTATTATCAGCCCGTGGCGCAAGGAGGGGATAGTGACAGCTATTGGCTCTACCCGACGGGGAGCAATACGATCGCCGGAAACACGATCGGCGTAGCAGACTCAGCAAACTATAACGACGGGAACTCTGCGAAGGATCAAAACAGCCTGCCGACTAATCTGACAGATGGCGGAGCGTATGGAGCAAACTCTGCAAGTTTTTATGGGACATTTGATCAAGGAGGAAGCGTATTTGAATGGAACGCCACGGTTGTCCCGGGTGGCTTCCGGGGGCTGCTTAGCGGCTCCTGGGACCTCGGCGGGTCCTACATGAGCTCGTCGTTTCGCGGCTGGAGCTTTCCCTATAACGATAGCAGTAACGCGGGTTTCCGCGTTGCCAGCAGCGTCGTCCCCGAGCCGTCCACCACAGTATTGATAATGCTGGGAGGGATGGCTTGCCTGCGTGGGAAGCGGCGGAGGAATACCCTTTAACCTTTCTCTCTTTTCCCCTTTATTCCCCGCGAAGCGGGTCGGACTTTTATTTGAGAAACCCAGCCGCTCCTTTGGCATCGAAGCCGGACCTGCCGGTGGTCCTGGTGAAGTGGCCCCATGAGAGGCGGGCCGCCTCAAACGGGGGTCAATAGCCTCGAGGGCAGGCCCGATGTTCTCTTGAGCGACTTGGGCGGTCAGTTTTCCACGGGTCCGACATCTGATCTGAAGCGGCGTTTCGCACAACACAAGGAGGGCGCCGTGCCTTGGACGAAGTGCCGGAGGCCTTTTTCATCGCGTTTACGACGAAGCTTGTGGGAGCAAAGATGACGCCGGGGCGAAAGGGCGACACCGCAAGAGCGGCATGGGGAAGCGCTCCATTCGAAATCGCCTCGAGAATTTTTTGGAAAGTTTATCCGGTGAGAGGCCTCAGGGCTCTAATGGGAGACGGTAAGAATGTGGCAGGACCGCGATTTGCTCTCGGCCTCGCAGGCTTGCGTCAAAGTGCGCCAAAATAGCGCATGTGGCGCGTCAGCGCATTAAAATGTGTGCCAATGTTGCGCGGATTGAAAACGTGGCAAGGATCGCGTCACGCTTTATCTTGTTCATTATAAGCTAGATACGAGTTATTCGAAAATCCGGAACGGATTGTGCTTAATGGAGGGCGAACTCTAAAGAATATGTCAAAGATTTTAGGTATTGATTTGGGCACGACGAATTCCTGCATGGCCGTGATGGAAGGCGGCGAGCCGGTTGTCTTGGAAAACTCCGAAGGCGCGCGCACCACGCCGTCCGTCGTGGCGTTCACCAAGAGCGGCGAGCGCATCGTCGGGCAGGCGGCCAAGCGCCAGGCCATCACCAATCCGCAGAATACGGTTTTTTCGGTCAAGCGCTTCATGGGCCGCAAGTTTTCCGAGGTTCAGTCCGAACTCAAACGCGTTCCCTACAAAGTCGTCGAGGCTTCCAATGGCGACGCCCATATTGAAGTCGAGGTTGGCGGCGAGAAAAAGCGCTTCAGCCCGCCGGAAGTTTCGGCCATGATTCTGGCCAAGCTCAAGTCCGACGCCGAGGCCAAGCTGGGCGAAAAAATCACCCAGGCGGTGATCACCGTGCCGGCCTATTTCAACGACTCCCAGCGCAACGCGACCAAGGACGCGGGCAAGATCGCGGGTCTGGAAGTCCTGCGCATCATCAACGAGCCGACCGCGGCTTCGCTGGCTTACGGGCTCGACAAAAAAGCCGATGAAAAAATCGCCGTCTACGACTTGGGCGGCGGCACGTTCGATATTTCCGCGTTGGAAATCGGCGATGGCGTTTTCCAGGTTGCGGCCACCAATGGTGACACCCACCTCGGTGGTGATGACTGGGACAATCGTCTGATGGATTGGATCATTGACGAGTTCAAGAAGGACACCGGGATTGATCTTTCCCAGCAGCCCGACGCGGTGCAGCGCATCAAAGAAGAATCCGAAAAAGCCAAGATCGCGCTTTCCTCAACGCAGGAATACGAAATCAACCTGCCCTTCGTGACGGCGGATGCGAGCGGCCCGAAACATATTCAGAAAAAGCTGACCCGGGCCAAGCTCGAACAGCTGACCGATGACCTCTTTGAGCGCACGATCAAGCCGGTCAAGGATTGTCTGGGCGACGCGAAGTGGAGTGCCAGCACAATTGACGAACTCGTTCTCGTCGGCGGCATGACCCGTATGCCCAAGGTGATCGAAACGGCCCGTGCTCTCGTTGGCAAAGAGCCGCACAAAGGCGTGAACCCGGATGAGGTCGTCGCCATCGGTGCCGGCATTCAAGGAGGCGTGCTCAAGGGTGACGTGAAGGATGTGCTCCTGCTCGACGTGACCCCGCTTTCGCTGGCGATCGAAACCGCCGGCGGCATCGCCACAGCCATTCTCCCGCGCAACACCACCATCCCGAGCCGGAAGTCACAGATTTTCTCGACCTACAGCGACAGCCAACCCGGTGTGGAAATCAAGGTGCTCCAGGGCGAGCGTCCGCTCAGCCGCGACAATAAACAACTCGGCACCTTCCATCTCGACGGCATCCCGCCCGCCCCGCGCGGCACTCCGCAGATCGAGGTGACCTTCGATATTGACGCCAACGGCATTCTCAACGTTTCCGCCAAAGACCTTGGCACCGGCAAGGAGCAGAAAATTTCCATCACGGGATCAAGTGGATTGACCAAGGAAGAGGTGGATAAGATGCAGAAAGAGGCCGAGAGCCATGCGGAGGAGGACCGCAAGGCCAAGGAATCCATCGAGCTGCGCAACAACGCCGACAACCTCGCCTATCAGTCCGAGAAGCAACTCAAGGATCTAGGCGATAAGTTCGATGGTGCGCAGAAAAAGACCATTGAGGATGCCGTGACCAAGGTGCGCGAATGCCTCAAAGGCAGCGACAACGACGCCCTCAAGGTGGCCTTCGACGACCTGCAGACCAAGTTCCAGGAAGCCAGCGCCGAGCTTTACAAAAAGGCCGCCGAATCCCAGGCTGGACCACAGCCCGGGGCGGATGCGGCCGAGCCGCCGCCCGCGGCCAAGAAGGACGCCGACGTCGTGGACGCCGAGTTCGAGATGGTGGACGAGGACAAAAAGAAAAACTGACCCTTTAGCAAACCGTCCCGGTTCCTTCGGAGCCGGGGCTTGTTAAAAAACAAAACAACCCAACCAAAGGAGAAACAGCCACATTATGGCCAGCGTAAACATCAAGCCTCTCGGCGACCGCGTGCTCGTGCAAGCGATCGAAGAGAAGGAAGTCAAAAAAGGCGGAATCATCATTCCCGATACCGCCAAGGAAAAGCCCCAGGAGGGCAAAGTCGTCGCTCTCGGAACGGGCAAGCGCGATGAAGAAGGCAAACTCATCGAGTTCACCGTGAAAAAAGGGGACAAAGTCCTCATTTCCAAATACGGCGGAACCGAAGTCAAAATCGACGGCGAAACCTATCTGATCATGCGTGAGGACGACATCCTCGGCATCCTCGGCTAAGCCGCCCACCAACCATCAACCAATTACTATCCACTAACTATTATGGCAGCCAAACAACTCTCGTTTGACGAATCCGCCCGGCAGTCCCTGCTGCGCGGTGTCGAAAAACTGGCGAAAGCCGTCAAGGCGACCCTCGGGCCGTCCGGACGCAACGTCATCCTCGACAAAAAATTCGGCTCACCCACCATCACCAAGGACGGCGTGACCGTCGCCAAGGAAATCGAGCTCGAAGATCCCTACGAAAACATGGGCGCCCAGCTCGTGCGGGAAGTCGCTTCGAAGACCTCCGACATCGCCGGTGACGGCACCACCACCGCCACCGTGCTGGCCGAAGCGATTTATCGCGAAGGTCTGCGCAACGTGACGGCCGGAGCCAACCCGACGTCGCTGCAGCGCGGCATCAACAAGGCCGTTGCGGCCGTTGTCGCCGAACTGGCCAAGATCAGCAAAAAGGTCAAGGACAGCTCCGAGATCGCGCAGGTCGCCACCGTCTCGGCCAACTGGGACACCACCATCGGCCAGATCATCGCTGATGCGATGGACAAGGTCGGCAAGGACGGCACGATCACCGTGGAAGAAGCGAAGTCCATCGAAACCACCCTCGACGTTGTCGAAGGCATGCAGTTCGACAAGGGCTACCTTTCGCCCTACTTCGTGACCAACGCGGAAAACCTCGAAGTCAGTTTCGAGAACGCCTACATCCTCATCCACGAGAAGAAAATCAGCAGCCTCAAGGATTTGCTGCCTCTTCTCGAGAAGATCGCCAAGAGCGGCAAGCCGTTCCTGATCATCGCGGAAGACGTGGAAGGCGAAGCCCTCGCGACCCTGGTCGTGAACAAGCTCCGTGGCACGCTGCAAGTCGCAGCGGTCAAGGCGCCCGGCTTCGGCGACCGCCGCAAGGCCATGCTCGAAGACATCGCAGTCCTGACCGGAGGCCGTCTCCTCACCGAAGACCTCGGCATCAAGCTTGAGAACGTCGGCCTGGAAGACCTCGGCAAAGCCAAGCGCATCACGGTGGACAAAGAGAACACCACCATCATCGAAGGAGAAGGCAAGAACGCCGACATCCAGGGCCGGGTCAACCAGATCCGCCGTCAGATCGAAGAGACCACCAGCGATTACGACCGTGAGAAGCTCCAGGAGCGCCTGGCCAAGCTCGCCGGCGGTGTGGCCGTCATCAATGTCGGTGCCGCGACCGAAACCGAGATGAAGGAAAAGAAAGCCCGCGTCGAAGACGCCCTCCACGCGACCCGTGCGGCCGTTGAAGAAGGCATCGTCCCCGGCGGCGGCGTCGCCCTCATCCGTGCGCAGAAAGCCCTCGACGCCCTCGTCCTCGAAGGCGACGAAGCCGTTGGCCTCGCCATCGTGCGCCGCGCCATCGAACAGCCCCTTCGCACCCTGGCCGACAACGCCGGAAAAGAAGGCGCGATCATCGTGCAGGAAGTCAAGAAGCGCAAAGGTAACGAAGGCTACAACGTCGCGACCGACTCCTACGAAGACCTCGTTAAAGCCGGAGTGGTTGACCCGACGAAGGTCACCCGCAGCGCGCTGCAAAATGCCGCATCGATCAGCGGTTTGCTCCTGACCACCGAGGCGCTCATCACTGAGATCCCGGAGAAGGACAAGGCTCCCGCCATGCCACAGGGCGGCGGCGGCATGGGCGGCATGGACTACTAAGTCCGGCCTCTCACGCTCAAAGCGAAAACTCAAACAGACAGCCGGGTCCGCAAGGGCCCGGCTGTTTTTTTTGCCCGCGATTCGCGGGAAGAATTCTTGAAAACCCTTTCCCGAGTAGCGTAAGTTCCTGCCATGGCCAATGAGCTTCCCCCGTTCCTGCAGAAGCTGATCGACAAATTCAGCAACTCGCGGGACTTCACCATTTCCTTTGCGCTGCACGCCATTCTCGTGGCGATCTTCGGAGGAACCGTGCTCTTCCAGGCGGTCAAGGAGCCGCCGGACTTCGAAGGGGGCAGCGGCGACAGCTTCGTCGATGCCTCGGATCCAAACACTCCGCCGCAACCGCAACAGGCCCCGCCCCAACAGACGACCTTCAATCCTGCCACGGTGACTCCCCCGACGAGTTCTTCCGTCAGCACGATCACCACCACGGCGGCGAACCCGCTGAATTTCTCGATGAGTCAGGCTATTGTGGCCCCGACAACCACGGCTCCCACGGCGCCCCCGGCGGCATCGGCGGCCCCCCCGTCCCCGACCATGGGAGCGGAGGGAATGAGCGTGGGAACAGCCTCCGCCATCAAAGGCTTCACGGGCGGATGGGGCAAGGGACAGGGGAGCGGCACAGGAGTCCGCTCGCGCGAGTTTGAGTTCACCGCCTACATCGGCCAATATCAGGGCGGCAACTGGAACTCCACCGTGCGTGTGGTGCAAAACAAAATCGAAACCGGCAGTCTGCCGAATTTGCTCTATCTCATGAGCGCGTGGTCGAAGGACAAAATTAAAACGAACTACAAAAACGTCCAGGCCATCAAACTCGACAGCGACGAGATTTTTAAAATCAAGCCGCCCTTCATTTTTCTGACCGGAACGAGGGATTTCAAGCTGACGGAAACGGAGGTCGCCAACCTGCAAAAATACGTGCGCATGGGCGGCTGCATTTGGGGTGACGCCTCTTTGCCCGGTCTGCGCTCGCGGTTTGACATCGCCTTCCGGCGCGAGATGAAGCGGGTCATTCCCGATGTGGACAAGGAATTCGAGCCCCTGCCCCTCAATCATCCCATCTTCACCCAGACCTACTTTTCGGAAGTCAAGGAGGTTCCCCCGGGCCTGAACTATTACAAGGATCCCGTGCTTGCGCTGAAAATCTACGGGGAGATTGCGATTCTCTATACCTCGAACGATTACGGGGACATGTGGCAGATCGGTCTCAACCACCAGGGACAGATTGATACCCGCAGAAACGAGCGCGGACAATTTGTGGCCATCAACGACATCCTCTACGGCAATCGTGATGTTTACATTCGGAACATCAATCCGGAATCGCTTGCCACTTCCTTCAAGTTCGGCACCAATGTGGTGATCCATCTGCTGACCAGGTGGGAGAGCAAGGTGCGCACGGCTCCCTCCGGAGCCACGTTGTAGGGGGGGGAGAAGGTTTAACCCGAACTCCGAACTTGGAGAAAAAAATTAAAATCCCCCTTCCGGGACTGCAACACCGGAAGCGGGACCGAAGAGGGATTTTCACCGACGGCCGCAGACCGGCGCTACAGAGGGGGGCGGACGCGTCCCGGCAACGTCCTTGGGACCCTTCTATTTTTTCTGGCTGCGGGCATGGCTGCCTTACGCAAAGGGGTTGACCGGCGTTATGCCCTCAATGGCGGCAAAGTCGGTCACATTTTCCGTGAGAATCACCGGGATGGTTTCCCGAATCATCAGCGCCGCGAGTTGGCGATCGAAATACCCTTGCCGGGTCACCCTCCCGGCCACGCACAAGTCGAGGGCAAGAAAGGCGGTCCCGAGCGTGAGTGGCAGCACGGTCAGGCCGCGCAAACGCGCGAGCGACTGGATCTTGTCGCGGGCGAGCTCCGGGCTGTCCGGGGGCTGATTTTTTGGTCCGGTAAGATGGGGATTTGTCTCGGCGAGATTCTGCACCGAGACGAACAGCGCCACCTCGGCCCGTTTCCGCAGCGCGAGCACCTGCCGCGCCTGCTCGTGGCGCCGGTCGGCGGAGAGCGTGGCGTAAAATTCGTAAAACAAGCGCACGGCATTCTCAGAACGCGAACGACGAACGGTCGTCGGCTCGTCGGTTTCTTTCGACGAACGCGAGGGCCCGCGTCCCTCCCTTAGTCGCTGGAAATAAATAAAGGGAGCAACCTCGCTTGTTCTTTTGGCCTCTGGCGGCGTTGCTTATCCCCCGTGCACCCTGGCTCTCTCCTTCGTCGAGTCTCATACCATCTCTGCCAAATAAATGGACTCAGAACATCGGCAGGATGCCGATGCCACGTGGCATTGGCTTCCAGCCAATGATCCAAACAAATGAGAGAGATGGTCTCAGTCACAGAGTGCTTGGGCTCTGCTCCTTCGTCGCGCCTGGCCAGAGGCCAAAACTCCTGCGCCATCTTGCCACCTTTATTTATTTACAGCTCCCTCAGAGAATATTGCGTTTGCCCTGGGCCGGTAGGGGCCGCTCAGGCCACGAATTTTTGCGCGATGGGCATGCGGCGGCCCATGCCGAAGGCGCGGCCGGTGACTTTCAAACCGGGGGCGGCTTGTTCGCGTTTGTATTCGTTGAGGTCCACCCGGCGGATGATCCAGCGGACGGTTTGTGCGTCGAAACCGCGGGCGATGATGTCGGAGGAGGAGAGGTTTTCCTCGACGTAGAGGCGGAGGATTTCGTCGAGGAGATCGTAAGGCGGGAGGGTGTCCTGGTCGGTCTGGTCGGGGCGGAGTTCGGCGCTGGGGGGTTTTTCGATGGTGCGGACGGGGATGATTTCGCGGTCGCGGTTCAGGAAGCGGGCGAGGTCATAGACCATGGTTTTCGGCACGTCGGAAATGATGGCCAAGCCGCCGCACATGTCGCCGTAAAGGGTGCAGTAGCCGACGGCGAGTTCGCTCTTGTTGCCGGTGGTGAGGAGGAGGTGGCCGAATTTGTTGGAGAGGGACATGAGGGTGAGGCCGCGCAGGCGGGCCTGCATGTTTTCCTCGGTGAGGTCCTCGGCCCGGCCGGCGAAGGCCTCGCGCATCTGGTGTTTGAAAGCTTCGAAGCTGTCTTGAATCGGAAGGGTGAGGCAGCGGATGCCGAGATTGGCGGCGAGGGCAAGGGCGTCGTCCACGCTGTGCGGCGAGGAGAATTGCGAGGGCATGGCGACGCCGGTGACGTTTTCCTGGCCGATGGCCTCGACGGCGATGGCGGCGGTGACGGCGGAATCGATGCCGCCGCTCAGGCCGAGCACGCAGGTCGTGAACCCGCACTTGGCCATGTAGTCGCGCAGGCCGAGGGCGAGGGCGGCGGCAAGGTCCGCCATGTCGGGGCGGAGGGCGAAGGACGTCGTTTCCGTAGTGGCAAGGGCGATGTCTTCGGCGAAGGAATGGCCCTGCCAGGTGACGGCGCCGGTGGCCGCAATGGCGAGGGAATTGCCGTCGAAGACGAGTTGGTCGTTTCCGCCGACGGAGTTGCAGTAGAAAAACGGGACGCCGAATTTGGCGGCGAGGCCGCGGATCATTTCGTGGCGCTGGGCGGGTTTGCCGATCTGGAAGGGCGAGGCGCTGAGGTTGAGGATCGCTTCGGCGCCGGCGGTGACGAGTCGGACGACGGGGCTGTGGAGATAGAGGCTGCGGGGAAGGTATTCGCGAGTCCAGATGTCCTCGCAGATGGTGACGCCGCACTTGCGGCCTTGGATGATGACGGGCGCGAAGTCCGTGCCGGGTTCGAAATAGCGGGCCTCGTCGAAAACGTCGTAGGTGGGGAGGAGGGTTTTGTGAACGACGCGGAGGGGCTGGTTTTTTTCCAGCACAGCGGCGGCGTTGCGGAAGGGACGGCCGTGTTCGGACGAATTGGGCGCGATGAAACCGGTGACGAGGGCGGCGGTGTTGACCGCGGCGTGGAGGCGTTCCAGGGCGAGGAGATTCTCCGGGACGAAGCGGGATTTGAAAAGGAGGTCCTGCGGGGGATAGCCGGTGATGGCGAGTTCGGGGGTGAGAATGATGTCCGCGCCCTCGCGCTCGAGCGCATGATAAGCGCGGAGGATGCGCTCGCAGTTGCCGGGGATATCGCCGACGGTGGTGTTGATCTGGGCGAAACCGATTTTCATGCTACCAGAATCCCCACTGTTTCGTGGCCAGGGTGTAGAGGCCGAGGCCGAAGTTCGTCACGCCGTGTGCCACCACACAGGCCCAGAGGCTTTTGGTTTTCACCGCCACGCCGTTGTAGATCAGTCCGGTGAGAAAGGCGGCGGGGTAATCGACGGTGCCGTGCTCGAGCATGAAGAGCACGGCGACTCCGAAAAATGACAACGCGCTGTAGGCCCCGAAGGGGACTTTCTGAAAATCCTCATTGATGAGGTACCGCATAACCAACCCGCGCCAGAAGATCTCCTCGATTAAGGCGACCACGATGACCATGCGGGCGAAACGGCTGATGAGGTTGAGCCAATAGATGGTGGGATCGGCGGCGAAGAGGTCGGGGTTGAATCCCTCGGTCCGCGGCGCGAATCCGAAAAACGCCTGCGGGCTGACCCACAGCACGAGGGCGACAATGCCGGCCAGAACCCCAATCGGCCAGGCCCGCACGGAACCGAAGTCGTAGTGTTTCCAAAAGGAGAGGACCAGCCCGCCGCAAACGAGGGTCTGGAGCGGGTAGATCCAGTATTTCGGCATGGTGAGCAGGAGCACGCCGCTGTTCTGAAAGATCGTCGCGACGAAGGAATCGAGCATGAGAAACCCGAGGAAAACCGCGAAAGGCAGGACGTGCGCCAGGAATGCTTTGTTCTTCACCGGGGCGATGCTAATGGGATCGGACGCATGGAGGCGACACTTTTGCTTTTCGGATGTGCGGGGGGTTTGCTAGCGTCCGCGCGTGTCCAACAATCCGGTGTATTCCCTTCTCGCGACGCCTCCGACGTTTGCACCGTTTTTTTTGCGGATGGCCCTGAGCGCGGTGTTTTTTTACCACGGTTCGCAAAAGGCCTTCGGCTGGTTCGGCGGCGACGGCTGGCAGGAGACAATGGCCCTCTGGACCAGCGCGGTGAATCTGCCCTACCTCGTGGTGGCCCTGCTTGTGGTCGTGGAGCTGGCCGTGGTGGCAGGGCTTTTTTTAGGCTTCCTGACCCGGCTGGCCGGACTGGGGGTGTTCGTGATCATGGCCGGCGCGATGTTTTACATTCACGGCGGGACGACGTTTGAGGCGGTGGAATATCCGCTTGTGCTGATGGCGGCGGCGATTGCGCTGGTCTTCATCGGCGGCGGGCATCTGTCGATCGACCGCGCGATCAGTTGCAATCTTCTGCCCTACGTCGGTTAGGGGCGGACGGGTTTCCCGCAGGGTTGATCAAGGAAAAACCGGCAGAGGCAGGGCCTCGAATCCCGGACGGGCAAACAGGTATCCCTGCTGAAAGGGAATGCCATGCTCGAGCAACCGGAGGGATTCATCCACGGTTTCAACCCCCTCGGCGATAATGAGGATGTTCAACTCATCACAAACCGAGGCGAAGCCCCGGACAATCGATTGCCGGACACGGTCACCGTCGATGCCCTTGATGAGATTCATGTCCAGTTTCACGATGTCGGGTTGGATCTCGGAAAGGAGACTGAGCCCGGAATAGCCTTTGCCGAAATCGTCCAGCGCCGTGAGGAAACCCAGGGCGGCATATTGGGCGAACATATCCTGCACACGTGGGATGTCCTCGATCAATTCGCCCTCCACGATTTCAAAAGTGATCGACGTGCAGGGCATTCCGCAAGCCTGCGCGGTGTCGAGGGTCCTCTGGATGTGCGCCGGGGTGGAAAAAACCGCATTGGGCAGAAAATTGATATGGAGACGCGCGTTGAGGCCGAGATGGGTTGCTTGCCGGATGGCCGTCACGCGGCAGGCCTGGTCGAAGTCATATTTGTTGGCCTCGTTGACCAAGGTCAGAATCGACGGGGCGGATTCCCCGCGCCCCCCCCGCACCAGGGCTTCATAGCCATAGACCGAATGGTCTGCCGCATTCACGATCGGCTGAAAGGCCATCGAAATCGGGTAGGGAAACACCGACAGATCGGAATCTGCGCCGCTCGGTCTGCTCCTGTCAGTGACGCCGGGCATAGGCACTACTATGAGCCGGGATGCCCCCTCCGGGCAAGACCCATCGCCCGGAGAAGGCCGGGCGCTTTTGCGATCAAAAACTTGCCAACAAAGTCACGGCCACTAGTTTGCCAAAGATTTTACCTGGGGAAACCCGCCGCACCATGACTCACCCGAACGCCCTCGAAGCCACCCGCGCCACCTACATCCCGAAACATCCCGCCTCGCTGCACGAGCACGCCGCGGCTCTGCGTTCCGATCCTCCGCCGGCTGCAAGCGAAGACGTGCGGGAGCGATTTCCCCACACCTTTGATCTCCCCACGGTCACATTCAGCGACAAAAACGCCCAGGGCGAATCGCGCCCCATCCGCTCCGGCGTGATCCTTTCCGGCGGTCCCGCGCCCGGGGGACATAATGTCATGGCCGGTCTCTTCGACGGACTCAAGCGCATCCATCCCGCCAGCAGCCTCTTCGGATTTCTCAATGGCCCGGCCGGATTGCTGAAAGACTCCGGCAGGGAAATCGACGCCGCCACGGTGGACCGTTACCGCAACACCGGCGGGTTTGACCTCATCGGTTCGGGCCGGACCAAGCTCGAATCCGAGGCGGACTATCGCAAGGCGCTGGAAACCGCCCGCGCCCGCGAGCTCACCGGATTGGTCGTGATCGGCGGCGACGATTCCAACACCAATGCCTGCATGCTGGCGGAGTTCGCCCGCAAGGAAGGCTCCCCGCTGCAAGTCCTCGGCGTGCCCAAAACGATCGATGGCGACATGAAGGGCGGCAGCATCGAAACCAGCTTCGGGTTCGACACCGCGTGCAAGGTGTATGCCGAACTCATCGGCAACATCAACCGCGATGCCCTCTCCGTGCGGAAGTACTGGCATTTCATCAAACTGATGGGCCGTTCCGCGTCGCACATCGCGCTAGAGTGCGCCCTGCAAACCCGTCCCACCATCACCCTCATTTCCGAGGAGGTCGCGGCCCGTTCGCTCCGGCTCCATGGCATTGTCGATCACATCGCCGGCATCATCGCCGCCCGCTCGGCCAACAACCAAAACTTCGGCACCGTCCTCATCCCCGAGGGCTTGGTGGAATTCATTCCGGAAATGCGGCAGCTCATCGCCGAACTCAACGAAGTGCTGGTCACGGGCTGGCAGGAGTTCAGCGCGCTGGAAACCCTGCCGCACAAACGCGAGTTCGTGACCGGCTGCCTCTCGCCGGAATCGTCCGGCCTGTACCGCAACCTTCCGCGCGAAGTCGCCAACCAGCTCATCCTCGACCGCGACCCGCATGGCAACGTCCAGGTCGCCCGCATCGACACCCAGCGGCTTTTCATCGAGTTGGTCGAACACCGGCTCAAGGAAATGCAGTCCGCCGGTTCCTATGGAGGCGGATTTTCCCCGCAGCATCATTATCTGGGTTACGAAGGACGCTGTGCGGCCCCGTCGAATTTCGACGCGGACTACACCTACAACCTCGGCTTCACCGCGGCGCTCTTGCTGCGCGAAGGCCTGACCGGCTATGTCGCCACCGTGCGCCACCTCACCCGTCCCACCTGGGAATGGCTGCCGGGCGGCATTCCGCTCAGCCGGATGATGAATCTGGAACGCCGCCACGGAAACATCGTTCCCGTGATCCGCAAGGCGCTGGTGGAGCTGGACGGCCCGGCTTTCAAAGTCCTCGAAGCCAATCGCGACCAATGGGCCAGCGAAACGCACTTTGCCTTCCCCGGTCCCATTCAATACTTTGGACCTCCCGAGATTTGCGACCGCACCACCATCACCTTGCAACTCGAGGCCAACGCCTGACCCCGAAAAGAATACAGGCCGCCGCAGCGAATGCTACGACGGCCGGTTGTTGCCCCCCGGAACACGTGGAATCTCAGACATCCTGATCTTTGAGAAAAATGAGTTGGCCCATTCTTTTGAGAATCAATTTATAGATCAATTGCGCTCCAGTTTGCGGATGGAGAAAGGCAGAGTTTGTGAGGTCGCTTAGCCGTGCCGCGATCTCCTTGTCATGAGCGGGAGAAGCCATGCGGTGGACGCGGACGGTGAGCGTATTTTCCTTGGGGAGAAGATGGGCGGCGGAAACGAAGAGTTCTCGCGCCAGGGCTCTGGCCTCCTCTTCCTTTTTGAGGGGTTTGCGCAAAAGTCCGACCAACGCCGTCCCGGAGCGATAGGCGATCATCTTGACGGTGGCGGTGAGGATTTTTGCCATGGATGGCAATTGCGTGGGGCGTTCGGCCTCAGGCCAGGAGTCAATGGTCACTTTCTTGGGGGTGTTTCGGCGTTGAAGGCACAGGTCTTTGTCTTCCCTGATCCCCTTGTCGGGAAGACGACGAGCGGGGTTGATGCCCGGTAAGGTGCCAGGAAGAACTTCACGGCCATACTCGACAAGCCCGACAAGCAAGCCTCCCATGGCGACGTCCTCGCAGGGTTCAAATCGCGTGGCCGCGCTCTCCACGAGTTCCGGAGCGGCCGCCATGCGTTCGTCAGGGCGCGCCCAGGCCGCGCCCATTCCCCCGGCGGCTTGTGCCCCGCTGCGTTGCGACTTCGTCGTGGCCTTGCTCGGGTCTTGGCCCGTGGGCTCAGGGTCTTGGATCAGACCCCGTCGGCTCACCGCTTTGCGCAAGGGGGCATCCTTCACGTCCATCTTGCCGGCCACTTCTGAGATCGTGCCCCCGGCAGCAAGGCGTCGCTCACATTCCCGCGCTTTTTTCTCAGTCATTCCCGTGCTGCCACGCGGAGCACGGGGCACATAAAAAGATCCCGCCCCCTTCTCCGCCAACGGCCGCGCCCAGTTCATGAGCGTGCGGTAAGGAATCCCCAAGCGCGATGACTCCACCGCAGAAGCCCTCCCAGGCCCAAGGCCAATCAGCGTGGCGAGGGCAAAGCGCTGCCTGCACTGGTCTGACTCGGCCTGTTTAAAAAAGTTGTCCGCTCCGAGAAAACAGGTCACGCGGCCTTCTTTTTTAGGATGTTCAGCGTGGAGCTGAGGCGAAGCGCTCCCTCGGGAAATCCTGCGAATAATAACTGTGGCATAGTGTGGACTCGGGGAAGTTGTGCTTCCTCGAGCCATCCTCCGCCACCACCAAAAAAGCTTCAAAGCCCCTTCCGAAAAATCCCCAAAAAATCCGCCAGGTCACTTTCCGATCCTGGCGTTCCTATCAGGACGAGATCAGGATGTCTGAACTTAGTGCCATTCCACACTGACCCTCAATGTTCACGGTGTTTCCTAAACTCTGATCCGCTTGCGAAGTCAAAGGAAAGCCTTCAAATTGTGGCCTGGCGGCGCAGCAGGGTGCGGCCGGCGAGAGTGAAAGCGCCGAGACCGAGCAGCGCCCAGGTCGAGGACTCGGGAACCGCCGTGATCGACATCCGCACAGGTGCCGAAAGCGCGCCGCTATCGATCCAGGTCGCCCCAAAATTACTACTGTGAAGCGATTGGGGCACAAGGGTGCCGAGAGTGGAGAGTGACCAAGTTCCGGATTGGACAGAAAAATAGGGTCCAAGCGGATCCGCGTAATTGACGTCTTCACGCCACTGGCCGCCGCCGTTATCGACTCCTGTCACGATAAAATAACTGGTGTTGGCGCTCAGGCTCAGGCTGCCGGTGAAGACCTTGGGGAAATTGGCGTCAACAAGCGAAAGTCGGGTGAGCATTGCCAGCGGGGCGTAATTCGGAGAGCCGCTCACACTCCAAACTTCCATGAACAGGGTGCCTGCGGGGTTGAAGTCCTCAATCTCCGCGCTCACTTCGTTCAAGGTATAACTCGCCCCATCGGTGGTGATCGGAGTGGCATACCACGAGGAGGGACTCAGCACGCGCTGGAAGACCTGCATTCCCGGAGTGGAAAGCGGAGGGAAGAGGTTGTCGAGGACGACGGCGGCATGGGCAGGGCACCAAGGGGCCATCAGGAGGGCTGCAAGCAAGGGGACGCGCGCACGTCTTCATGGAACAAATTTTCCACAAAACCGGCGCGCGTCAAATAATATTTGAGTACGTTTGTTTTGCTGAGATTGTCCAAAAAGGGGTCGAAAAGGCACCAGTCCCATATTCCATAACATGAGCAAACCCGCCGCTCGCTTTGGCGGCAAAGCCGGGCGCGAACCTGCCCCGTGGCGGTCCCGGTGAGCGCTGGCGAAACGATCTTTCTGGCCCTGGCATGGAAAATTTGGTCAGTCCCGCCTGCTAACGTTTGGGGCCGTAGCGAACAAGCAGTCCGTATCGCGTCGGAGCGAGGGAAAAATTGAGGAACGGCGTTGAATTTCCTTTCGCCGCAACAGCAAATCACTCTTGTCCGGTCACGGACGGGACGTTAGCTCTGAGTGTGACCATGCAATCGGGTTATCTGGCGCTTCTCCTCCACGCCCACCTTCCCTTCGTCCGGCATCCCGAGCACGAGGAATTCCACGAAGAGGACTGGCTCTTCGAGGCGGTGGTGGAAACTTACATCCCGCTCCTGCGCCTGCTCCGCCGCCTGGTGGTCGATCGCGTGCCTTTCGCGCTGACCCTGACTCTCACGCCAACGCTTTGCACCATGCTGCGGGATCCGCTGCTGAAAACGCGGACCGAACGCTACCTCGATCGCGGGATCGAACTTTCCCGCCTCGAAATCGAGCGAACCGCCTCCGATCCGCATCTCAACGGACTGGCCCGGTTCTATGACGAACGTTTCACCAGTTCGCGGGATTTTTATCTCAAGGAGATCCAGCGCGACGTGGTGGCTGCCTTCGCCCAGTTGCAGCGCGATGGCGTGGTGGAGATCATCACCTGCGCGGCCACCCATGGGTTTCTGCCCCTGATGGAGGATTTCCCCGAAGCCATGCGGGCGCAGATTTTCATCGGGCGCGACTATCATCGCGAATGCTTCGGCTGCGACCCGGCCGGGATCTGGCTGCCGGAGTGCGGCTATGTTCCGGCGGTGGACCGGATCTTGCAGGAGGCAAATCTGCGCTGGTTTGTGGTCGATGCCCACGGCCTCATGTATGGACAGCCGCGTCCGCGGTTTGCGATTTTCTCGCCTTACTACACTCCAGCGGGTCCGGCGGTCTTCGCCCGGGACCGCGAATCCAGCCGGCAGGTTTGGAGTTCACGTGATGGTTATCCGGGCGATCCGGCCTACCGTGACTTCTACCGCGACATCGGCAAGGACTTGCCGGAGGACTATCTCTCGCGGGTTTTCCCGCAGGTGGGACACCGCCGTTTTACCGGAATCAAGTACCACCGCATCACCGGGAATGAGAACAAGGACCTTTACCATCGCGATTGGGCCATGGGGGCGGCCGATTCGCATGCGGGCCATTTTCTGCAAAGCCGCGTGCAGCAGATCGGGCAGCTTCGTGCCACCCTGCCGGTGGACCCGCTGGTGCTGAGTCCGTTTGATGCCGAGCTGTTCGGCCACTGGTGGTTTGAGGGGCCGGAATTCCTTGATCTCTTTCTGCGCAAGGCGGCCTATGACCAGAAAGTTTTCCAACTCACCACCCCGACGCGTTATCTGAAAAGTCACCCGACCTTGCAGATGGTGGCCCCCTCGCCTTCAAGCTGGGGCAACAAGGGCTATTGGGAAGTCTGGCTCGACTGCAGCAATGGCTGGATTTACCCCCACCTCCACGCCGCCGCCCGCCAGATGACCGCGGCCGCGCGCAAATTCGCCAAGTCCCGCTCTGAGCCCATCGATCGTCTGCTCAAGCAAATGGCCCGCGAACTCCTCCTCGCCCAATCCAGCGACTGGGCTTTTCTCATGAAAACCGGCACCGCCCGCGAATACGCCGAGAAACGCACCCGCGACCATCTCCTGCGTTTCAACCGCCTTCACGACCTGCTTGTCGGGGACCGGGCTGACGATGCCCTGCTTGCGGCCTGCGAAGAACGGGATAACCTCTTTCCCAATCTGAACTGGCACTACTACGCTTGAGGAAAATGCTCTCCGCTCTTGTCCTGGCGATCCTGCCGGGACTCCTGCTCGCGCAGGAACAACAATTTGCTTTCGCCCTGCCCGAGCGGGAAGGCCGCATCAGCCTTGGCGTCTTTGATCCCGGCGGCACGCTCGTCCGCACCCTCTTCGTTGGCGCCGCCGAGGGCGATTTCCAAGTCGGGCTCAATGGACTCATCGCCACGTGGGACGGAAAAAACGATGAGGGCAAAGCGGTCGCGGCCGGCACGTATCGCATCCGGGGCTATGTCGTCGGCTCCGAAGTGAAAGCCGAGGGCGAGGCTTTTCACTTCAACGACTGGATTGTGGACGACACCACGCCCGCGATCACCGGCATTGGTGCGGTTGTGCCCGGGGAGAATGATGCCTTCCTCCTCTTCGGCGTCAAACCCGCGCGGAACCAGCCGCACGCGGCCGATTCCGGGCTTTGGCGTTTCGACGAATCCGAAGGATTGCAAACGGTAGCGTCCTTTCCTGACACCGCCGGTTTTCTCACGGGCGATTCCGCCCGCATCGCGATGGATGATCGCAAGGAAGGCAAGCTCCTTCTCTATGACCTCACCAATCCCTCCGGGCCCCGAACCGCTGCGGCCACCGGACTTTCCTGCGGCGCATTTTGGAAAGACCGTCTCGCCCTCGCTTCGGGCAAAACCGAACTCGAAGTTTTCGATCCCGCCACGCTCACCCCGGAGAAGACGATTTCCACCCCGGTGGCTTTCCAGGGCCTCGACGCGAACGCTGCCGCCCTTGTGGGCCGGGACGCCGCGGGCGTCTGGCTCTCCCGCGTCGAAAAATTCGAACCGGCGCCGCTCAAGGAACTCCCCGAAAACTTCACCCTTTCCGCCGGGCCCGGCGAGACCTTCTGGATCGCGGGCCAACAAGGCTCCGACATCATCGTGCGCCAGCATGCCTTTGATGGCGAACTCCTGCGCCAGATGAAAATCACCGAAGCTTTCGCCGAGACCGTGCAGATTTTCGCCAGCAAGACCTCGCTGAGGTTTTACCTTCTGCTCCACTCCAAAAACCGGAGCCGCCAGACCCTCCGGGGCTATCGGCCCGCCAACTCTCCGACCACTGAAGGCCCCACCCAGGTCGACTGGGAAGTCTTCCTCGACAAGACCATTGAGAACAGCCGCCGCTTCGGATTCGTTGACGGCAAGCTCGTCCCCGATGCCGGCCAGACCCCGCAGGATTCTGAGCAGGAAATCCCGCTCCTCGCCAATACGCTCAACGCCCGAGGCTCCCGCCTCACATTACGGGCCGCCTCCGGACCCACTGGTCTCTGGTTGCAAACCGCCGAGGGCCTTCCCCTCCTGGCCCTCACCGGCCGGAAATTCATCGACCGCACCGTTGCCGCAAAAGGCGGCACGCCGGACTCTCTCCGTGTTTTTGCCGGTGACGGCGTGGTCGTCTCCGCGTATCTCGTCACCGGTGTCGAAAATATCGCTGCCATCGAAGCGGGAGAAATTGTGATTCCCTGATTTGACCTGCAGGCCTTTTGAACTATCAAAACAAAGTGATTTTCCGAAACCTTTTCCTGCTTGTCGCGCTGGCCGGCTGCCTGGCCGCGCCGCGACTGGAAGCCGTGGAGGAAATCAAGGTGCCTTTCAACTTCCAGTGGGGCGAATCCGCCCAACGCCTCGAGGACAGCCTCAAGCGCGTCCAGGCCAGAGTTGTCGAACGCAAGCAGGTGCAAAGCCGCCAATGCCTTGTCGTGGAGGGCATCCCCCAGAAGCTTCTCCAGCGCGCCCTTTTCTACTTCGAAAATGACTCGCTCAACGAGATCGAACTCCACTACGGCGATCCGAGCTGGGATGGCACCCAATATGGAAACTTCTTCGATCAGACCCGCCGCAACATCGAAGCCAAATACGGCATCGGCCGCGTCATTGCCCGGCAGAAAACCCGCGACGGCGATGTGCTCCAGACCGTCATCGGCTATCAATGGGCCCAGGATGTTGCCACGCTGTCCCTCTACTACTACACCGCAGAGCAGGCGGCTCAAAGCTACCGCCTCCTCAGCCTGCACTACCGCGGATTCTGACCCTTGCCGCGGAGGGTGGCTTCCCCTTTGCCCACCGAAAAATCCCGCCCGAAGCGCGGCTGAAAGAACGGCGACCAGAGGTGCGCCAGTCCGGCCAGCCCCATGTCCCGCACGGCGGGGTCGGGATTCGAGAGTGCCGCTTCGCGGGTGGCGGGGTCGAGATAGCGGGAGAAGAGCGAGCGGGCTTCCTCCATGCTGCAGACGGACAGACGGGCCGACAATTCGGTGGGCAGCTTGGTTTCCAGAAATGTCACATCATCCAGATCCGATTTGCGCCCGGTATCCGTCTTCGTCGCGATCAGAAAGGATTCGTCCAGCACGCGGGCCTGGCCGAAGCCGAGGTTTACGCCCCCCCCACGCAGCGTCGAAATCCTCAAGGTCGAGCTGATTGGGCTGATAGAAAACATCCAGAGACCGGTCAATTTCCCCGAGGCGCACCATTCCCGCGTTGTCAATGGTCCGTCCCAATCCTTCCGGCTCCACTTTGCGCTGTTGCGACACGTCAAAAAAATAACGGCTGGCCTAGGGCTCCGTCACGTCCCGGATCGTCTCACCCCACTCGTCAATACTCCCCATCGGTTCCAGCCAGATAGCCGCATCCACCGTTGGGCGGGAAAGTCCAGGCGCGATCACAGCCATCCCCCCGAGGACCAGCACACGGTGGGAGGATGACAGAGCCTCTATAATTTGTGCAGCTTCGCCCGGCATTGGTTCACGACCTCCGCCACTTTGTCCGGGATGGAAAACAGATCGCTGATGGATCGCGGCGGATGTTTCAGCCAGGGCTCGCTGTTATCCGGTGTTTGGGGACGGGGTGGGCGCGGACCCCGGGCGGCGCGGCGTTTGGCGGCGCGTTTCTCGCACTCCCATTCGGCCCAGACCGATTCGCGGGAAGGGGTAGGCCGTTTCAGCATGATTTCCCCAGACGTTTTCTTTGGCCGCAGCGTCAAGGAGGCGCTCCGCTCCTCAGAGCATCCGATTGACGAAGGCCTCGCGGTTGAAGGCGGCGAAGTCTTCCAGTTTTTCCCCGGTGCCGATGAAGCGGGTGGGGATGCCGAGTTCTTTTTGGATGGCCACGGCCACGCCGCCTTTGCCGCTGCCGTCGAGCTTGGTCAGAATGATGCCGGTCAGGCCCGCGGCCTGGTGGAATTCCCGGGCCTGCACGAGGGCGTTGGAACCGGTGGTGGCATCGACGACGAGAAACTTTTCATGGGGCGCGTCGGGATCGTGTTTGGCCAGGGTGCGTCCGACCTTCGAGAGTTCCTGCATGAGGTTGTCCTTGGTGTGGAGGCGGCCGGCTGTGTCGCAAAGGAGAAACTCGATATTGCGGCGGTGGGCGCTGGACCAGGCGTCGTAACACAGCGCGGCGGAATCGCCGCCGTACTGGCCCTTGGCGACCTCCACGCCGATGCGGCCGCCCCAGGTTTCGAGTTGTTCGATGGCGGCGGCGCGGAAGGTATCGGCGGCCACCAGCAGACAGCTGTGGCGGTTGGATTTGAACCAATGGGCCATCTTGGCGGACGAGGTGGTTTTTCCGGTGCCGTTGACGCCGACCATGAGGATGGCCTTGGGCTTGGCGGGGAGGGGACGGATGGGCGGATTGGCCAGGGGCAGCACCTTGAGGATTTCCTCGCGGGTCACTTCGGCGGCGGTGTTGGCATTGACCCCGGTCCCCCGTTCGCGCAGGGCGTCGAGGATGCTCATGCTCATGGGCACGCCCAAGTCGGCCCGGATGAGCGTTTCTTCAAGTTCCTCCCAGTCGACCGGCTGGGCGCTGAACTTCGCGACGAAATTTTTAAGAAAACCGAGGGCCATGCGGGAAAATGACGAATGACCAGTGACTAATGACTATCCGGCACCGCCGTGCGCGCCGGGCGGTTGAGCGTGGCCCGGATCTGGTCGAGGACGCCATTGACGAAGCGGCCGGATTCTTCCGTGCTGTATTTCTTGGCGATCTCGATGGCTTCGTTGATCGCCACGACAGGGGGTGTTTCCGGGCAGTGAAACATTTCGTAGATGGCGATGCGCAGGACATTGCGGTCCACCACGGAGATGCGGCTGAGTTCGTAATTCTGCGCGTTTTGGCGGATGATCTCGTCGATCTCAGCCTGCTTACCGATGGTGCCGCCGGTGAGGGCGCCGCAGAATTTGCGGGCGCTGGGACTGAGACCGCGGAATTTGTAAAACCCCTCGAGGTTGTTGTCCCCGTTGAGATCGCGGAGGTAGAGAAATTGCACGGCTGCTTCGCGGCCATCACGTCGGACTCCCATGGGATCAGGCCGGTGTGGAGGAGAGTTCGCGGATGGCGCGGGAGGTGGCCACGGCCGCACGGGCGGCTTCTATGCCCCGGTTGATTTCCGGGTCCAGGCAGCGGGCTTTGGCCTGCTCTTCGTTGTCAAGCAGCAGGACCTCGTTGATCACGGGCACCGTGAACTCCAGGGCGATTTGCAGCAGAGCGGAGGTCACGGCCTCGGCCACCAGCCGGGCGTGGGCGGTCTCGCCCTGCAAAATCACCCCGAGGGCCAGAACGGCGTCGTATTTTTTCTGGGTCATGGCGACCTTGGCCAGCAGGGGAATCTCAAAGGCTCCACTGGCCCAGATGATTTTGATTTTCGCGCCGGGTTCGAGTTCGCTCAGTTCGCGATGGGCCTGTTCGACCATGCCCTGGACGTAGTTCACGTTGTACTGGCTGGCGATGACGGCGAAGCTGAGGCGGGCTTTCCCGACCATGCGGGGTCGGATGGGCTGTGCGGTGGACATGGTGGAAATGACGAAGGAGTGATGACGAAGGTAAAATGGCGAGAGGGATGTATCGCTCTTCCCTCCGCACTTGTCACTCACAGCATGTGGCCCATCTTTGTTTTCTTGGTTGAGAGATATTTCGCGTTGTGGGGATTGGCCACGGAGCGGATGGGGAGTTGCTCGACGATTTCGAGGCCGTAGCCTTCCAGTCCCACGACCTTGCGGGGGTTGTTGGTGAGGAGGCGGATTTTTTTCACGCCGAGATCGGTGAGGATTTGCGCACCGAGTCCGTAGTCGCGCAGGTCCATGGGGAAACCGAGCTTCTCGTTGGCTTCGACGGTGTCGAGACCCTGTTCCTGCAGTTTGTAGGCGTGGATTTTCGGCCCGAGTCCGATGCCGCGGCCTTCCTGGCGCATGTAAACGAGAACGCCGCGGCCGGCTTGTTCAATCTGCTTGAGGGCTTGGTGAAGCTGGGAGCCGCAGTCGCAGCGTTTCGATCCGAAGACGTCGCCGGTGAGGCATTCGCTGTGGACGCGCACGAGCACGGGCTTCCCCGGGCTCACTTTGCCTTTCACCAACGCAATATGGTGGCGGTCATCGACGGTGGAGCGGAAGAGGTGGAGATCGAAATCGCCGTAATCGGTGGGCATGCGAATGGTTTGTTCGCGCGCGACGAGTTTTTCCTGCTGCCGACGGTAGGCGATGAGGCTCTCGATGGAGCAGATTTTCAGGCCGTGCTTTTTGCCGAATTTCAGCAACTGCGGCAGTCGGGCCATGGAGCCGTCCTCGTTGAGAATTTCGCAGATGACGGCGGAGGCATCGAGTCCGGCCAGACGGGCGAGATCCACCGAGGCCTCGGTGTGGCCGGCGCGGCGCAGGACGCCGCCGGGTTTGGCCTGGAGCGGAAAGACATGGCCGGGTTGCACGAGATCATCCGGCGTGGCTTTTGCCGTGGCCAGAGCCTTGATCGTCGCGGCGCGGTCCTTGGCGCTGATGCCGGTCGTGATGCCCTTGGCGGCATCGACGGATACGGTGAAGTCGGTTTTATAAAGCTCGCGGTTGTGCGCGACCATGCGTTGGAGGCCAAGCTGCTGGGCCCGGCTTTCGGTCACGGGCGCGCAGATGAGGCCGCGGCCGAATTTGGCCATGAAATTGACGGCGGCGGGAGTGACCTTGGCGGCGGCCATGACGAGGTCGCCCTCGTTTTCGCGATCGGCGTCGTCGGTCACGATGACCATGCGGCCCTTGCGGATTTCCGCGACGACTTCGGGAATGGGAGCAAACTTCATTGCCGTCATCTTACCGCCAGCCTGCGTAAGCACAACACCGCGCTGGGGGACGGTTCATCCCCGAAAAAAAGTGCGGGACGATGAACCGAGTGGTTCCCCCGCCCCGCGGGCTGCCTAACCAGATTGTTGCGCGTGGAAATTTACTGACAGGCTTCGCAGATCTCACCGTTGCGTCGGGCTTCGATCGAGCAGTCTTTCTTCTCTGCGGCGGTGTATTCCGGCTTGGCCGGCTCATTGCCCATGGCTCCGCGGATCTCTTTCTTACCCGAGCCTGAGGGTCCCTCAATGCTGGATGCACCCAGGCTGCGCAGGTAGTAGGTGGTCTTGAGGCCGGTATGCCAGGCGTGGCGATACATGTGGCTGAGCAGCTTGAGGTCGGGCTCGCCGAGGAAGAGGTTCACGGACTGGGACTGATCAATCCATTTTTGCCGGCGCGCGGCGGCATCAATGATGAACGTGTAGGGAATATGGAAAACGGTGAGGTGTTTTTTCCGGAGGGATTCGGGGATGCCGGCGATATTGCCCAGTTCGCCCTCGAAGTATTTCAACTGGTCAATCATCTCCTCGCTCCAGAGGCCGATTTTTTTCAAATCACGCACGAGTTCCTCGGTGAGGATGGTGAACTTGCCGCCGAGGTTTTCCTTCACGTAGAGGTTCTTGTAGTTCGGCTCGATGCAGGGCGTGGTGCCCATGATGTTCGAGATGGTCGCGGTGGGGGCGATGGCGATGACATTCGAGTTGCGCATGCCCTGGCGCTGGATTTTTTCGCGAACGGGCTGCCAGTCCATGCGTCCACCGCGGGGGACTTTGATTTCGACGCCGCGTTCTTGTTCCAAGAGATCCACGGTGTCCTGCGGGAGCAGGCCGCGATCCCATTTCGAGCCCTTAAAAGAGCTGTAGGGGACACGTTCGGCGGCGAGGTCACTGGAGGCCGAGTAGGCGTAGTAGGCGATGGCTTCCATGAACTCGTCATTGAACTCTACGGCGGCGTCCGAGGCGAAGCAGAGGTTCTTCTTGAAGAGGGCGTTTTGCAGGCCCATCACACCGAGGCCGATGGGGCGGTGGCGGATGTTCGAACGGCGGGCAGACTCGGTCGGATAGAAATTGATGTCGATGACGTTGTCCAGCGCGCGCACGGCCACCTCGATGGTTTCGCGCAGCATGGTGTGATCGAGCGAACCGTCTTCGCGGATGTGGGTGTCGAGGATGACCGAGCCGAGATTGCAAACGGCGGTTTCGTCCTCGCTGGTGTTCAGCGTGATCTCGGTGCAGAGGTTCGAGGAATGGATGACGCCGGCGTGGTCCTGAGGCGAGCGCACGTTGCAGGGGTCCTTGAAAGTGATCCAAGGATGTCCGGTTTCGAGGAGCATCTTGAGCATCTTTTTCCAGATTTCCAGAGCGGGGACTTCCTGGCTGTGGATCTTGCCTTCGCGGGCGCGTTGCTCGTGGGCGGTGTAGAGTTCCTCGAATTGTTTGCCGTAGGCATCGTGCAGATCGGGAACTTCGTTGGAACGGAAGAGAGTCCAGTTTTGCCGGGCCTCCATGCGTTTCATGAAGAGGTCAGGAATCCAGTTCGCGGTGTTGAGATCGTGGGTGCGGCGGCGGTCATCGCCGGTGCCGAGGCGGAGCTGGAGGAAGTCCTCAATATCGTTGTGCCATGTTTCGAGATAGGCGCAGCCGCTGCCACGGCGCTTGCCGCCCTGGTTGACGGCAATGAGCTGGTCGTTGTGCAGCTTGAGGAAGGGGATCACGCCCTGGCTTTCGCCGTTGGTGCCCTTGATGTAGCCGCCGGTGCCGCGCACGGCCGTCCAGGAGCCGCCGAGTCCGCCGGCCCATTTCGAGAGATAAGCATTGTCGGCGATGCCGCGTTGCATGATGGATTCGATGGAGTCGTCCACCTTGTAGAGGTAGCAACTGGAAAGCTGGCTGTGCAGCGTGCCGGAATTGAAAAGAGTCGGCGTGCTGGAGCAGAAGCGGCGCGATTTGTAGAGATTGTAGAGACGGATGATCCAGTCCTCGCGATCCTTCGGCTCTTCGAGGAAGAGGCCCATCGAGACGCGCATCCAGAAAAACTGCGGCGTTTCGATGCGGCGGACGGGCCTTTTGGTTTTGTCCACCACGAGATAGCGGTCGTAGAGGGTTTGGATGCCGAGGTAGTCGAAATCGAGATCGGCCGAGGGGTCGAAGGCGTTGGCCAGCTTGTCCAGGTTGTATTCCAGAAGCTTCGGGCTGAGGCGTTCGATGGCGACGCCGTGGCGGAGGTAGCTCTTGAAGGCCTTGTGATGGGCTTCCTTGAGCCCTTCGATGCCGTCGCGCATGATCCGCCAGTCGAGCACTTCCTCGTAGATGTAGGAGAGGAGGATGCGCCCGGCGAACTTGGCGAAGTCGGCGTCCTTTTCGATCAAGGATTTGGCGTTGAGAATGATCGTGTTCTTCAATCCTTCCTCGGGGATTTCCGCGCCGATGGAGCGGCGGAGTTCGCGCTCGATCTGGTTGGCGTCGAGGCAAAGGTCGAGGCCGATCATGGCGAATTGGATGCGGCGTTTCAGTTCGCTGCCGTCCCAGAAGACGCTTTGTCCGTTTTTCGAGCGGACAACGACAAGGGAATCCTGCTGTTCGCCGGCGTCGGCGGTCTGGGAGGATTCCTCGCGCAGGCGGGCGCGGTGGGCGCGGTAGAGAATGTAGCTTTCGGCCACCTTGTAATACCCCTGGCGCATGAGTTCCTCCTGCACCATGTCCTGCACGTCTTCGATGTGAACAAACGCGCGGTCGTTGTGGCGGATGCGCTCGGTCACGGCGCGGGCGATATCGGCCACGGCGTCGGCATCTTCCTTGACGGAAAGAAAGGCATGGCGGCAGGCGGCTTCGATTTTGTTTTCGATCCAGGGAACGACCGAACCGTTGCGGCGGATGAGGCGCACGGCGAGGGGGGTGTCCTCGAGGTTGCGGTCACCGGCGGAATCCGTGGCCCGGATGGAGCGTTTGAAAATGAGGCTTTTGGCCACGTCGTGGGCGTCGTTTTCGATCAAGGCTTTTTCAATGAGGAGGGAGAGGTCGTTTTCGGAAAGCTTGAGGGCATGGCCCTCGCGGACCTGCTCCATCAGGCGGGTGGCGACGGAGTGGGCGACGTTGGCGACGAAGCCGCGGTTTTCCTCGTTGAAAATATCCTTCTCCTCGCGGGAGAGCAGGAGATCGGTGAGAGCCGCGCCGATTTCGTCGGCCACGTCGGCCAGGCTGAATTCGCGGTCCTCCCCGCCGCTGCGCGAGACGAGGATTTCGGGATGGGCAATCTCGAGCAGGCTGTCGCCGAGGGCGTCACGCCAGGCGTAGCCCGGTTTCTGCTCGCGCGGGGTGGTGACGAGTTTCTTGAGAGCGAGGTCTTCTTCGAGGGAGATACGGCGGATCATGGCAGGCGGCGGCGGGGTGGTTGGGGCTTAAAATTCGTCGTCGGAAACAGCGGCGAAGTCCCCGCCTTTGCGGTACTCGCTGACATGGGCTTCGAAAAAGTTGCCTTCTATTTTCATACCCATCATTTCGGATAACCATGGCAGGGGATTTTGGATGATGCCGTTGAGCGGCTCCAGGCCCACGCCCTGCAAACGGCGATCGCCGATGTAGTCAATATAGGTGAGGAATTCTTCGAGGGTGAGTCCGACGGCGGCGACGGGCAGGCAGTCGCGGATGAACTCCTTTTCCAGCTTCACCGCTTCGCGCATGGTCTCGCGCAGGTCCTCGCGGAAATCCTCGGTCCAGATCTCAGGGTTTTCGTCCACCAGATCCATGAGCAGGTTGCGGAAGACTTCGATGTGATTCGATTCGTCGCGCAGGGTGTAGCTGAACATCTGGCCGATGCCGGGAAACTTGTTCTGGCGATACAGCGCGAGCACCATGCCGAAGAGGCCGTAGAATTGCGTGCCCTCCATGCACTGGCCGAAGAGGAAGATGTTTTTTGCCAGGGCGCGCTTGTTTTCGGGCAGGGTCAGATCGAGGTCCCGGCGCAGGGCGCGGCTGTTACTCACCACAAAATCGGTTTTGTTTTTGATCGTGGCGACATCCTCGAACATCGCCTCGCACTCGTGCGGGTTAATCCCGAGCGAGCTGATCATATAAACGAGCGAGTCGGCGTGGATGTTTTCCTCATGGGCATGGCGGCCGAGCACGAGTTTGAGTTCCGGCGCGGTGATGAGTTCGCGCACGACATGCAGGATGTTATCACCCACGATGCCCTCGGCGGCGGAAAAATATCCAATGGCCATTTTGATGATCCATCGCTCGATCTCGGTGGTGTCGGGATCGCGCCACTGCTCGCAATCCTTCTGCATGGGAATCTGCTCCGGTTCCCAATGATTGGCCTTCATCTTTTTGTAAAGGTCGTAGGCCCACTGGTATTTCAGGGGAAGGATGTTAAAAAACATCGTGTTCCGGCCATTGATCACCCGTTTGGCCGCGTAGGCCGCTTCGGCTTTGTCCTGATCGAGGACGAATTGACGGTCTCCAATTGTAATCGTAGTCGTGGCCATGGCAGCAGTTTTTCGAATAGGGTTTTCCTTTTTTTTCGGGGATACCGCGGGGCTTTCCATCCCTCTTCAATGCCCAGAACGTCCAGCGGTGATGGCTAAACTGTAAAATCTGCTGAAAAAGGTCAATAAAAAACCATATATGGTGGGTAAAAAAAACGTAACCACAATATATGGTGGTTTGTTAATACCCCTAAAGAAATTGATCTAAAGGCATTTCCATAGGGGATTTAGGAAAAAAAAGCCTCATTTCCTCACGGTTTTCAGGCCGAATTTTGATGGGAAACGCCTGAGGTTCCCGACCCGAAAATGGAGCGTAAAATGTCCACGTCCGGCCCTCGCCAGAAAAGCGGACTTTGCAGGCAGGAGATTTTCCGAGAAAGATGGTCCCATGCGCGAAGAATCCTACGAATTTCTCAAAAAGCTGCTTGAAACCCCCTCGCCCTCGGGATTTGAAACCAAGGGGCAGCGCGTCTGGTCGGAATATGCCGCGCGATACGCCGACAAGATCCGCAGCGATCCCTACGGCAACGTCTATGCCACGCTCAATCCCGACGGCGGACCGAAAATTCTCCTGAGCGGACACGCGGATGAACTCGGGTTGATGGTGAGCTACATCAACGACGAGGGCTTCCTCTATTTCAAGGGCATTGGCGGGGTGGACCGCGCCATGCTGCGCGGTCAGCGCGTGATCGTGCATGGTCCGGACGGACCCGTGGCGGGTGTGACCGGACATCTCGCCATCCACCTGCAGGAACCGGATGACCGCAAGAAAGTGCCCGAGTTTCACGAAGTCTTCATCGACATCGGCGCGAAGTCCAAAGCCGAGGCCGGCAAGCTCGTGCGGGTGGGCGATCCCGTCACGCACGACGCCAATGTCGTCCGCCTCGCCGGCGATCGCATCGCGGCCCGCGGCTGCGACAACCGCATCGGCACCTGGGCTGCGGCCGAGGCCCTGCGACTCCTCGCGGAAAAAAAAGAAAACCTCGCCGCCAGCATTGTGGCCGTCTCCACCATCCAGGAGGAGAACGGTCTCTACGGCGCGACCATGGCCGGCTATCGCGCCCAGCCCAATGCCGCCCTGGTGGTGGATGTGACCCACGCCACCGACATCCCCATTTGCTCCAAGCCGAAGCACGGCGACGTGAAACTTGGTGGCGGTCCCGTGCTCAGCATCGGCAGTTCCAATCATCCCGTGCTGGTCGAGCGCCTGCGCAAGACCGCCGAGCGCGCCGGCATCCCGCTCCAATACGAGGCCAATCCCCGCTTCACCGGCACCGACGCGGATGCGATTTTTCTCCAACACGGCGGCATTCCCACTGTGTCCATCGGACTACCCAACCGCTACATGCACTCTTCCGTGGAAGTGATCGAGCTGTCCGACCTCCAGGCCATCGCCGAATTGCTGGCGGCGTTTTGTCTGGAAGTGAAAAGCGATGAATTCTTTGGCGTGACGATTTAGCCGACGCACCGGCGCTGGCGTTGACGTGAAGCTTTTTCCGTTTTTAAAACTTATTACGGACTTTCCTGGAGGGCTCTGCGCCGTCAGAGCCGGATTGCAGAATGCCTCACGCAACGGATGGGAAGGAGGGAAAGGGTCAAGCGAGAAAACCTTGGAGGGTTTTGCTTCGTCAAAACCGTCGAACCGAAGCTTCGTCTCGTTGGCTTCATCGCATCATCTTGCAGGCGTGGGGCGGGTGCCCGTTGTGAGCAGTCTTTGCCTTGAAACCTGAGGATTCCAGCGCTACGATTCTCGGCGTGAACGAGAGCATCCAGACATCCCTTCCGGTCATGCAGGGGTTGGAGTCCACGGTGCGCCCCGTCTGTCAAGCCCACGGCGTGGCGCGCTTGCAAGTCTTTGGCTCGCTGGCTGCAGGCCGGGCTGCTTCTGGCAGCGATGTGGACCTGCTGGTGGAGTTTCTTCCGGAAATCAAGGCTGGGCTGTTCGAGATGGGGGCGCTCAAAGAGGAATTGGAGGGACGCATTGGCCGCCGGGTTGATCTTCTCAGCCGCAGGGCGGTCGAGAAGAGTCGCAATGCGATTCGCCGCAGGGCCATTCTTGCCAATCCGGTGACAATTTATGCCCGATGACCGGCAGGCCGGGCTTTTGCGGGATATCTTGGAATCCGCCCTCAGCATCCGGGCCTATCTGAAAGGCGGAGACGAGGCGGCTTTTCAGGCCAACCCCGAGAAGCAGGATGCCGTCTTGCGCCGCTTTGAAGTTATCGGCGAAGCCGCCCAGCAGGGTTTCGCAGCAAACCCAGGATCTCTTTCCCGGTCTGCCCTTCCGCAGCATGCGGGGGATGCGCAACATCATTGCTCACGATTATGGCGAGGTGGACCTCGAGCAAGTCTGGAAAACCGCGTCGGGGGACTTGCCTCATCTCATCCATGCGCTTGAGCAATTTTTCGAGTAAACGCGCCGCGCCGCCGTAAAAGAGGCGCGCTCTGCACCGTCAGAGCCGGATTTCAAAATGCCTCACGCAACGGATGGGAAGGATGGAAAGGGTCAAGCAAGACAACCTTGGAGGGTTTTGCTTCGTCAAAACCGTCGAATCCTTTCGAAAACGCCCATGCCCGCAAACGGAAATCCCGCCGCCCTTACCGGCGGGGCCTAGGTTCCCGGGCGGGTATCAGCATGCCGCCATCACCCCCGGCGCAATTTCGCGACTTCCTCCTGCATGGCCTCGCGCGGCATCCGGAATCCCAGATGCGCCATCGGCATGCCGTTGATTGCATCATGCGCTTGCAGGAAAATTTCATCGTCTAGCGGGGGATGATTTTCCTCCAGGCAATGGCGCGCATGGTAGATGAAATCGTTCTGACAGCCGATGACCCGCCGGTCATCCCGCAGCACAAACTCCACCTCCGTGACCGCCGCCTGGTCATGGATGCGGGCATGGGCGAAAAACTGCCCCATCGTTCTGTGAAATCCCTCTATCACCGCGGCCAGCGTTCGACGGTTGCCCATGGGCACCAGATAAGTGAAGAGCGTGTGCTCATCGGAAAAAATGGCGAACCTCCCGAACCTGCGCGCCGTGAAAACATCCGCATACCAGGCCAGAAACGGCCCCGGCGCGGGGGGCCGCCGGTCGGACCTAACGCAGCGGAACGTTTTTGCAAATTTGGCCGAGGCGCGGATGAGCATGTTAGGGTGATGCATTCTTCGTCGGCTGCGCTGGCGGGTCACGCCTTTTGAAAGCCTGGCCGGTGCTGCGGATGCCCCTCTCGCCGCCCCCGGCGTTCAGTCTTTTCAGGCGGCCTACGGCAGACTGTGTCCGCGACTTCCGCCGCTTCCATTCCGTTGCAGTCCCGTTTTATGGGCTCGCAAATCCCCTCACTTCCTGAGAAGAATCCCGGCTTTCCCCTTCCGCGCCGCAAAGTGAGCACCCGCCAACAAAATGAAAGGAAATTTGCAAGCTGGGAGGATTTATCTGCCGGTGGCCGGCGTTACCGGCTGGACGTGACAGGACGCCCGGGCTGGCTGGCCCGTTATTTCAAAGAAGTGGACTCAAGCGAGGCGACGCTAAAATTCTGGCAGGAAATCTACGACGAAAAGGGCGAACTGGTTGAAGTTCATGAAAAATTCCCGGTGGATAAAGGCCACCAGAAATTGTAGCATGCCGACCATGATGATCACCAAACAGGCCGTGGCGGACAAAATCGCCGCCTATCTCCATCATGAGATCAGCTTGGTGCAGTTGGTGGACTGGGCCGAGAGTGCCGTGATGGACGCAGAGTTTCCGGAACGCGACGCAAAAACGCTTTCCTCCGTGGTGGCCCGTCTCGGCGTCGCCGACGTGCGGGCCTTTGGCCTCGCCTGGGAGGATTGCGAGGAGCTTCTCCATCGCATCGGGTTTTCCCCGCGCGTTGAAGTCGTCGCCGCCTAGTTCCTCGCCCTTGCGCCTTGGAGGGCTCTGCGTCGTCAGAGCCCACTTTTTCCGTAAAAACAGAAGCGCGAACAATTGACCGCGGATCACAGGAAAGGAAACGGACAACCCCGGTGGGTTTTGCGCCGTCAAAACCACCTCAATTTCTTTAGGCCGCGCTGCAACGGAGCGCCGCGACGGCCAGGGTTTCAAAGAACGTAAAAAGCGCAAAAAATGAGGATTTCTTTTTGGGGTGGGACTGTCTATGTCCAACTGCCCCCAACCAATCCGTTTCAATTGCCCTAAGGAATCCCCTGAAATGCATTGATCTCTTTTCCGGCTGCGGGGGATTCCCCCTCGGCCTGCAGGGCGCGGGATTCGAGGTTCTCGCCGCTGTGGATTTCAATGCGGGGCGGTCGGAAAGCCCGCGCGCAATTGGATCGCTCTAGCGGTGAGGACGACAACGGTTCACCGCTCCTTTCCAAAAAGCGAAGCCGCTCTCATTCACCAAAGCGGTGTCTCGCTCCGCGAACCCGGTAAAGGCGTCGAGGTCGCACTCCCTACCCGAGAAAACGAAACGAAGCCTTGTTGCGCTGAGCTAATCAGAGGTGACCATTACGCCGAGATCGGCCTTTGATTCGAGGGCAAGGAACTTTCTGACTGCGACGGTGTCTTTTCTTGACCGCGTGAGGGACCTTATCTGAACAACCACAACTCCTCGTGAGGCCATGTGAAAGCGGGTTTTGACGAAGCAAATCCGTCCACGCTTGCACGGGCCGTCCAAGATCAGTTGAGCAGAAAGGCCTTCATTCGCGCGAACCATTGGCCGAGGGTATCCAGCTCCTTTGGGAGAGGGTTGTGGTCGCGGTAAGTCAGGTTTCCCAGGATACCGAAAAGCGCGAAGTCCGCATACAAAGGTGTCGCTCCAAAGAGAAAGGGACGGTGCTGAAGCGCCAGGTCATAGGGCTCGAGCAGTGTTCCCGCGGCTTCGGATAGCTCCGCGCGTTGCGCCGCCCACGCCTTCCACCTCATTCTCGATCTGAGCGATGACGATGCGCTGCCGTCCCTCAGGCCCGGCGGGAAAGAGCCGTCCGTTGGAAAACACCGCGTTCACATCGCGCGCGACGTCGGTCGAAGTGGGTGATGATTCAAAAATAATCGCCCCGTCATGCCCCAGCACCGGCATTTGATAGCACTTCCCAGCGGTCAGCCGGATGATCTCACTGCGGTCGGCGTTCGAGACGTTTTGGGTGGCAAAGGCAACGCCCAGGGCCTCGAGCGCGCGGGTGATGGGGAGGCCATACGGACGGTGTTCGAATTGATACACGGTCACATTCCTCATGACAAAATGGACCGCCCCGCCCGTACCGGTCGTGATCAAATTTCCTCGCTCAGAAATCCGACCGCCCGCGTTTCCGACCAATATTCATTTTGCGGGTTGAAGGTCATGAAACCGACATGTCCACCGCTGCGTGGGGCTTCGAAGTGGAGGTGCGGGTTTTCCCGCGCGGCTTTCTCGGGAAAACACCGCGGGCCGAGGAACGGGTCGTTGCGCGCATTGACCAGCAGGGTGGGAATGGCGATGCGCCGGAGCACCGGCTTGCAACTGGCCTGCCGCCAGTAATCCTCCGCGCTGGCGAATCCGTGCAGCGGCGCGGTGTAGGCTCCGTCGAACGCGCGGAACGTGCGCATGGCGTCCAAACCGGCGTCGTGAATCTGTCCGGGAAAGAGGATCATCTTCTGGCGGATTTTTTCCCGCAGCCTGGTCAGGAACCGTCGCATATAGATCCGGTTCATGATGCCCTCAAGCTGGCGGGAACTGGAGGCCAGGTCACAGGGGACGGAAAACGCGACGGCCCGTTCGAGGCGCGGATCCACCCCGGGCCCAAGGTCGCCGAGGTATTTCAGTGTCAGGTTTCCTCCGAGGCTGAATCCCACCAGGGCGACATGCTGGTAGCGTCCGGTGGCCAGGGCCTGGTCCACCACGGCCTGCAGATCCCCGGTCGCTCCGCTGTGGTAGGAGGGAAGCAGGCGGTTTTGCTCGCCGCTGCACCCGCGGAAATTCCAGGCCAGCGTGTCCCAGTCCGCGCGCTGCAGTGCGGCAGCCATGCCCTGGATGTAGTGATTGCGTGAATCGCCCTCGAGGCCGTGGGAGAGGATGGCGAGACGTCCGGCGGCCGGGGTGGTATCCCAGTCCAGGTCCAAAAAGTCGCCGTCGTGGGTGGTGAGGCGTTCACGCTGTCTGGTGATCCATGGCACGCGGCGATAGAGCGCGGGATAGATCGTCTGAAGATGACCGTTCCAGAACCCCAAGGGGGGATGGTAGGTGGATTCAATGACGGGCATTTTCTGTCTCCACCCGGAAGTTCCGCGTCAGCAACTCGTCCAGCTCCCGCAGGGCCAGGGCGAGTTTCCCGCGGGTGGCTGTGGCTTCCGGCGAGGGATCAAGCGGCGGGGTGAAAACGGCTTCGCCCCGTGTGGCGAAAGCCTTGGTTTCCCGCGTGTCGCCCGCCTGATGAAATAACTCCCGCACCCGCGCGACGGCTCGCTGCGCTTCGTCGATTTTTTCCAACGCCGCCGCCTCGCTGATTTGCCCGGCTTCCACCGCTTGCAACTGCCGGCAGGAAAAGACCCGGCAGCGTTCCGGACGTTGCGCGTAGATCGTGCAACGGGAATCCTGATGGGCCGGACAGGGTTGGAGAAAATGCCACTCCCGGTTCTTGCGTTTGAGTTTCAACCCGAGCGCTGTGAGACTCCGGGCCTGATCGGAGGGTTGTAGCCGCATGCTGTAAAACATCACGCCGTTGCAGCACATTCCGCAGGCTGCGCACAGGCGGGTGGCGGAAGCTCCGGTCTTTGTCATCGCGGCGGAAGCATGCGATGTTTTGGCTCTGAGACGAGCAAAAGCTGCGGACTGGCGCCGCCGCCCCGCTTGAATCCGACACGAGGTGGGACCACTTCGCGCATTTCCGGCAAGCCTTCGAGACCCAGGGCCTGCCCGCGATTGTTGCCACCGACGGTCTGAGCCTCTTGGGGCCCAGCTCCAGCCACGATCACAGTGATACTCAAAGCGAGTTCCAGCGCGCCCTGCGCGGACTCGGCGTGGCCCATCCCGTGGCTCCCGCCCCGCCGGCCCGGGGGAAGATCGAACGCCGCGCGACTCTCCCTGCGCATCAATCTCGACCACGCCACCGACTGCGACGGCCGCAACTACTAAATCGCCCCCACTTTGCGCAAAACCGTCACCCTCGAGCAGCATCCCAGCCGCCGTTTCCGGGTCCTCGAGCATCTGCCAAAGGACATTTGGCCCCCAATTCCCGGGCATTTCCCCCTCTAACCAATCTGCCCGGTTTTGTTCCGTCGCCGACAGGGAATCCGAATGGCGCTGGAATCAGCGTCTCGATAATCTCTACTTACTCCTACTCAAAAACCTTCGCCGGAACCCGCTCTAATCCGGGCAGGACCCTCCCTTAGTCGCTGGAAATAAAGGGAGCAACCTCGCTTGTTCTTTTGGCCTCTGGCGGCGTTGGTTATTCCCCGTGCACCCTGGCTCTCTCCTTCGTCGAGTCTCAGTCACAGAGTGCTTGGGCTCTGCTCCTTCGTCGCGCCT
>CAMASH010000029.1 GCA_945860745.1 Chthoniobacter flavus | reverse complement strand
GTCAACCACAGACCACGAAGAGATCACAGCGGAAGAACCCGCCGGAGAGGATTTGCGGTTTCCGGGGTTGCGTTCCCACAGGCACCAAGGTTCGGTATCGCATGGTCCGTCCCAGACTCCTCACCGCCCTGTGTTTTGCCGGCATGATGTGCCTGGCGATCGGGCTGAATCTGCTGCCGGTTTTTCTTCTGGCGATCCGGGATGCCTTCGGTGGGGCGGGCCCACTGTCGGGTGAGGAACTGGGACGTCTGGGCGGCATCGCTTTTGCGGGTCTGGTGGCGGGAATCCTCGCCACGGGTCCGCTGGCCGATCACTGGGGCGCGAAGCCGTTCGCGCTCGGCGGCAATGTCCTCACAGCGGCGGGCTTGGCCGGGATGGCGCTGGCTCCGAACTACGGGATCTTGCTGGTGGCCATGTTCGTGGTCGGACTCGGAGCGGGTGTCCTCGACATGGTGCTAAGCCCCGTGGTGGCGGCGGTGAATCCGGATTCGCGTTCCGGGGCGATGAACTGGCTGCATTCGTTCTATGCGGTGGGTGCGGTGGTGACCATCCTGGCCGCGACGGCGACGCTCGCATTGGGCGGAACCTGGCGTCTGGCCTGCTGGCTGGTGTTGCCGTTTCCGCTGCTCCTGATGCTGGCGTTTGCGCTGATGGAGTTTCCCCCGCTCGTGACGGAGAAGGGGCGGATGCCGATGGGGCGATTGCTGCGGAAATGGTGGTTCGTGGCCGCGCTGGCGGCGATCTTCCTGGGTGGGGCGACGGAGCTCGGCATGGCCCAGTGGTTGCCGGCTTATGCGGAGGAATCGCTGGGGTTTTCCCCGGAAATGGCCGGCACAGGGTTGTTGCTCTTTTCTGCGGCGATGGCGTTGGGCCGGATGGTGGTCGGCGCAATCGGAAACCGGGTGAATCCGTATCTCATCATGGCGGCCGGGTGCGCTCTGACCGTGGTCTTTTTTCTGCTCGGCACGAGTCTGCCGCAGCCGGGTTGGGCCCTGACAGCCTGTGTCCTGGCAGGATTCAGTGGAAGCTGCCTGTGGCCGACGATGCTGGCGGTGACGGCGAACCGGTATCCTGATGGCGGCGCGAGCATGTTTGCCGCGCTGGCGGCCTTCGGGAATGCGGGGGGGATTTTCATGCCGTGGTTGGTCGGCTGGATCGGGGACGCGAGTTCACTGGCGCGCGGCCTTGCCTTTTCCGCCGTGGCGCCGGCCTTGATGGTTCCGCTGGTGATGCTGCTGGCCGCGAGGCACCGGCCGAACTGAAATGGCACTGGCGGGTTCTC
Organism: Chthoniobacter flavus; assembly: GCA_945860745.1. Classification (GTDB taxonomy): domain Bacteria; phylum Verrucomicrobiota; class Verrucomicrobiia; order Chthoniobacterales; family Terrimicrobiaceae; genus CAMASH01. The sequence continues at coordinate 37,154 of CAMASH010000029.1, read as the reverse complement.
TTCCATCTTGTCCGCCGGGCTGATCGCGTTCAAAAACGCCCCCATGCCCGAGCTCGCCGAAGTCGAATTTTTCCGCAAACGCTGGAATTCCGGATTGGGGCAGCGTGTCGTCCGCGTGGGAATTCATGGGCAGACGCGCGTGTTTCGCGGCATCAATGAGGCGGAGTTTGCCAAGACATTGGGCGGATCGTGTCCGATCGGTTCGGCGGCGCACGGCAAACAGATGATCTTCCGCTTCGATCGCGCCACGCTGGGTGTGCACCTTGGCATGACGGGCGAGTTGCGCGTCGAGTCGCCGGACTTCACGCCGGGCCAACACGACCATCTCGTGCTCTGGCAAAAGGATGCCGCGCTGGTGTTTTCCGATCCGCGGCAATTCGGCCGTCTGCTTTTTCAAAAGGGCGCATCCGATCCTCCCTGGTGGAAAATGCGGCCGCCGGATTTACTTTCGCAGGAGTTCACCAGGGAGGAACTGGCCGCTTTTCTCCAGCGACGCAAGGCCGCGCCGGTCAAGGCCGTCTTGCTGATGCAGGAGCGCTTTCCCGGGGTCGGAAACTGGATGGCGGACGAAATTCTCTGGCGGGCGCGGCTGCATCCCGCCACGCCGGGCGGCCGGGTGAAGGATGTGGCAGTCTTATGGAAAACCATCCGCGGCGTGTGCCGCGACGCCTTGCGGGTCATCGGCACGAAATGGGGCGATCCGCCCGACACCTGGCTCTTCAATCATCGGTGGCGGGACGGAGGTCCCTGTCCGCGCTGCGGCGTCGAGCTCTCGCGCAAAGAAATCGGCGGGCGCACGACCTGCTGGTGCACGCGCTGCCAGGTTGATTGAGGCCGTCGCCGTCCCACGCCGTTGGGGCGTTTCTCTCCCCTCCGGCCACGGAGTGCCGTGGCGACATCCGGAAAATCAGCCGTATTTCGCCGGCAGGGCGCGTCCGGCTTTGGCGCTGCGCATGGCCAGGTCGAGCACATGGATGGGCCGGCGCGACCATTCGGGGGTGATGATGAGTTTTTCACCCTTGATCAGATGGGCGGCGATGTTGTCGTAAAATTTCTGGCTCTGACTTTGCGGATGCGGACCCTGTTCGGTGGTGGCGACTCCGTCTTCGAGGCGGTGGTGCATGTAATGGTTCCAGTCGATGACGTAGTTGCCCGTGGTGCCGTGGATCTCGACGAAGCCGGGCTTGGGGTTGGCGTCGAGCTGGCTGATGCACAAGTTGATCCACGCGCCGTTTTTGAAACGAATGACGGCCGCGCCTTCGTCCTCGATGGCATCGCCTTTCCATTTTGTCTGCGGACCCCAGAACCCCTCGCGGGCGAAACCGGAAACTTCCACAATCTCGGAATCAACGAGCTGGAAGGCGTATTCCAGCAGGTGCACGCCCCAGTCGTAGAGAATGCCGCCGGAGAGGGACTTGCTGCTGCGCCACCAATCGCCCGGCTTTCCGCGGCGGCCCATGCGCAAGTCAATACGATGGATCTCGCCGATGGTTTTTTTCTTTTTCACCTGGTCCACCGCACGAAGAATCCAGCCGTCCCAATGACGGTTGTGATAGGTGCTGAGAAGGCGCTTCTTTTTCCGGGCGAGGGAGATCAGGGCGTCGCATTCGGCCGTGGTGATGGCCATGGGTTTTTCGCAAATGACATGACGGCCGGCCTTGAGGCATTGCAGGCCGAGCGCGGCGTGGGTGTTGTGGGGGGTGATAATCGTGACCAGTTCGACGTCGGACTGGGTGAGCATCTGCCCCACATCGTTGAAAATCTGAATGTCGGGAAAGTCCTGCAGCGCGACCAGGGCGCGGGCATTGTCCACCTCGGCCACAGCGACGGGTTCCATGCCGGCGGCCTTCATTTCGGTCAGGTGGTGGCGGCCCATGTTGAAGGCCCCGCCGTAGCCGATCACGGCGACTTTGATTTTTTTCTTTTTCATAAATGGAGGTTAGAGAATTTTTTCTAGAAGAGGAACGATCACGGCCCCGGGCGAATGAAGGGTTTCCGCCAGATGTCGTGCGCCCGCGGAATGCGTTTCGTAGTCCGCTTCAACCTGCGCGATGGCGGCGGCGCAATCCTGCGGTCCGGTAAAGGCGAGCAGCCCCGGAGCAGGCGTGATGTCCTGAGGCCATCCGGTGTCGTGCAATAAGACCGGCTTTCCGAGGGCAAGGTAGACAACGCTGCGGTCGCTCATCCAGCCGGCGCGTGAAACAACATAGCCTTCCTTGGCGATGCCGATTTCGCCACGGCTTCCGGCGATGAAGCGGAGATAGGACGGGACGTCGTCGGAAACCGCGGCCGAGGAACAGAATTTCCAACCCGCTTTGCTGAACACCGCATAGTCGTCCCAGTCCGGGGTCATGTCCGTCGCGATGGTGCAGGTTTGCTTCACCAGTCCGGGCAGGTCCTTCATTTCCACCAGGCTCTCCCGTTTGCCGGCGTAGCGGCGGCCCTGCCATTGCATCTCGGGATATCCGTACCAGTGCGCAATGGTCGTCCAGGGGGCATCGGCGGAAATGTCGGCAGCCGGACCAAGCCGTTGCCGCCAATAGTCCGCCACCACCGGCAGCCGGACGGGAATCCAGTCGCGGCCGACTTTGGGAACGAGGGTGGCGGGACCGTTCATGGTGGTGCCGACGGTCAGAAAAACATCGTGTCCTTCGAAATTCATGTCGCTGCCGCACACCTCAACCCAGAGCTGGGTGAAGCCGGGATCGACATCGAGATAAGCCTTGCAGGTGCGCGGTCCAAGCAGGTCCAGCCGCTTGAACTGGCCGGAATAATTCAAAAATAAATCTGCTTCTGCGGCAAAGTCCCGGAAGGCATCCAGCTCGGGCGAGTGTCCGTTCACGATCAGGCATTCGCGATTCTCAAACGCGAATTCCGCGACACTTTTTTTCCAGAATTCCTCCTGTGGGCTCAACCGTCCCGGAGCCTCGGGTGGTTCGAGTTCGTGGGGATCCACATGTTCCACGATCCAGACATCCCAGCCGAGTTCACGAAACCCCAGCGCCCAGTTCATGAGCGAGCAGTGATGTCCGGCGAACGCGCGCGGGCAGCGGGCGATGACCACGCCCATGATGAGTTTGGGTTTGCTCAAGGTGTACTCAATGCGTGAAAATCCGGCCCATGGCGAAAAAATTCTCTGGGGGCCTACGGCGCGGGAGTCGGACCGGGGAGGATCTTGAGCTGGCGCGGGTGTTCCAGTTCGATTTGGGGGATGTCGCGGTAGAGCGTGATCACGCCCTCCAACGCAACCTCCTTCCCGATCAGCGCCTTCTTCAAACCCTCCGGATATTTCTGGTGAAAGAGGGGAAGGAATCCGGCGCGAATGACTCCGACAAACCCGCCGGTTTGATTTCCCTCGAAATCCAGGAAGGTGATCCGGCCATCCGGCAGCGCGCCGATTGTTGCGACGCGGCCGCGCACCGCGGCCGGGCGGCCCGCGCTGGCCAGGAGCCCGTCTTTATCGGTCGCGGCAAACTCGCTGCGCGGCACAGCCTGCGGCCTTGCCCCGGATGCAGGAGGCCGGGACAGTCCCCACGCTCCCTTGCCCGCCAGCCGCGCCCGTGTTTCCGCCTCGCGGAGGGAGCGGATCTGTTCACTGCTGTTTCTTCCCTTCGGGTTGTCCGAGGCCAGTTTGCCTTCGCGAATGATGGCCAGCCCCTCGCCGACCAGCAGCGTGCTGAGATCGGCGCCGGTGGAGGTCTCGACGAAGGCCCGGATGGCGGGATTCTTTCCGGTGGGGTCCGCTTTTTCCCAGCGGGTGCGGATGGTGAAGGGTGCGCTCAGTTGATTCGTGGTGAACTTTGCCGCCGCAGAGGCGACCTGCAGGGCGTCCTCCTCCGGATTGTCCCCCGCGAGTCCGAAATACTTTGCCTGTTCGACCCGGCGTTCCCGGGAGTGGGGGCTTTTCTCCACACAGTCCACAAAGAACAGGCGGAAAACGTGCGTCTGGCCGTCGTATTCGACCTCCACGCTGTCGCCGTCGTTGTGGGGTCCTTCGACGAGCTTGCAGCCCTCCAGTTCGATCCAGGCAGGATCATTGGCCGCGGCCGTTTGGATGAAGAAAAGCGCCAGCACAGAAAACCATCCGTGCCATTTCCTTTCCGCCATGGGGAAATACCAGCACGTTTTCCGCGGAAGGGGGAGGATATTCTCCGGCACCCTGGGCAGGGCGGAATGTCGTGAAGTGGCATCGGCTTCCAGCCGATGCGTCGCGCGGGTTCACCGGCAGGATGCCAGTGCCACGATTCAGAACAACATCATGGCCGGATTCTCGATCAGCTTGCGCAGGGTCGAGAGGAATTCCGCGCCGACCGCGCCGTCCACCACACGGTGATCAGCACTGAGGGAGATGGTCACGCGCTCGCCCACCACGATTTCGTTTTTGGCATTCACCACCGGCTTTTTCACGATGGCACCGATGGCGAGGATGGCGGCCTGGGGCGGGTTGACGATGGCGAAAAATTGTTCGATGCCGTAGGCCCCGAGATTTGAAACGGTGATGGTTCCGCCGGAGTATTCCTCGGGCTTGAGTTTCTTCTCCCGGGCGCGCTTGGCCAGGTCCTTCACCGCCGCGCTGATTTCCTTGAGGGAAAGTTTGTCGGCGTTGCGAATGACCGGTGTGATGAGGCCGTCGTCCACCGCCACGGCCACGGAGATGTTCACCGCGCCGTATTGGATGATGGAATCGCCGCCCCAGGAGGCGTTGATGGAGGGGTGCTGGGCTGCGGCGCGGCCGACGGCGAGAAGCACGAAATCGTTGACCGTCAGTTTCGGCAAACCGGCCGCTTCGTTGGCCGCGTTGAGTTCCTGGCGCAGGCGGGTGAGCGCCCCCGCGTCCACTTCGACGGAGAGATAGAAATGCGGGTTCTGCTGTTTGCTGGCCACCAGGCGATCGGCGATGGTGCGCCGCATGTTGGAAAGCGGGATGGTCGTGTCGCCTTCGCCCGCGGCCCTGGCCTCGATCCGCGGCGCGGCGGCGGCACTGACGGCGCGGGCCGATCCCCTGGCGGGAACGTCCTTCGCGACCACGCGGTGGCCCGGGCCTGTGCCGGCGAGGCCTTCGAGGCTGACTCCGCGCTCCGCGGCAATCTTTTTTGCGAGGGGCGAGGCTTTCACGCGCGACCCGCTGACGGCGGGGGCCGGAGCGGGGGGGGTTTCTTTGGATTCGGGTTTGGCTTCGGCGGCCTTTTCCGGCCTGGCCGGAGCTTCGGTGGTGCTGTCGGCGGATTCGCCTTCGGCCAGGACCAGGGCGATCTTTGCGCCCACGGGAGCCTTGCCGCCAGCGGGAACGAAAATCTCGGTCAGCACACCATCGTCGAAACACTCCATCTCCATGGTCGCCTTGTCGGTTTCGATTTCGGCCAGGATGTCACCCGCTTCGATGGTGTCTCCCTTCTTTTTCTTCCAGCGCGCGATGGTCCCCTCGGTCATCGTGTCGCTCAGTTTGGGCATGGTGATGGCTGGCATGTTGGAAAATGACTAATGTCTAATGACGAATACCGAAGGAAATTGGCAATGACGAATGGAAAAGGCGGGCGGTGCCGAGGGGCTTGAGGTTTGGGTAATGCCTTCGGACTTCGTCAGGGGATTTGCTTCAGCAAATCTCCTTCACTTTCCTGATGATGCGGTCGGGGGTGGGGAGCTGGAAGGGCTCGACGGCGGGGGAGTAAATGGCGGGGGCGTCGAGCGAGCAGACGCGGCCTACCGGGGCATCGAGATCGTCGAAGGCCTGTTCCATGATCATCGAGGAGATCTGGGCGGAGACGCCGCAGAAGGGTTTGTTTTCGTCCACCAGCACGGCGCGGTGGGTTTTGCGCACGGAGGCGAGCACGGTTTCTTCGTCGAGCGGACGGATTGAGCGCAGGTCCACCACTTCGCAACTGATGTCGTGCTCGGCGGCGAGAATTTCCGCGGCCTTGAGCGCGGTGAGCACGGCGCGGCCATGGGAGACCAGTGTGACATCGGTGCCTTCCCGTTTGATATCGGCGACACCCAGCGGGATGAGGTATTCCCCCTCGGGCACTTCGTATTTTTCGCCGTAAAGGAGCGTATTCTCCATGAACATGACCGGGTCGTTGTCCCGGATGGCGGTTTTCATCAGGCCCTTGGCGTCGTAGGCGTTGGCGGCGCTGACGACCTTGAGTCCGGGAATGGCGGCGAGCCAGTTTTCCGGGGTGTGGGAATGGGTCGCGCCCACGTTGGTCCCGCCGTTGGCGGGGCCGCGAATGACGATGGGGCAATTGATGAGTCCGCCGCTCATGTAGCGGATCTGGCCGGCGTTGTTGATAATCTGGTCGTAAGCCACGGTGGCAAAACTCCAGAACATGAGTTCCATCACGGGGCGCAGTCCGAGCATGGAGGCGCCGACGCCCATGCCGATGAAGGCGGCTTCACTGATCGGGGTGTCCACCACGCGCTTGTCGCCGTACTTTTTCCACAGGCCCCGGGTGACTTTGTAGGCTCCGTCGTATTGGGCGACTTCCTCGCCGATGAGAACGACATTCGGGTCGCGCTCGATTTCCTCGGCAAACGCCTGGTTCAAAGCTTCGCGGTATTCAATCAGTGGCATGGCAGGTGGGCGGGCGGCTAGGGCATGCAGCCCATGGAGATTTTGGTTTTTTTGGCGTAGGCGGTGGGAGCCCATGCGGCGAAGCGCTTGGTTTGCGCCCGGGCGTCCTTGGCCGATTCGTAAATGCCGGCGACCACAATGTAATAACCGGGTTTGAAACCGTCGTAGCCGTCCGAGCGTTCGACCGAGAGGTATTCTGTTTCGCGATCCTTGATCAGGGTCTCGTTAAAACGCCGGGAAACATATTGCCCGGCGAAGACCTGGTCGTCGAAATTGTCGGGGTAGATCAAGCCGCGCTTTTTTTCGAAAACACGCCCCTCCATCGAGAACGGAACTTTGCTTTTGGCCGCGATTTTCTCGGCGTCAGCCTTGGCCTCGGCAAAGGAATCATAGACGGAAAGAATGGCGACCCAGCGGTTCTCCGAAAAATCGGCCTCCTGCGCGCGGGCGCAGGGCATGAGGAGGACAAGGGCCAGAATCGGATAAATCGTAAATCGCATCGGTAGCGCGGATCAGTTGTTGAAAAAATGGCGTCCGGTGCGGCCGGCTTCGGTCTGCCGGTCCACTTCAAAATACACATCCTCGAAGATGGCCGCCTCGGTGGGGGCGGGGCTCTCCTCGGCGAATTCGGACGCGGCTGCGGCCCCGGCTTTTTCCTCGGCGTCGATGGCCTCAAATTGTTCCTCGGAAAGAATTTTCTCCGCGATGAGATGGCTTTTGAAGAGCTGGATGGGATCGTGTTCCTTTTTGTATTTCTCGATCTCCTCCTCCTTCCGGTAGCCGCCCTTGTGTTTGGCGTCGGCGACGGAGTGGCCGTAGTAGCGATAGGTATCGAATTCGATCACGGTGGGCTTCGATTCCTTGTGGGCGCGGTCGATGGCTTTTTGGGTCACGGCGCGGACTTCGTAAACATCCTCGCCGTCGGCCTGGGCCCAATCGATTTTGAAGGCCTCGGCCCGTTGGGCCAGACATTTGTCCACCACGGAGGAGCGCTCCAGACTCGTGCCCATGGAGTATTTGTTGTTCTCGATGATGTAGATGACCGGCAACCCGAAGAGCGCCGCCATGTTGAGACTCTCGTAAAAGCAGCCCTGGTTGACCGCGCCGTCCCCGAGGAAGCACATCGCCGCGCCGGTGAGGCCCTTGTATTTGAGGCCGAAAGCGAGTCCGAGGCCGAGCGGAGTCTGACCCGCGACGATGCCGTGGCCGCCCCAGTAGTTTTTGTCCGGCGCGAAAAAATGCATCGAGCCGCCCTTGCCCTTGGAGCATCCGGTGGCCTTGCCGTAAAGTTCGGCCATGCATTCGTTCATGCTCATGCCGACGGCGAGGGCGTGGCCGTGGTTGCGGTAGGCCGTGATGACGTGGTCGTTGTCGCCCATGAGGGAGGTCGCGCCCACCGCGACGGACTCCTGGCCGTTATAGAGATGGAGAAAACCGCCCATCTTGCCCGCGTTGTAAATCTTGGCCGCCTGCAATTCGAAGCGCCGGATGCGAACCATGCTGCGGAGAAGCCCGAGCTTGTCCTCCTTCGAGAGCGTGGCGTTGACCGGCGCTGCGGCGAAATCAACAGAGGTGGCGGCGGATTTTGGCATGCGTGGTGGTGATGGGTTTGCTCCTGCCGGCCCTTGGTCCCCGGGACCGGCAAAAACCGCCATATATTTCGCATGGCGGAAGATTTTGACAACTGGGAAATCGCAGGATTAGCTTTTCTCCTGCGCTTTTTTCCGCTTGGGATACGGCGGATGCGGCTTTCTCACAAACTTGCGCTGCCCGCGCTGGGGGCATTTTGCCTCTCCTTGAGCAGCTGCACGGTGATGAAGGATTATGAAAAAAAGCAGGCTCAAGTCCGCGCCGACCGCGAGCTGGCCGCTCTCCGCAGCCAGGCGCGCGCGGAGCACGCCGTCTTCCGCGCCCACAAAGGCTGGAAGGCCGACACCTACCGCAACAAGGCCCTGCTGGAACAAGCCACGCCCGATAACGTAAGCCTCGAAATCGCCTTAGGCGAACAACGCGGATTCCTGCTGGTGAACGGAGCCCTCGCCATGGATTTCCCCCTCGCCTCGGGAAAAAAATCCCACCCGACCCCCGCCGGCAGCTACACCATCCGCGGCAAGGTGAAGGATTATCATTCGAACCTTTACGGAAAAATCGTCGACCCCGCCGGCACCGTTCTGGTGGCCGACGCCGACACCCGCCAGCATCCCGTGCCCGAAGGCGCCAGCTTTGCCGGTGCCGCCATGCCCTACTGGATGCGGCTGAGCGATACCGGAGTCGGCCTGCATGTCGGCCATGTGCCCGGCGGAAGCGCCGCCTCGCACGGCTGCGTCCGCCTGCGGCGTCAGACGGCTTCCTATCTTTTCAGCCTGGTCCAAGTCGGCACGCCGGTGGTGATCGCGGAAAACGCTCCGGCCCTGGCCGAATAGCGGAATCTTTCCAGCGGGTTCATCTGTAGCCGCCCCACTCTGTTGGGGCGTTCGTCCCGCACGGCCACAATCGCAGCGAAGCGCAGATAGCCTATCCGTAGGATAGCCCGAAGGGTGGCTCAGCCAGCAAAGTGCCGGGACTACAACAACTCCATCTGCTGCCCGCCTGGATGGCGGAAAGCCGCGGTCGAGAGCGGCAGTGCCTTTTCCTTCAGTCCTTGGCGCTGCAACGAAACCTCAAAAAGCTGCCGGATCTGTCCGGCGAAAACGCCCTCGCCCCGCAGGCGCGCCCCAAAGCGCGAGTCGTTGAGCGATCCCCCCCGCACATCGCGGATGCGGCCCAGGATTTTCTCCTTCGCCTCGGGCACATGCTCTTCCAGCCAGGCGGAGAAGATGTCTTTCACGCCATACGGCAATCGCAGAATGGTGTAGCCCGCGCTCACCGCCCCGGCCTGGCGCGCGGCGGCCAGAAGGGCGGGAATCTCATGCTCGTTGAGGCCGGGAATCACGGGAGCGACCAGCACGCCGGTGGGAATTCCCGCCGCGCTCAATTTCGCAATGGCATCCAGCCGGTGCGAAGGCGAGGACGCGCGCGGCTCCAGCCGGCGGGCCAAACCGGAGTCGAGCGTAGTGAGGGAAAGAAAAACGCACGCCGCGCCGTGACCGGCCAGTTCCGTCAGCACATCGATGTCGCGGGTCACGAGGTGATTTTTGGTCACGATGCCCACCGGATTGCGAAATTCGGCCAGCACTTGCAGGCAGCGGCGGGTGATCTGCAGCTTGCGCTCAAGCGGTTGGTAACAATCCGTCACCCCGCTCATGGCCAGCGGCTGGGGTTCCCATTTGGGAGACGACAGTTCCTTGCGCAGAAGTTCCGGCGCGGAGGGCTTGGCCATGATGCGTGTTTCAAAATCGATGCCGGCCGAGAACCCGAGGTATTCGTGATACGGCCGCGCGTAGCAATAAGAACACCCGTGTTCGCAGCCGCGGTAGGGATTGAGGCTGGCGCGGAAACTGATGTCCGGGCTTTCGTTGTAACTGATGAGCGACTGCGAGTCGTCGCGCAGGTAGCGGGTGTCAGGATTGCGCGCCTCCGCTTCGAATTCCTCATCCAATGCCACTTCGAGCCGCTCGAAACGTCCGCGGGGATTGATGGTGGCGCCGCGTCCGTGGAAAATCATGAGGTGAGATTAAACGAGATGTTCCGCGGTGGGGGAGAGAAAATTGCGGGCGAGTCGCCCTGCGCGATTTGCTTGGAAAATATCCGCCGAACCGACAGGTTTTCTCTCTCATGTCCGCCGACCAAACCGCCATCAGCGCCGCCGCGACAAAACTCCAGCACCTGCGCGCCGCGTTGAACCAGGTGCTCTTCGGGCAGGAGAAGCTGGTGGACTCCGTCATCACCGGACTGCTATCGCGCGGTCACCTGCTGCTGGAGGGCCTGCCCGGACTCGGAAAAACCGAACTGGTCAAGGGCCTGGCCCGCACGTTGCGAATCGAGGCCCGCCGCGTCCAATTCACGCCCGACCTCCTGCCCGGCGACATCACGGGAAATCCCATTCTCCAGGAGGTCGAGGGACGCCGGCAGTTCGTTTTCCAACGTGGACCGATTTTTGCCAACCTGGTGCTGGCGGATGAAATCAATCGCGCCTCACCCAAAACCCAATCCGCCCTGCTCGAGGCCATGCAGGAACGCCGCGTCACCGTGATGGGGGAATCCCACGCGCTGCCGGATCCGTTTTTCGTCCTTGCCACCCAGAACCCCATCGAACTCGAGGGTACGTACCCGCTCCCTGAGGCGCAGTTGGATCGTTTTCTTTTCAAGCTGGAAGTCCCCCGCAACTCTGTCGCCGTTTTGCAAAAAATCGTGCAGAACCGCGAGATTGGAGTGGAGCCCGACACCGCCCCGGTCATGACCCGCGACGAATTGGTCGCCCTCTGTGATCTGGCCCGCACGATCCACCTGCCCGACGTGGTGGCCAATTACATTGCCCGGGTCGTCGATGCCACCCATGAGGGCGAGGCGGCCAAGGGCGTGAAATTCGGAGCCAGTCCGCGCGCCGCGCTGGCCCTGGCCGCAGCGGCGCGTTCCGCCGCGCTTTTGGGCGGGCGTCTCAATGCCAGCTTTGAGGATGTCGAGGCTCTGGCCGCCCCGGTGCTGCAACACCGCATTGTGCTCGATTACACCGCCCGGCTGGGCGGACGCACTGCGGCGGACGTCGTGCGCGACATTCTCGCCGCCGTGCCCAGGCAGGACAAAGCCGCGCCCGATGTCTTCAAGGCCGCGAAGGTATGAGGTTTCAACTTACACGGGAACGTAAACTTACCCCGACACTCTGAAAGCGGAGTTTATGTTTAGGTTCAGGTTTATGTGTAGGTTGCTTTGCGCGGTAACCCTTCTGTTGGTTCCTGCCCTCCGTGCCGAACATGTTCTTCCCGCGCCGCAATTCACGCCGGGCAGCGGGGTCGAGATGAAGATCACGAATTTCTACGAGGACATTCCGCCGGCGGGATTTCTTCCGCTGCGCGTCGAGGTTAAGAACGACTCGAATGCCGCCCGCACCTGGCAGCTCACGACCCGGCAAACACAGTCCAACACCGGCTCGATGCAATCCGTTTTCGCGCTGCGGGCCGAGGCGCAGAGCGCGCGCACCTTTGATTTGCTCGTTCCGCTCGTGGCCGAGGCCGGATCCGGTTCCCGCTATTCCAATCTGGGAATTTCCATCACCGGCCACGGCACGGCCCGAACCGAGAGCCGCGAAAGCTCCCGGGGCGGCGGCAGCACGCCCACGGTTTTCCTCGGCATGGGCAAGCTGCTCGCGGTGAAAAACTGGGGTCCGCTGCGTGAGCAGATGGACAAAAAACATTCCTCCACCCTCGAGGGCACCGCGCTCAATCCCGAATTGCTCCCGACCGACTGGCGCGGACTGGCCGGCTTCGGGATCATCCTTCTGGCCGATTCCGAATGGCGGAACATTCCCGCCGCCCAGCGCACGGCTGTGCAGGACTGGGTGATCCAGGGTGGGAAGCTGATCCTCTGCCATTCCGGCCCCACCCCGGCGGCTGATTTGCCCGCCGCAGGAAACTCCGGTTGCGGCTCGATTGACCTCTGGCCATCGGGCGATGATTTTCTCGAACGCGTCAAAACCACGCTGCTCGCCTCCCCGGCGGGCGATCCTCTGAAAAGCTACACCTGGCAATGGACGCTGGCCCGCGCCGTCGGCCGGCCGGAACCCCCGCAAACCCTCATCATGGTGTTCGTGCTGCTCTTCGCCGTGGTCATCGGCCCCCTGAATTTTCTCGTCTTCGCCCCCGCCGGAAACCGGCATCGTTTGTTTTGGACGACCCCGCTCATCTCTCTGGTCTCCAGCGTGCTCATGGGGCTGTTCATTCTCTTCAGCGAGGGCATGGGCGGCAGCGGACAACGCTTCGCCGTGCAACTCAGTCTGCCGGCCCTCAATAAATCCGTCCTCTGGCAGGAACAAGCCTCCCGCACCGGCGTGCTGACCTCCGGAGCGTTTGTCCCCGCCGAACCGGCTCTGCTTATTCCGGCTGGTCTGCGCACAAATAACAATTTCCGCCCGAATGCCGATCGCGGCAAATCCTACAGCCTCGACGGGGCCACCTGGAGCGGAGACTGGTTCCGCAGCCGCACCACCCAGGCCCAGATTTTTACCGCAGTCCACGCCGCCCGCACCCGCCTGGATGTGAGCGCAAGTCCGGAAGGAAAACCCGTCGCCGTCTCCTCCTTCGAAAACGGACTCAAGGAACTGTGGTATTTCGACGACGCCGGTGAGCCCTGGCGGGCCGCCAACGTGAAGCCCGGCGAAATGCGGACTTTGGAACGCGCCGCCCTCGCAGACTTCACCGCGTGGTGGAAGCAAATCCTGGAACCCGCCGGCGGCCTGACGCGGGAGCGCGCGGAAAAGTTCTTCGCCAGCGACGGCCGGGGAAAATTCTTCGCCTCCAGCGAAAATCCCGGCCTCCTCTCCTCCCTGCCGTCCCTTCGCTGGAAAAATCGCGACTCTTTGGTCCTCGGTCTGCCCGCTCAATTCAAGTAGAAGATATGGCCGTATAGCTGTATGTATTCCGTATGAAAACGACGATCGATCTTCCCGAGGAGATTCTCCATCAGGCAAAAATCGTGGCAGCCCAAAGGAAAACCACCTTGAAGGAGCTTGTCATGCAAGGACTCGCCTTAGTGACGGAAGACCGTTCCGACCGGGCGGACGAGCAGCACTTGGAGCTGGCGGAACGCCTCATTGCCGGATTACAGGCCACCAACACAGAGCCCCTGCAGCCTCTTACGCGGGACGAAATTTATGACCGTCAGTAGTTTCCTTGATACCAACGTCCTGCTCTATGCCGGGTCCAATGCCCCGCAGGATGCCGTGAAGAAAGCGCGGGCCCTCCGGCTCATCCGGAGGGCCCCGTTTGCCATCTCCGCTCAGGTTCTCCAGGAATTTGTCGCCAATGCTCTCACAAAAAAATCCCTCGGTTTGAGCGAGGCCAATATCGTGGCCACAATCCAGAATTTGCGCGACGTTCCGACCCAGCCCATCACCCGCGAGCTGGTCGGGCAGGCCTGGCATTTGCGGCAGCGCTTCCAGATCTCCCATTGGGATGCTGTCCTCCTCGCCGCGGCCCAGGAACTCGGCTGCGAGACGCTGTATTCCGAAGACTTCACCCACGGTCAGCTCTACGGCAGCGTCACCGTGATCAACCCCTTTCTGGAAGAGTCGGTATGAAAACCATCCTCGATGATATTCTGCTCGATGTCCGCACCGAACTCGCTGCGGCCAAGGCGAAGCGCCCGCTGTCGGAAATCAAGCGCATGGCTGCCGATGGACCCGCCGTCCGGCCGTTGCCCGATGCGCTGGCGCAGGGTTTTCGCCTCATCGCGGAAATCAAGGAACGTTCGCCCAGCGTCGGCCCCATGCGCGCGAAGAATGTCGCCGACGCCATCGGGGCCTACGAGGAATCGGCGCTGGTCGGCGCGTTGTCCGTCCTGACCAACCACATCCATTTCGGCATGACCATCGAGCGGCTGGCGGCCGTGCGCAGCGCGGTCTCGAAGCCGGTTTTGCGCAAGGATTTTCTCATTGACGAATATCAGGTCCGCGAAGCCCGGGCCTTCGGGGCGGACGCCGTTCTCCTCATGGCCAACGTGCTCGATGCCGCGCGTCTGCGCGGCTTTTACGATCTCGCCCGCGAACTGGGCATGGAGGCGCTCTTCGAGGTTCACACCGAGGAGGAAATCGGCACCCTGCCGCCGTCCGTCCGTATTGTCGGGATCAACAGCCGCAAATTCAAAACCACCACCGGCTTCGTGGGAAAGGACGGTTCGTCGGAGAAGGATTTCAGTCTCGATTTTTGCGCCTTCGATCTGGTGGAAAAACTGCCCGCCGAAGCTATCAAGGTCGCGGAAAGCGGCCTCTCGCCCGACAACATCGCGCAGATCCGTCAGCGCTTCGATGCCGCCCTTGTCGGCACGTCGCTCCTGCGCGATGAACGGGGGATTCGCCCTTGCCTCAACGAATTTGAAGCAGCCCTGAGCTGAGCCCAAGGCCGTTCACTGACGGAGAAGTGGCGTTGGGCGTCCCGCCTGCACCACACCAGGGCAGGCTATTTCGCGGTGACTTCAATCTCCACCCCAAGCGGAGTAACCGTGACCTCAGCCGGCATGAAGCCGGGGTCCATAGAGACGATGTTGAGCGTGCGGTTCTCCTGGGCGAGGTTGGCCGTGCCGGCCGGCAGGTTGAACGTGAGGTTGCTCTTGGTCAGGGCTTTCCCGCCGGTGTTTGCGGGCAGCGAGAGAGTGACTTTCGGCAGAGGCGCGGCCGCCTCCCGCGCCAGCTTTTCGCGGAATTTAAATGGAATTCGCGGCGAAAACAATCGGTCCCTCGCCGGAGAAAACCAGAAACCGCCTGCTATTCGCATTGAGATTCCGGGCGGGCCCGGGGCATGATGGCATCCTTATTTCTCCCGTCGCCCGCAGCCTGCGCCTTGTGTTTCCCGCTAAACAGCAAGTTCATACGGAAATGGTGGATCTTCCACCGCTCCATCCCGGCGAGGTTCTGGTTCGCACGGAGTTTTCGCTGATGAGCACCGGCACGGAGAACATCGTTTTCAACCGTTTGTTTGATCCCGGAACGCACTGGGATCAATGGGTTCAGTATCCGTTTTATCCCGGATACTCGGCTGCCGGCATCGTCGAAGCCTCCGAGGCCTCCGCGTTCAAGCCGGGTGACCGGGTGGCGGCGCGCGCGAAACATCAATCCCATTTCGTGAAACCGGCGGACGAATGCTATCCGATTCCGCAGAGCCTTCCGCTGGAGGAGGCGCTCTGGTTTGCCCTCGCCAAGATCGCCTGGCACGGCGCGCGGGTGGCGGATTACAAGCTGGGCGACAGTGTGCTGATCATCGGTGCCGGGCCCATCGGCCAGATGTCGATCCGCTGGGCCCGGGCGGCGGGAGTGACCAGCATTATCGCGGGGGATGCCGCGCCGGAACGCCTGGCCCTGGCCACGGCGGGCGGTGCCTCAGCCGTGATCCCGCTGCCGATCGCCCAGGCTCGCGACGCTCTTCTCGCCGCCAACGCCAACGGTCTGCCCCGCGTTGTGATCGACACCACCGGCAATGCGGACGTTTTCGCCGCGGCGCTCGGGCTGGCTGATCACTATGGCAGGGTGGTGATCCTGGGAGACACGGGCCGGCCGGCCAGTCAGAAGCTGACTTCCGATGTCATCACCCGGGGCCTTACCATCGTGGGCGTGCACGATGGGCACAACACGGCGGAATGGAATGGCGGCAGCATCAGCCGCGTTTTCTTCGCGCTGGCCAGCACGGGACGATTTGCGCTGGAGGGCCTCAATACCCACCATTTCCGGCCCGCAGATTGCGCCAAGGCTTACGAAACCGCCAACCGCGAGCGCACCAAAACGATGGGTATTGTTTTCGACTGGAGCAAAGAATCGTGAAAAAACTCCGGCAGGCATTTTCCTGGTGGTGCGTCGCCAACCGCGGCGTGGAAAACGCCGATCTCCTCGCCGGTGCGGCGAAAATCGGCTACGCGGCCGTGGATCTGGTGGGGCCGGAACTCTGGCCGTTGGTCAAAGAAAATGGCTTGAAGCTCGGAGCCATCGCCGGACACGGCACGCTTACCGAAGGTCTTAACAAAAAGAAAAACGCCCAGCGCATCGAAGCCGAACTACGCGCCAGCATCGAGCAGGCGGTGGAATGGAAGATTCCCATCCTCATCTGTTTCTCCGGCAACCGCGACGGCCTGGACGACGAGACCGGCCTCGAAAATTGCGCCGCCACCCTGACCCGCATCGCTCCCGCCGCGGAAAAAGCCGGAGTCGTGCTGGCAGTGGAATTGCTCAACAGCAAGCGCGACCACGAGGATTACCAGGGCGACTCGACCGCCTGGGGCGTCCGCCTCTGCGAGCGCGTGAACTCACCCGCCGTGAAGCTCCTCTACGACATTTACCACATGCAAATCATGGAAGGGGATCTCATCGAGACCATCCGCCGGCATCATGGGCAATTCGCCCACTACCACACCGCCGGTAATCCCGGACGCGGCCAGCCGGACGAGAACCAGGAGATCAATTACCCGGCCATCTACCGGGCCATCGCGGCGCTGGGTGAGGACAAGCTGATCTGTCACGAATTTCTCCCCGCGGGCGATCCGCTGGAGGCGCTGGAAAAGGCCTATAAAGATTGCGCCGCGGCGGTCGGGAAAGGCTGAATACCTCGCTCAAAGGATGCGAAGGACGCAGAGGGATCAATCGGTAGGGCGAACCGAGCAAGCGAGATAGCCAGACCGCTTGACCCGAAACGACATTCCGGCGATTATTCACTCGTGCCAGCCACACTCGAACAAGTCACCAAGGAGGCGATGGATTTATCTCCCCGTCAGAAGCTCGCCCTGGCAGAGTTCCTCCTGGAGAGCGCGGATGCCGCCATTGACCCCGAGGCGGAGGCTGCCTGGGATGGCGAGATTCGCGACCGCATTCAAGCCATCGATGAGGGCCGGGTTGTCGGGGTGTCCTACGAGGACGTGATGCGTTCGGCCGAAGCGCGCTTGGTTCCGTGACCATTCGTTTCGTCGAGGAGGCTCAACATGAGCTTCTCGATGCGATTTCCTTCTACGAGGAGGCCCGGGCCGGACTCGGACGACGATTCAAGGATCAGGTTGACCGAAGCGTCTTGTGGATCGCTGAACATCCTGAGCTTTATCGCCCCCGACCAGGCGGATATCGCCGCATCAACCTTCGGGGGTTTCCTTTCTACATACCCTACATCGTCAGGGGGCAGTCACTTTGGGTCCTCGCGGTGGCTCATGGTAGCCGCAAACCGCTCTACTGGATTTCCCGACGGATCGAAGTTACCTAATCGGGCTTCTTCTCATCAGGAAAATTCCACCCCCGTCAGCCGCGGCCTTGTGATTTCTCCGGCAGTAGGGCAAAACGCCTGAAACGCCGTGCCCGATCCCATCATCCAGGTTGAAAACCTCGCACGCGACTTCGGCGACGTCAAAGCCGTCAACGGCCTGTCCTTCGCGATCGAGCCGGGCCGGGTCGTCGGATTCATCGGAGCCAACGGGGCCGGTAAAACCACCACCATGCGCATGATGGTCACACTCGACCAGCCCAGCGCCGGGACCATCCGCATCGGCGGACTCGACGTTTCGGACCGTCCGACCGAGGTTCGCCGGCGCGTGGGTTGGATGCCCGATGCTTACGGCGCCTATGACAACATGACGGTGTTGGAGTATCTGGATTTTTACGGGCGCGCCTTTGGTTACAAAAAAGCCGAGCGTCAACGCCGCGTCAGCCAAGTGATGGAGTTCACCGATCTCGCCGCGATCTCCGACCGGCCGATGGACAAACTATCGAAGGGCATGGGCCAGCGGCTCTGCCTGGGCCGCACCCTCATTCACGATCCCGAAGTGCTTGTGCTCGACGAACCCGCCGCCGGACTCGACCCCAAGGCCCGCATCGAATTCAAGAACCTCGTCCGCCTGCTGGCCGGCCAGGGCAAAACGATCTTCATCAGTTCCCACATTCTTTCCGAACTCGGCGAGATGTGCGACCACCTCATCTTCATCGATGCCGGACGCATCGTCCACCAGGGCACGACCGAGAGCCTGGTGCAAAGCCATGGCGTGGCCCTGCTGGTCGAGATCCGCGTCGCCGGCGACACCGCCGCGCTGTTCCACTGGATTGCCGCCAGCCCGGACCTGGAAATTGCCGACCGCATGAAAAATGGCGCCCGGGTCAAAGTGATCCACGGCGACACGGCGGACCTCCCCGCCCTTCTGCGCCGGCTCGTGCTGGACGGGGTCGCGGTGAGTGGATTCTTCAAAGTCGAGCGCCGCATCGAGGACGCCTTCGTGGACATGCTGAAACTCAACCCCCCGCCGCTGCCGTGAGGACGGAGTTGCCCGCGAAACACACCAAAAGACGCGAAAAATGAACTGCACGATTTTGATTTCGCGTTATTTCGCGTGTTTTGCGGGCCTTGATCTATGACCGCCAACCCTTCCGACTTCGCCGACTGGTTCAGTCCCATGCTGGTGAAAGAGCTGCGGCAGGGCATGCGGTCCAGGATTTTCATGGCCGCGTTCTATCTCACGCAGCTTCTGATGATTCTTTGCGTGATTTTCAATCTGGTGGCGGCGTCCAATTCCGAGATGGACCACGGGGTGGTGGATTTTCTCAGCGGGCTCTTCTGGTTCATGATCAGCGTGCCGCTGCTTTTCGTCATGCCCCTGCGCGGCTTCGGCGCGCTGCACGGGGAAATGAAGAGCGGCACGCTGGAGCTGGTTTTTCTCACCCGCCTGTCCGCCTGGCGCATCGCGGCGGGAAAATGGACGGCCCTCATGGTGCAGACCCTCCTGCTGGTCTGCGCCATCCTGCCCTATGTGCTGCTGCGCTATTTTCTCGGCGGAGTGGACATTATTCAGGACGTGCAAAGCCTCTTTTTCCTTCTGATGGCCAGCGCCGCGCTCACCGGCATCACCATCGCGATGTCCCCGTATGAGTCCAAACTCCTGCGCGCCCTCTTCATCTTCGGACTCATCTTCGGCTTTCAGTTTCTCATCGGCCTGATCCTCGCTTGGGTGGCGGGCGCGGCCATCACCGGCGGAGGAAGTTCCCTGGCCCCCTGGCAGTTTTATGCGGGGCTCGTGGTATTCCTCCCGGCCTTTCTCCTGCTGGCCCTCGAAATCGCCGCCTCGCGCATCGCGCCGCCCTCCGAAAACCATGCCATCCGCAAACGTCTGATCGGGCTCTTTTTCCTCCTGGCCGCGCCACTCTTCCTTCTCATCGGCGCCGATGCCAGGACGACCTACGCGTTCGTTCTTTTTTTCCTGGCGGTGGTCGTGATTGACGCCTTGGCCGAGCCGCAGGTTTTGGCAAAATCGGTTTACCAACCCTTCCTGCGCCGGGGGGCGGTTGGCTTCGCGCTGTCCCGTGTCTTCACCCCGGGCTGGGCTTCGGCCTCCTGGTATGTGGCGCTGGTGGCTGTGATCGGGGGCGGCCTCCTGGCTGTTCAGGGTCAGTTCGACGACCCCAACCATCGGCTGGGCTATGTGGCAGCCCTCGGCGCCATAATTTTTCCCGCCGCGATCATCCGCCTGTTCATCCCGGCGACCAAACACTTCCTTGGTTTCTACATTGCCCTGCAATTCTTCCTCGCTGCCCTCACCATGCTCGTCGGCATGATGTCGGGCATTTCCGAACAACCGCTGGCCATCTGGCTGTGTCCGTTTCCCAATAGTGTTTTCCTGTTCAATCTCGTGAACGAGATCAAACCCGGGCAAACCCCCGGGTTTCTCGTCCTGACCGCCCTGGTCACGGCCGGCTCCCTCGCCCTTCTCCTGGCCCGCACCATCACGCCTCTGCGTGACATCCGCACCGCCCTCGCGCTACCTTCGCCACCCGATGCCTGAGCCCGATTTCCAACTGCCCGACGAAGATACCCCGGACACGCCGTTCGACGTCTCGCTCCGGCCGCCGCTTTTCGAGGAATTCACCGGACAGGAAAAAACGGTCGAGCGCCTGCAACTGCTGGTCGAGGCCGCCAAGCAACGCGGCGAAGCCCTCCAGCACATTTTGCTCAGCGGCCCGCCCGGCCTGGGAAAAACCACGCTGGCCTACATCATCGGCAACGCCATGGGAACCGAGGTGAAAACCACCAGCGGTCCCGTGATCGAAAAAGCCGGCGACCTCGCCGGTCTCCTCACCAACATCGAACGCGGCGGCGTCCTGTTCATCGATGAAATCCACCGCCTTCAGCCCGCCATCGAGGAATACCTTTATCCGGCCATGGAGGACTTCAAACTCGACATCGTCATCGACCAGGGCCCCAGCGCCCGCAGCGTGCGCCTGAACCTGGCCCGCTTCACCCTCATCGGCGCCACCACCCGCGCCGGCATGATCAGCGCGCCCCTGCGCTCGCGCTTCGGCATGACCTGCCGGCTCGATTACTACGATGCCGCCCATTTGCACAAGATCGTCGAGCGCAGCGCCGGCCTGCTCGGCGCGGAAGTCGAGTCCGAGGGCGCGCTCGAGATCGCCCGCCGTTCCCGCGGCACCCCCCGCATCGCCAATAATCTCCTCCGCTGGGTGCGCGACTACGCCCAGGTCCGCGAGAATGGCGTCGTCACCGGCCCCATCGCTGCCCGCGCCCTTTCCATGCTGGAAATCGACGAAGACGGCTTCGACGAGATGGACAAGCGGATCATCGAAGGCCTCATCACGCTTTTCAACGGCGGCCCCGTGGGCCTGAATTCGCTCGCCGTCGCCATCGGCGAGGAGGCCGGCACGCTGGAGGAAGTCCACGAACCCTATTTGATCATGCAAGGCTACATGAAACGTTCGTCGCAGGGCCGCGTCGCCATGCCCCGCGCCTACCGCAAGCTGGGGCTGGAACCCCCGAAAAATTCCCCGCAAGCCGAGTTTTTCGAGGGGAAGTAAAGGCGTCGCCCTCCCGCCCCGCCGCGTTCATCGATCGGGAAATAAAATTGACATGCATCCGCTCAGGCTGCGCTATCGTAGGAATCATTGTGAGCAAAACCCACGATTATTCCGAATTGTCCGAAACCGGGGAATCCTCCCCTTGTGCCTACGTGAACAAGCAAAACCTGCGCATCCTCGCTGATGCGTCCCTGACTCTGGGTTTTGCCAGCATCATCCTCTCCATCTTCATCTGGTTTTTCCGCTCCCAGAAAGATCCCGCCCACGGCGAACGCTTCGGCATTTTCGTGGGATTGTGGGTCCCGAGCTTTTTCATTCTTTCGCACCGTCTCTCCCGCAAGGCAGAGGAACTGCCGGAATAGGCCGAGCCTCCGAAATCGGAGCGGAAAAACGTCAATTTTCCGACCCCCGGGCTTTCGGTCCCGGACCGGCGCAAGCAAGGCGGGCCACCGGCCGGTCCGGCCTCTCTCCCGGCGTCTGATACCATCTCTGCCAAATAAATGGACTCAGAACATCGGCAGGATGCCGATGCCACGTGGCATTGGCTTCCAGCCAATGATCCAAACAAATCAAAGAGATGGTCTGAGGACAGCGGAAGCCGGGCCTGGCATCCCGCAATCCCTCGGAGCAGTTTGAGAAATCCGGGAGTCGCGGAAGGAACACCCGGTAGGGCCCGACCTCCGGGCGGGCCGCGGTTCGCCCGGAGGTCGAACCCTGCCATTGTCGGCTACGTCATTTTTTAAACTGCTCTAAACCAGCGCAAGCAGGGCAAGCAACCGGCCGGTGCGGCCTTTTTCCCGGCGGTAGGAATAGTACTTTTCCGGGTCGGAAGCGGTGCAAGTTCCGCAATCGTGAACATCCCGCACTCCCGCGGCGCGGGCCTGGCGGATGATCTCGGCGGCGAAATCAATTTCGTAATGGGGCGGGCGGATGCAAGGCGCGATTTGCACGACTAAATCTTCCGGCGGGATGTCGTGGCGATCCTGCAGGGCGGCGATGGTCTTCGGCACGATGCCGAGTTCGGTGCCCTTTTTCCCCGAATGGACCAAAGCGATGGCGCGGGCGTGTTTGTCGGCCAGAAAAACGGCGGCGCAGTCGGCCACGGAGATGGCGAGGCAGAGGCGGGACGTGGAGGTGATGAGGCCGTCAGCAGCTGGCGCGGGGGTGGAAGCCGGGGCAGAAACCGGGGCGACGATGTTGCCGTGGACCTGCTCGGCGGTGGCGAAGGGCATGCCGTGAAAGCCGAGGTCGTCCGCCGTCTCGCGCTGGGCGGACCAGAGCTGCTGCCGGGCGGTCTCGCGGCCGGTCAAAACATCAACATCCGGGCAACGCTGGATGAAAGCGGCCCGCAGGAAGGACAGGCCCGTGAGGGCGGGAAAGGTCTCCGCCGGACAGCGGCTCACTTGTTGCGGTTGGGCGCGGTTTTCTTCTTGCTCTTGGGCGCTTCTTCGAGAATGGGCTTGACCGGGTCCTCGTCCTTGAAGGCCCGCGGCAACTTGGCCTGGGGCTTGGCGGGATCGGTGGTTTTTTGGAACCGTTGGCGTTCGCCGGAATTGAGGGCCTGCGGGTTGAGCGGGCGGACGAGCGGATCGTCGAAGGTTTCGACGTATTGGGTGTCGAGCGAGAGGGCGAAGTCGTAGCTGGCCATGGCGGCGATGTAGTCGTAGCGGGCCTGGAGCACGTTGGACTGGGCGGTCAGGAGCTGGGTCTGGGCATTCAGGACGTCGAGCTGGGTGCCGGCTCCGGCGTCGAGACGCTCCTGGGAGAGGCGGAGGGCCTCGGTGGCTTGCACGACGCTGGCGGTGGTGGCGTCGATGGTTTCCTGGGCCTGCTGCAAATTGGAAATGGCGACCTGCACGTCGAGGACGACCTGGCGGATGCCGTTGTCGTAGTTGTTCTTGGCCTGCATGAGCTTGGCTTTGGCCTGGGAGACGTTGCCGTAGGTGAGCCCGCCGTCCCAGATGTTCCAATTGCCGGTGGCGCCGAAGAACCAGCCGATCGCATTATCGCTGAGGTTTTGCGAGGCGGTATTGTTGGCCATCTCGTAGCCGGCGTTGGCATTGATGGTGGGGAACCATCCTGCGATCTGCGATGTGACGTTGTAGGCCTCGACGAGGATGGCCTGGCGCTGGGCCTTGAGGGAGGGATTGCGGGCAATGGCGACGCGGATGGATTCGTCGGCTTTCACTTTGCGCAGGCTGTAGCCGAGGGTGCCGACAATATTGAAGGGAACTTCTCCGGGGCTGCCCCTGGGGTAATCCATGCCGAGGAGCTGGACGAGTTGATAGAGGGCAATGCGGTAATCGTTTTGGGCCTGAATGAGCGGCGGTTTGGCGTTGGCCAGCTGCACCTCGGCCTGCAGGACGTTGAAACGCGGGACCGTGCCGGCCTCGTAGCGATTTTGTTGATCCTGGACCTGTTGTTGAAGGAGGGTGACGTTTTGTTGCTGGGCGACGATGAGGGCGCGGTTCAGCACGATCTGGTAAAATTGCGTGATGATCTGCGAGACGATGTTGTCTATGGTGGAGCGCAGGCTGAAGAAGGCGGCGTCGTACCCGGCGCGGCCTCCCTGAATGTCGGCGATGGTGGCGCCGCCGTCGTAGATCAATTGCGTGCCTTGGAAGGCGATATTCCAGGTTTGATTCTGCACGGCCTGACTGCTGCTGCCGATCTGCAGGACAGTGGGTTTGCCGCCGTTCGGGTTGGGGATCTCAATGGTGCCGCTGGTGGGTCTGGCCCCGTTGGTGGTGAGATCTTGCTGGGTCTGGTTGTAGCTGGTGGCGAGACTGATTTTCGGGATGGCCTGGGAAACCACGCTGATGAGTTGGCCGCGGGTGAGGCGGATCTGCTGGATGGCGTTCAGGATGGTGGGATTTTCCTTCAACGCGATGCGGACGGCATCGTTCAGCGTCATGTCGGCCACTTTGGGGTTGCGCTGTTGGGCGATGAGTTTCGTGAGCGATTTTTCGAAATCCGCCATGACCATTTTTTGCTGCATCGCGAGCTGCTCGCTGTCCTTCAGCGTGTTCGTCTCACTCCCGGGCGCGAGAGGTTCGCTCATTTGGCCGGGCGCGGGCAACGGCAGATTAAGCTGATCGGAAAGCGTCGAGGCATCCGGGATGGCCGGTGCGGGCATGGGAGGCGGCGTCAAGGGCATGGTGCCATCGGGCAGCGGTGTCGGGGCGGGAGGGGGCGAAGGAGCGGGGGCGGGAGAGGACGCGCTCCCGGGGGCGGGCGTCGGGAGAGACCAGGGCGTGGTGCTGGGCAGGGCAAAGGGAACCGGCGTGGGCGCGGTGTAGGGCGTCGGGCTGGGCAGGGTCCAGGGCGTGGGGGAGGGCGACGGAACCGGGGCCGGCAGTTGATTCGACTGCGCGGGGGCGGACGCGACCGCCGCAAAGACACTGAAGACCAGGCTGATTGTGATTGCGCTTATTCGGGGCATGCGGATTTTTTGCTGTCGCAGAAGGAATGGATTTTCTCGTAAATACTCAGCCAGGCGGTTTGTTCCTCGCGGGGCAGCAACTCCATGATCTCGCTGAGATTATGTACGATATCCTGCCGGATGCGCTCAACCAGCGCGCTGCCTTTTTTGGTGATTTTCACCATGACTTTCCGGCGGTCGTTGGCGGCGTGGGTGCGCTGGACGTAGTGGATTTTCTCCAGGCGGTCGACCAGTCCGGTGGCGGCGGCGGTGGAATGGTTCATCTTGTCCGCAATCTCACTCATGGAGAGAGCGTGATCCTGCGAACCGATGTGGCCGAGCAGAAAAAACTGCGGAAAGGAAACCTTGCCCCGCGACAATTCCTCGGACAGCCGGAGCATGAAACAACGCTGCAACGTCAGGATGATATCTGCCAGACGTTCCACATCGGCCCGCGCTGCTGGTTTGTGCAGTTCAATCACAGGTTTTATTAACGAGGTTGATAATTAAGCGCAAGCGGAAGGATGGTGTCAACGGTAAACCGGGCGTGGCTGGCGGGCTAGGGTTTAAAGACACGGTCACCGGGTGCGGGCGTTCCGCTGGCGATATCAGCGATCAGAAAGGGCGGATTTTTCAGTGAACTCATGCGGAGGTTGGCCGTTTCCTGTTGGTTCATGATGCAGACGAGCAGGGCGCCCGCCTCGGTGCCTTGAGAGCTGACGGCATCAATGAGCACGAAACGGTCCTCGGTGTTGACCATTTTGATGACCCCGACGAGCTGGGGCGGCTGGGCCTGGGGCGGGCCGGCTTTTTTGGGAAAGAGCATTTCCGGCCAGTTCAGCGGCCAGAGGTAGTCCAGCGGAGCACGGAGGGGCTGGGCGGCGGGGGGCGCCGGGGTCGCGCCGGGGATGGCCGCGGCGGCCCCCGAGGCGTTTCCGGGCTGTGCTTTCTTGGTCTGGCATCCCGGCAGCAGCAGGACGAGGAGGAGAGACACGGCGACAAGGAGACAGGGGGACGCGGAGAGGCGGAAGATGTCTCCGCGTCTCCGCGTCCCCCTGTCTCCGCGTCTGGGCGCTCTTATCCGCATCCGCAGGAGGAGTTGTGGCAGTGGCTGGCGGGCGAGGACGAGCCGGATTTCAAAACGCCAACACCCCCGGCGATGACGCGGCGGACGGACTCGCCGGTCTCGGGGTGCTTTTTCAGCGCGGCGTCCTTGATGCTTTGCCGGATCTCGTAGCGCTTGGTTTTGGCACCCGTTTTCGCGGGGATGGTCTCGTAAACGTAGGTCGGCATGGGAAGAGAATGACGGGTGCGGGATGCGGAATGACAAGAATATTTTTGACGCCGGGCACTGCTCACTTGTCAGCGGCCCCGCGGCGCGGCACAAAGAAGGCGATGGCGGAGGTTTTTTATTTGGGTCCCGAGGGGACATTTTCCCACATCCTGGCCCGCAAGCGATTCGGGGCGGGGCCACGCCTCTCGGCCTGTCCGACGATCGAGGCGGTATTTGACGGAGTGCTGGCATCAGCCGGATCGCTTGGACTGGTGCCGATCGAGAATTCGAGTGGCGGCACGGTTTATGATTCGGCGGATTTGCTCATCCGGCATGCCGGCCGGGTCTTCATCCGCGAGGAACTGGCCCTCGATGTCCGCATCGCGCTGCTGGGGCATGACCAGAAAAACCTCACGACGATTTTTTCGCATTTCGTGCAGCTCAAACATCATGCGGAATGGTTGAAGGCGCGGTATCCGCGCGCCCGTCTCCGCCCGGTGGCCAGCACGGCTGTGGCGGCGCAAAAGGCCGCGGCCGCCCGCCATGCCGCCGCCCTGGCTTCTCCCGGAGCCGCCGGGGTCTATGGGCTGAAGGTTCTCGAAACCCCGGCCGTCCGCCAGACGGTCAACGTGACGCATTTTTTCGTCATTGCCGCGGCTGCCGCAGGAAATCCCGCGGGTGTGGAAAAAACCGGGCTGGTGGCCGCGTTGCCCAACATCTGCGGAAGCCTGCATCGTTTTCTCGGTCCGTTTGCGCGCCAGCAAGTGAGCCTTTCGCGCATTGTTTCCCGGCCGGTGCCGGGGCAGCCGCAAACCTACGTGTTTTTTCTCGAGATCGAGGGCGGTCCCCGCGAGGCCAGGGTGGTCCGGGCTTTGGAGCGCGCCGGGGCGCTGACCGAGACGTTGACCAGTCTGGGCACCTATCCGGCGGGACGACGTTACAAATCGTAGGTTGCAAAGCCGCCGCGCTTTTGCCAATCAGACCGTATGCCCATCAAGCGCGTTGCATTTTTCCTGATTCTTCTTTCCGCCGGACTCCACGCCGAGGAAGCCGCCACCATCACGATCCGCAAGGGCGACACGACCAGCGTGGCGCTCAAGGCCCTGGGCGGGGCCGAGGGAGCTGCCGCCACCAGCGTTCTGCAAAATGATCTCCAGCTCTCCGGCTGGTTCGGCCTCACTCCGCCCGAGCGCGCCACGTACACCATTGGCGGCACGGCCGCGGGCGGTTCGTTGCAAGGACAGGTGGCTGACCAAAGCGGCAAGATGGTTTTGCAAAAAACCTACAGCGGCGACCCGCGCACGGCGGCCCATCGTTTCGCCGATGACATCGTCGAGACCCTCACCGGCCACAAGGGCATCGCCAGCACCAAGATCGCCTTCGTCTCCACCCGCACGGGGCGGAAGGAAATCCACACCGCGGACTACGACGGCGCGAACGTGAAGCAGATCACCAGCGACGGTTCGATCAGCGTGGCTCCGGCCATCTCGCCCGACGGCAGCAAGCTGGCCTACACCGGTTACCAGAGCGGCTATGCGGATATTTATCTTGTTGATCTGGCCTCCGGTGCGCGCAACCGCATCGTCAAATTCCCCGGCACAAACTCCGGCGCGGCCTTTTCCCCCGATGGCGGACGCATCGCTTGTTCGCTGAGCAAGGACGGCAATCCGGAGCTTTATGTCGTCGGGGCCAACGGCAGCGGCGCCCGGCGCCTCACCAGCACCCGCGGGGTGGAATCCTCCCCGACCTGGTCGCCCGATGGCTCGCAGATCATCTATTCCTCCGATGAACGCGGGGGTCCGCAGTTGTTCAAAATCGGCGCGGGCGGCGGCAGCGGGCAATTGATTTCCACCGGCTACGGCTACAGCACCGAACCGAGCTGGTCGCCGGATGGACGGCGGCTGGCCTTCAGTGCCCGCACGGGCGGATTTTCCATCGTGGTGAAGGATCTGCAAAGCGGCGCGACCAATGTTCTGGCCGCGGGTGAGGACCCGGCCTGGGGGGCGGACTCGCGCCACCTCATCTACAGCACGGGATCGAGCATCGTCCTGCTTGATGCACAAAACGGACGCCAGGTTCCCGTCATCACCGGCCTGGGCAAAGTGACCGAGCCGAGCTGGTCCCGATAGTCGCGCATTGATTATTCTGCAAAGAATCCGTATCTGAGAGACACGATGAAAAAGTTTTTGACCCTGAGCCTGGCCGCGCTGCTCGTCCTCACACTGGATTCCTGTAAGAAAAAAGACGGCGGGCAGTTTGCCGGCATGGATGGCGATTACGTCTCCGGAACCCCGTTGCCTGAGCGTCTCGAAGGGTCGAATTTTTTCAGCGGCAACGTCGCCCGCGGGCAATTTCCCCCGGTGCAATTCGGCTACGACAGCTCCTCGGTTTCCGACGGCGAACTCATGAAGGTCGAACAGGTGGCCATGGCCATGAAATCGAAGAAGGACACGATCATTATCGCAGGCTTCACCGACGAACGCGGCACGGAGGAATACAATCGCGGCCTTGGCGAAAAACGCGCCCAGGCCGTGCGCGAGTCCCTCATGGCCATGGGCGTGAGCGGAAGCCGCATTCAGACCGTGAGTTTCGGCAAGGAAATGCCGGCCGATCCCGGCAGCGGGGAAGCCGCCTGGGCCCTCAATCGCCGCGCGGAATTCGGCGTGGTGAAGTAGCCCGCGTGCGTGTGCCCTTGCTCGATCTCACCCGTCAGCATGAACGGGTGCGCGAAGCCGTCGCCAGCCGGGTGCAGGCGGTTTTTGAGAGCCAGCAATTCATTCTCGGCCAGACGGTGGCGGATTTTGAAAAAGCCTTCTGCGACTACACCGGCTGCGCCCACGCCGTCGGCATGTCCTCCGGCACCGATGCGCAGCTGGCTATCCTCATGGCCATGGGCATTGGGCCGGGTGATGCCGTGGTCACGACGCCCTATACCTTTTTTGCCACCGCGGGCTGCCTTCATCGCGTCGGCGCGGAGCCGGTCTTTGTGGACATCCGCCCGGACACCCTGCACCTCGACGCGGAGAAATTGCGTGAATACCTGACCGGGCGCGGCCCGCGGGCGGCGGATGGCACCGTGCGCACGGCGCGGGGCAATCGCTTGCGCGCCGTGATGCCGGTCCATTTGTTCGGCGCGTGCTGCGACATGGACGCGCTGGAAGAAGTCACCGCCGCCTTCGGGCTGCCCATCATTGAGGATGCGGCCCAGGCCATTGGGTCGGAGTTCGCCGGAAAAAACGGAGGCACCGCCCGGGCCGGAACATTCGGCCAGTCAGCCTGGTTTAGTTTTTTCCCGACCAAAAACCTGGGAGCCGCCGGCGACGCCGGAGTGACCGTCTGCCGCAGCGGGGAGTTTGCGGCCAAGCTGCGCAGCACCCGCAACCATGGAATGACGCAGCAATATCATCACGACACGGTGGGTGGAAATTTCCGGCTCGACGCCCTGCAGGCTGCCGTGCTTCTGGCCAAACTTCCCCTGGTCGAGGAATGGAATGCCGCGCGGCGGCACAATGCGGATCTCTATCGGGCGGCCCTGGGAGATTTGTCCGATCGGGTCACCCTGCCGGCGGAACCCTGGAGGCCGGCCGGATTAGTCAACCACCACACCTACCACCAATACGTCATCCGCGCGGAACGGCGGGACGAATTGCAGCGGCATCTGGCCGCCGCCGGGATCGGGCAAGCCATTTATTATCCGGTGCCGCTCCCTTTGCAGGAATGCTTCGCCTACCTCGGCCACCAGCCGGGAGATTTCCCGGAGGCGGAACGCGCCGCGCGGGAAAGCCTGGCGCTGCCGGTTTTTCCGGAATTGAGAGCGGAAGAGATCGCCGCGGTGGCTGCGGCGATCCATTCTTTCTACCGGGGCTGATCAGCGCGGGCCGGGACCGCGTCGGTGGCCCGGACCGCCGGGAGGAATGATGCCCTCGCTCACGACTTCCTCCGGAATTTCCAGGGAGTGTTCCGCATCCAACTTCTGGATCTTTCCGGTGGTGTCGATGATCCAGATTTTTTTCCCGCGCTTGGGACCGGCGGGGGCTTCGGTTGCGGGCTCGGCAGCGGGAGGAGGACCCGGACGCCTGCCGCCCACGGCGAGGAAAGTGCCTTTCAGGGTGTCCGTATCCCTTCTCGGGTCCGTTCCATATTTCTTCGCGAAAGCCGCGGCTCCGTCCGATGCGATGGCCACCAGGATGACCCCGCCGGGGCGGTAGTCTGAGCGGTCAATCGTCACGGCATGAAAGAAGCTTACTCCCGGAACGGGGCAAACCCAATGGACCGGTTTGACGAAGGCGACGTCAACGGTGACGTCCTTGCCCTCGAAGTTGAACGGGGTGGTGAGGAGGTAATCCGCCGTGCGTTTCGATTCCGCCCGGGAAAGGGCGGTCGAACCCAGAACGGCGAGGCCGGCAATGAGGAGGAGTTGTGTTTTCATACAGGGATGAAAACCCGCCGCCGGGAAAAAGTTTCCCGCGTTTAACCCGCAAGCCACTTTTTCCCGTGGCGGAAAACGAGAGTTTTCCGCAACAGGGCGTCATCAGGCTTAGTTTGCCGGAACCGGTTTGACCGATTGCAGGATCTGGACCTCGCTCGGCAGCGAGGGCGGCTTGCTGCTCCAGACAAGCTGCGAAGGACGCAGGGCGAGATTGCGGGTGAGAATCTTCGTATAGGTCGAGGCGACCTTGAGGTTCTCCGCCACCACCTTGAAATCCGCGATGGTCGCACCCAGCTTCTTCTCGTTGTTGGCGATGAGGCTGCTGCCGCGGGCCGCCAGTTGGTCGATGGCACCGGCGGCATGGTCCAACCGACCGATCGTGCGGGTGATGGGCTCGCGGTTCTCGGCGATGAGCAGTTTGGCCTCCGCAGCCAGACTGCGGGCATCCTGCAAAACCGGCTTGGCCTCGGCCAGCAACGTCTGCGTGTCGGTCAACAGTGCACGCAGCCGCTCGAAAACATCGCGGGTCTCCTCCTTCGTCCCGCCCAACATTTTGCGCAGTCCGGTGATGGTTCCCTCCACCTCGCGGACGAGCTTGTCAAAGGTGGTCGGGGAGATTCCCTGCACCGCGGCGTTGTCCGCCAGGGCCGGACCGGCCGGGGAGCCGCCCCCGACCAGGATGAGTTTGTCGCTGAGGATGGTGTCCGCGGACACGCTCACGCTCACGTCGGACGGAAAAGGGGGAACCCCCGCAGACAAGGCGAGCGTGACCTGCACCGTGTTCAAAGGATCCCCCGTCCCGGGGCGTTCTTCGGCGGTGAGCATGCGGATGGACGCCACCTTGCCGGCACTGGCGCCGCCATATTTTACCGCCGCGCCGGGATTGACCCCCATCACATCGTGAAAATTGACCCGCACGGTGCGGGCCGGTTTGCCCACCAGCGTGCCGCTCAGAGCCAGAGCCAGCGCGGCAAAAAGCACCGCGCTGCAAAGGACCACGGTCAGCGCCACCGCCCAGTCGCTGAAATTTTTGTTCTTCATATCACGCCCGGACGGCCCCTGCCGCCCGAAGGAGTTGTCTATGCGGTGCGTCCGGCGGCATCAAGGCGGAACTGGAAGGAAGACCGGTTACAAGCCAAACACAGGAATATTCTACGAGTTCGATCTTGGCAAAAAAATGAAGTCTACCCGCCCATGGATTTGGGAGAAACTCCCTCGTCCACACGAATAGACTCTAAAGGCAGTATATCAGGAGATGGGACGAATGCAAATTATTCCATCTCGACTGCTGACGATGCTCGCTCCCTAGTGTGCCGGACGAGAACTATTGAGACTCGCATAATAGAGTGACATAAGTTCGATTTTCGCATAGGGTTTTCCTATGTCGAAAACACGAGACCATGGTGCGATGGAAAAACGGCGCAAGAAAGCAGGCCAACTCTTCAGCAAGGAGTATTCCGCCCCCGAAGTTGCCCGCCGTCTGGGCGTGGCACGGCAGGTGGCTTACCGATGGAAAAGCGCCTGGATCGGAGGAGGAAGTCCGGCGTTGGCCAGTAAGGGGCCGGCCGGTCCAAAATCCAAACTGACGACCGAGCAAACCCGGCAGGTCACCAAGGCTCTGCTGGCAGGCCCGGCGGCGCACGGTTACAAGACCGCGCTCTGGACCTTGCCCCGCGTGGCGGCTTTGATCGAAGACTTGACCGGGGTGGACTATCATCCCGGGCATGTTTGGCGCTTGCTTGGGGCCAGTGGTTTCAGTTGCCAGCGACCGGAACGCCGGGCGGTGGAACGCGACGAGAAGGCCATCCGCCGCTGGCAACGAGTGGAGTGGCCGGCTTTAAAAAAAAGGCCCGGCAAGAAGGGCGCACCATCGTCTTTATCGACGAAAGCGGCTTGAGCACCCGCCCGACCCGGGTGCGCACCTGGGCCCCGCGCGGGCAAACTCCTGTGCTGCACGAAACCTTCAACTGGAAAAGTCTTTCGATCATCGGGGGCCTGGCCCTCTGGCGATTTTATTTCCAGATTCATCCCGGCAGCATCAAGAGCCCGCAGGTGGTCGAATTTCTTCGGCACCTCCAACGCCACCTTCGCGGAAAAATGCTCATTATTTGGGACGGCGCACCCATCCACCGCAGCAGGCTGGTCAAGGATCATGTTGCTTCCACCAGGGGGCGCATCGTGATCGAACGCCTGCCGGCTTACGCCCCCGAACTCAATCCGGTCGAGTATATGTGGGGGCATCTTAAAACTCATGAGATCGCCAACCTGATTGCAACCAAAGCTTGGGAACTGAGCCTGGAAGCCACGGCCGCCCTTCGTCGGATGCGCCGACGGCGGGTGATTATCTCCGCCTGCTATACCCAAGCTGATTTGTGGCCTTAATGTCACTCTATTATGCGAGTCTCAATAGATATACAAAACGAGTTGCGTGCAGCATTTTTTCCGGATGGCACGACCAATCCGAATTCTTCCGGCGAGCAACGAGCAGAAACAAGAACTCCGCGGCATGATCAATTGCCCCACAACGCCACAGCGTGAAGCGCGGCGAGCGAGGATAGTTCTTCATCGCATCACTGGTCTCAACCAAGAGCGGACAGCCCTTGCCGAGGGGGTCAATCGCCCGGTCGTTGCTCAATGGGAGAAGCGCTTCCGGGAGCAGGGAATTGAAGGCTTGGGTGAAGCCAGAAGATCCGGCCGCAAGTCGAGCATCAGCGACC
This sequence comes from Chthoniobacter flavus, assembly GCA_945860745.1. Lineage (GTDB taxonomy): Bacteria > Verrucomicrobiota > Verrucomicrobiia > Chthoniobacterales > Terrimicrobiaceae > CAMASH01. The sequence goes on along the minus strand of CAMASH010000029.1, from coordinate 4,336 downwards.
GGATCAAGGAGGAGATTCTCACGGAGGTCACTCGCCCCCCTCAAGGATTTACGCAATGGTCTTCGCGCAAGATGGCGCGGGCCAAAGGGGTCTCCCCCAACACGGTGCAGAGATTGTGGAGGGCTAATGACTTGAAGCCCCATCTCAAGCGCACCTTCAAGGTTTCGAATGATCCCCGGTTCGAAGAGAAGTTCTGGGATGTGATTGGTCTTTATCTCAATCCGCCGGAACGGGCGCTGGTGTTGTGCTGTGACGAGAAAAGCCCATGTCAGGCCCTGGAGTGCACTCAAACAGCTTTGCCTCTGGGGCCTCGAAAAGTTCGCACAGGAACCCAGGACTATGTCCGGCACGGAACGATCATGCTTTTCGCGGCATTGAGTTATTTGGACGGCAAGATATTCCGCCAGACGGCACCTCAACACACCCACAAAGAGTGGCTCTCATTTTTGAAGAAACTCGACAGGGAGACCCCTCCGGAACTCTCGCTCCACCTGATCATCGACAATTACGCGACCCACAAGCAACCGCTCGTCATGGAGTGGATCACCGCACGCAACAAGCGCCAGGAGCGTGCGCATGGAACTCACCGAATCCATCTTCACTTCACGCCAACATCCAGTTCGTGGATGAATTTGGTGGAACGCTTCTTCCGGGATTTGACGGTTGACGGCATCCGGGATGGCAGCTTGACAAGCACCAAGGAATTGATCGCTGCAATAGAGGCCTATTTGCAGGACCGCGACCTTTCGCCCAAGCGATATGTTTGGAAGGCAGAAGGGCAGGCCATCTTGGAAAAAATCCAATGCGCCCGTGCGGCAATCGAAAATGGGGAATAATGTCTAGCTATTTCTCGTCCGGCACACGAGGGGCAGATCTCACGCGCGCGGGACTCTCACGGCGATCGCTCATCGACAATCCTCGGCGTTTTCCACGCCTTGGTTGGAATCGCCCCCCGACTCACCACTTCGACAACAAGTGCCCCCTGATCCCCAAGGGCGCGTAGGGAGGGTTCGCCCTCCACGAGCGCACGGTAAAGAGAATCCCTCGAGGCCCCTTCGCCCTCGAACAGAATCCGAACCTCCTCGCCGCGATCGGTGGCTCGCACCCGGATCTGGAAACGCTCCCCAACGCGCGGGACAGCACGGACTGCGGCGGCAACTTTGTCGGCGACGAGCTGAACGCCGCCCACGCGCACCTGCAGTTCCTCCGACCTCCCCTCAAGCTCCAGGACGGGTAGCGCAAGCCCACAGAGACATCCGGAATCAACGCGCCGACCACGATCGCCCAGACGATACCGGATCAGTGGCTGCAAACGACGGTGCAGATGGGTGACGAGAATCTCCCCCTCATCCGCCGGCATTCCCGTGCCGGGGTCGATGATCTCAAGGAACACATCGCGTGAAAGAATATGATACCGTCCGGTTCCCCGAAGGACCTCGCACTGCACTCCCAACATGCCGCACTCCGTATTCCCGTAGGCCAGTGAGATCTTCGCGCCCAAGGATTTTTCCATAAACGCCCGCATCTCGGGATGGAGCGCCTCACCACCACACAACACGGCCCTTACAGGAGGAAGCCCGCCCGCGATGAGGCGCACCAGCATCGAAGGCCACCCAACGATCGCCGTCGGGAGCAACCATTGGAGCAGCCTCACCTGTTCGGCAACATCCCCTGTCATCGTCGTCCCGTGCGGGAGGAGGGTGGCGCCAAGCAACTCAATCGCCTCATGGGCGCCAATCCAGGCGGGTCCACCCGGTGGAAAGAGATTTGCCACCCTGTCCTCTTTCGTGAATCCGGCAAGCCGCATCGCCATGGCCAATCCTTCGGACACACGGTGCTGCTCGGCGAACTCCCGATAAACAATCTTTTGCGGGCCGCTTATTCCTGAAGAGCCGAGAACCACCGAACCGCAGACCGGACCTGTGAGCAGGTCTCCCGTGCCATCAGGGTTTACATGCCGCCTGATGTCATCCGCCGTGAGATAAGGAAGCGAGTAAAAGTCGCTCCGATCCCTAATGGAGCAAAGCGTCCGGGAGTAGAAGGGACTGTTCTCGGCCGCATACGCGCACAGCGCAGCGATGCGGCCAAACAATTCTTCGTTCAATGCAAAGATTACGGCTGGATGGAGCCGCGCTTCTCGTCAATGCTGTTGAGGAGTTCCCTGTTCTGGCGCACCAGCAGGAAGTTTTGGTCGACAACATTATCCCCTTCGGAGAGTTCGATGCTCGCCGGCACCGGCAAGCCGAGTTGCTGGGCAATGCTTCGCAAAATGAGATTGTTGTAGGCGTGCAGGAATCGATTGTTCTTCACAGGGGTTCCGGTGGGAAGATCCGGCCGCGGCGGAAGGGGCGCGCCAAGTTTCAATGCGAGGTTCGTGTAGTCGATCTGGCCGAGCAGCGCGAGCACGCTGTTCTCGCTCAGCACGCTCAACTGGGGGAGTTGTGGACAAACATCCTCCAAGCCTTCCCTGTCCATGATCCTTTCTGTTTGGGAGTCCGACTCTTTGAGTAGATTGTGGACCTCCCGCAGCTCATTTGCGTCCTGCTTCGACATCGTGAGCGCCGGGGCGATGACTTCTGTCTCCTCCGCCAGGCAAACCGCGCCCCATGGCAGCGCGAGCAGGGAAGCCAAAAGGGCGGTTTTCCCCAAGGCGCAAGCTCCCTTGGGCCGGGTGTGGGAGACAGAATCGATGGCGATGCTGGCGCCCAGCTTGGCGAGTTCAAGAATCATGGTGAGGGCGGCGGCGCTGTTCCCGCCGGTGAAAATGGCTGTTTTTCGCGTGAGGTTCATGGGTTGGTTTTTGGTTGGATCAAGCCGCACGGCAGCTATGAAACGTATGCCTTTGTGAAGGCGTTTTGTAAACTCGTTTGCCATGCCAGTGTCAAGCCATTTGCTTCGCTTGCGGGAGGCTTGAACTGCCTGGCTCGCGCCACTACAGATGGAAGCATCCGCGATGGAAAAAAGCTACCGCACATGGCTGATCGACAGCGACCGCTGGCGTGCCTTCCGCCCGCGATCCGGGGATGTCGTGGTTGCGACCTATCCGAAAAGCGGAACCACCTGGATGCAGCGCATCCTCAGTCTGCTCATCTTCCGCTCAGGGCAACCTGTGGCCCTCGACAGCCTGTTTCCCTGGCTCGAGGTGAACCGGCGTCCCATCGAGGAGGTCGTGGCCGGGCTCGAGGCGCAGGAGCATCGCCGTTCGGTCAAGACCCATGTCCCCTTCGACGCCATTCCGAAGCTGGAAGGCGTCAAGTTCATCCATGTGGCCCGGGACGGGCGCGATGTTGCCATGTCCTACCACCATCACTGCACGGCCTACCGGCCCGGGGCGCTGGCGCGGATGGATGCGATCGGGCTCGCCGATCCGTCCGTGGGCAAGCCTTATCCGCGCGTTGATCCGTCCGCTGGCGCGTATTTCCACAACTGGCTAACGGTCGGCGCCATCGACGGACAGCCAGACGGCACACCGTATCTCTCCTATTTCGCCTATGAGAAAAGCTTCTTCGACTCGCGCAGCGACCCGCAATTGCTGTTCGTGCACTACAATGACCTCCGGGGTGACTTGGTCGGCGAGATGCGGCGGATCGTCGATTTTATGGGGGTGGACATTCCAAGGGGCGAGGTCGCGACGCTTGCCGGTTTCGCCACATTCGACTCGATGAGCCGCGATGCGGCGAAGCTCGTTCCGGAATACGCCCGGAATTTCGGTGGCAGCACCTTGCCCTTCATCAACAAGGGCGGTGCAGGGCGTTGGCGCGGTGTTTTCCAAGCAGCCGACTTGGCGCTGTTCGAAAAAAAGCTCCGCGCTGCCGTGCCCGAGCCCTACGCCGATTGGCTGCTCGCAGGCCGCATCGCCAGCGGCGGCATTGATCCGTCGGGCATGTAGGTCAGCCGTTCGCGACCTCAGGCGGCTTCAGACCTGCCTTCAGCGTCTTCGCGATAAAGGTGTCGGCACCCGGATCGGAGCCATTCAGGGCCGCGAGGTGCAGCGAGACAAAATCGCCGACCATGGTCAGATCCATCAGCGCGGCGAACGGCGTCGTACCTTTCCCCCGAACATCGTGGACCGGAATCTTGTCCTTAAGGTACCCGGCCAGCGAATCCATGCGTTGTCCGACGCGGCGGTCTTCGAAGGGATGCCGCAGCAGCACGGCCGCTTCGTTCCGGCGCGAATCGGCGCTGTCCCAAGCCACGGCCTCGTTGTGGCTGGCGTTCGGCTGCGCGGAGGCCGAGGCCGGTTGCTTCGCGTTCTGGTTGATCTGCGCTTTCCACCGCTCGGCCGCCGTTGCGCCGATCGGAGCATCGCCCTGGCAGGCCACATGCTTGCCTGTCA
>CAMASH010000028.1 GCA_945860745.1 Chthoniobacter flavus | reverse complement strand
TGAATGGGTTGTGTTCCTCGCCCGATGCAACCCATTCAGGGTTGGTTCTATTCTCCTGTCGATACCCAAGGTAGCTCATTCTTCGCAACCTTGGGCTGTCGGATTGATCCCCTTCGGGGATTCCTGGAAGATTTTTGTCCTGCACCCCTACGAAGAACACGGAGTTCACGGTGGGCAAACAAAAGAGGACCGGGGTTTGCGAAATCCCGCAAGGCCAAGGGAAGGCTCACCCAAAAGGTGAGGGCCCATCAAGCCATAGAAATCTTGGATCTTCTTCCCTCTGTGCTCCCGGTATCCTCTGGGGTTGATTCCCGTTTTCCCTTTGCGGATCAAGGGTTTCTTGGACGTCAGCCCTTCACTCCGCCAAGCTGGATGCCGGAGATGAGCTGCTTCTGCATTACCACGAACAGAATGATGAGCGGGACGACATTCATGACGGTTGCGGCCATGATCAGTTCGGTCTGCTGGCCGTATTGTCCTTGAAAACTCAACAGTCCCACCGGGATGGTGCGCATGGAATCGTCCTTGACCATGACGAGCGGCCAGAAGAAGGATTGGAAGTTGCCCAGGAAGGTGAAGATGGAAAGCGCGACCAGACCGGGGCGCGCCATGGGCAGGATGACGTCGAGGAAGACTTGCAGATGGGTGGCTCCGTCGATCTCCGCCGCCTCGTCGTAACTCCGCGGAATTCCGATCATGAATTGCCGCAGCAGGAAGGTTCCGAAGGCGGAAAAAGCCGCGGGGATGATGAGTCCCTGATAGGTATTCACAAAGTCCAGACCGACCATGATCTGGTAATTGGGCAGCATCGTGACCATGCCGGGAATCATCATGGTGCCGAGATAAAGCAGAAAGACTTTGTCCCGACCCGGCCATTGCAGCCGGGCGAAGGCGTAGGCGGCCATGGAACTGGTCAGCACTTGCAGGACCGTGACCCAGCTGGCGACGAAGATGCTGTTGAAATACCATTTGGGAAAATCCAGATCGAGAAACTTGCCGGTGTAAGGGTCCGGTTTTTGCCGCAGCACGATGGCATAGTTTTCGGGTTGCGGAACCCTGGGCACAAAACTGAGTTCCTCCACTTCCTGATGGGGTTTGACGCTGGTGCCGAGCATCCAGAGGAATGGCACGGTCATCGTGAGGGCGATGAGGATGAGCCCGAGGTGTTTCAGCAGGGTGCGAAGTTCCATGATTCCTAGTCGGTGGTCGATTTATTGCCGTAGCGCCAGTTGATCATGGTCACGATCATGATGATGATAAAGAGCACCCAGGAGACGGCCGCGCCGTAACCGAGATCCAGACGTTCGAAGCCTTGGGTGTAGATGTAATAGCTCAGCGTGGTGGTCGTGCCGGCCGGGCCACCTTCCGTCATCAGCCGGGCTTGTTCGAAGCCGCCTTGCAGGCCGCCAATGATCCCCATCACAACGATGAAAAACGTGGTGGGGGCAAGCTGGGGAAAGGTGATGTAGCAAAACCGCTGCCAGCTGCTGGCTCCATCGATGTCCGAGGCTTCGTTAAGTTCGGGCGGAATGTTGGAAATGGCGGCGAGGTAAAGAATCATGGTGTTGCCGCCCACACTGCCCCAAATGCCCATGATCATCATGGCTTCGCGCGCGCCAAGGCCGAAGCCCCCGTTATTGAAGTGTTCGGGCAGGGGCAGAAATCCCAGTAAAGATTTGGTGCTGCTGAGCCATCCCGGCGGGTCAATCTGCCAGCCGACGAGTTGGCCAAACGACGTGATCGCTTGGTTGATCAGGCCGAAGTTCGGGTTATAGAGCTGCATCCAGAGCAGGATGGTTCCGGCCCCGGCGGTAAAGTGCGGCAGGTAATAGAAGGTGCGGTATCCGATGGAGCCAAAATAGATGCCGGCGGAACTAATCACGCCAAGGGCGAGGATGACTACGGCAGCGCTGCCCGAACCCGACAGGAAAAGGAAGGCGGCGATGCCACCGGTCACAATGGCTGAGGTGAGGGAAAGGCGGGCCGCGGCCCGCGGTCCCCGGAGTTCCAGCTTCTGACTGAGAAAGACCGCCAGGGCCAGCGAGCCCGCGATGCTGATGGGCATCCCCATCAGGAGGTAAATGGTGTTGTAGAAATAGAAATAGAAATTCGGATCGTTGAAGAGATCGAGGTAGTTCTGAAGTCCGATGAATTTCAGGGGCACGGAAGGCCGCAAGCTCCAGGTGGTGAAGCTCCCGAGGAGGCTGATCACAATCGGGCCCAAGGTGAAGACCAGGAAGCCGAGAAGATTCGGGGCGAGAAAGAGGAGGGCGAAGAAAATATTTCGCCGTTGCGTGGTGATTTTCATCAGAGCGTCTTAAAGGAAGCTTCTCCGAAGCGTTCGAGGTAAAGCTTTTTGAGGGTCGGGTTGCGTTCCAAATTGCGGCGCATGAGAGTTTTTAAATCCGCTTCCGCCGCTTGGAGCAGGGCTTCCACGGAAATGGAGGGATTGCTTTCCATGCGGCTGATTTGTTCCCCCAGAACCCGATTCACATCGCCGCTCAGAAGGAACGGGCTGCGTCTCGGCACGTAGCCATAGGCCATGGCGTCCTCGGTGGCTTTTTGCAATTCGGGACGCGCCAGGGCGGAGGGGCCGGGGTCAACGCCCAGCTGGGCATATTGGGGATTTCCCGGCAGCCAGTCCGTGCCCTCGTTGAGCAGCCCGGAATAGGTGGGACCAGCCAGATATTGCAGAAATTGCAGGGCTTCTTCCCGGCGCGGACTTTTGGCGTTGATTCCGGCCACCCGGCTGTGGACCCGGTAGGAGGGCGGGCGGCCCGCAAAATGCGGAATCAGCACCGCGCCAAGCCGGAGGGGCCGGTCGAGGGGATTTTTGATATCCTCCTCCTTGAGGCCTCGGGATTTGAGGAATTCGATCTGCTGCTGATAAGCGCGGCCAAAGGCGATGAGCGACCAATGGCCGGTCGAGGTCATGGCGAAACGTCCCGCCGCAAATTGATTGAGGTTCCCCGAGCCCCATCCCCCCTGTCCGCTCATGGCCTTGGCCTCGACCGAGGTGGGGGTGAAGCGATAAGTGAAAAGAAACTCCCGGTGGATGGCAAAGGCCTGGCGAAGTTCCGGGGAGTCGGAAATGTTCAACTGGCCGTCCTCCCGGAAGTATTCTCCGCGTTGGGTGGTGAAGAAAACCCGCCAATCGACACCGCTGACGGCGTAAATAGGCCTCTTCGGGTCGCCCGTGGGATTGGTGGCCGAGTTCACCTGCTTCGCCAGCGCAATGAATTCCTCCCAGGTCATCAAAGCTTTGGGATAGGGCGCGCCGAAATAATCGAAGACATTTTTGTTATAAATGAGAATGCCGCAACCGATGTTGCAGGGAAACCCATACTGGCGGTCTTTGTATATGAGGGTGTTCACTCCGCTTTTCCACCCATCATTCCGGGCGGAAAAACCCATGCGCGCGGCCGGTTCCGTGACATCCCACAGCACGCCGGCTTCCACGAAGGTTCCGATGTCGTCATCCTGATAGTCGAATATATCCGGCCCGACCCCGCTGCTGCTCTGCAGAATGATTTTTTGCGGGCCGTTGTTTCCGTAGTCCAGCCGCAGGGAGAGGCCGGGGTTCTCCTCGTTGAAGGCGGCGATTTGCAGGGTGCGGGCGGGGTTGTTGTCGCTGACCCAGACGAGGGGAACCTTGCCATGCAATGCGCGGTCCGGTCGCCAGACCGCGGCAATGGCGCTGAGGACCAGCAAGACCCCGAAGAGCAGGGTGAGAAATTTTGTGGTGTTCATGAACGTGAAGCGCGGGGTGATCGAAGTCGGAAGGGAATCAAGGCGGAAAGCCTCTCATCTTCCACTCGAGAGACATTCTTGTTAATCAGAAAATGAACTTTTTTTCCGTTTCGCGCCCGCAGGGTGGATCGGCCGGGGATTTCATTTGACGCCGAGGGGTGGTGGCTCCTAACACGGAGGGACTTCATTCGCCTCCTGCTTTTTCGTTTTTGCGCTCCTCTATGAAAGAACTTCGCCTCGGCATCATCGGTCTCGGTAGTATGGGTCGGGCCCACGCCGGCGCCATTCAGAGCGGAAAAATTCCCCGCTGCCGCCTTGCCGCAGTTTGTGATGCGCAGGAGGAAGCGCTGGCCCGTTTCCAGGAACCCGCCCGTTTCACGAGCGCCAGCGATCTCATCCATTCCGGGAAGGTGGACGGCGTCCTTATTGCCACGCCGCACTATTCCCACACCCCCATCGGTATCGAGGCCCTGAGCGCCGGGCTTCACGTGCTGGTGGAGAAACCGATCTCCGTCCACAAGGCGGATTGCGAGCGTCTCATCGCCGCGCATCGCTCGAAAAAGCAGGTCTTCGCCGCCATGTTCAACCAGCGGACCGATCCGTATTACATCAAGCTCCGCGAATTGATCCAGGCCGGCGAGCTCGGAAAAGTCCGTCGTATCAATTGGATTATCACGAATTGGTTCCGCACCGCCGCCTATTATGCCTCGGGCGGTTGGCGTGCCACCTGGGCCGGAGAGGGCGGGGGAGTCCTGCTGAATCAATGCCCGCACAATCTCGACCTTTGGCAATGGCTCTTCGGCCTGCCCTCCAAAGTGCGCGCCCACTGCCAGGTCGGTCGCTACCACAACATCGAAGTCGAGGACGATGTCACGGCGTTCCTGGAATACCCCGATGGCACGACCGGCGTTTTCATCACTTCCACCGGCGAGGCCCCCGGGACGAACCGTCTCGAGGTCACGGGCGAAAGGGGCCGCGTGGTCATCGAGAACGATCGCTTTCTTTTCACCCGCAACGAGGTGGAAATGTCGGAGTTCAGCCGCACCACACCGCAGGCCTTCGCCGCGCCTGCGATTTGGAACGTCGAGATTCCCGTGTCCGGCCACGGGGGCCAGCATGGGGAGATTTTGGACAACTTCACCCGGGCGGTTCTCGACAAGACCCCGCTCATTGCCCCTGCCGCCGAGGGCCTCCGTTCGGTCGAACTGGCCAATGCCATGATTCTTTCGTCCTGCACCGGCCGGACGGTCGATCTTCCCCTTAATGCCGCGGTCTATGCGCGCTTTCTAAAAAAAAGATCAGCAGCTCGACGCCCAAAAAAGCCGTAAAGCTCCCGGTCGCCGCTGACGATTTCAGCAAATCCTTCACCAAATAAATCCATGAAACTTACCCAGGTCGCCGCCCAGCTCTACACCTGCCGGGATCTCCTCCAGACCCCGTCCGACATCGCCGTCACCCTCCGCCGCATCCGCCAGATCGGTTACACTGCCGTTCAGGTCAGCGGCATGGGGCCCATCGCGGAGGAGGATCTGAACAAGATTCTCGATGACGAGGGGCTCGTCTGCTGTGCCACCCACGAAGGTTCCGAAACCATCCTCAATGAACCGGGAAAAGTCATTGAGCGCCTGAAAAAGCTCCGCTGCACCTTCACCGCCTATCCGTATCCTTCCGGGGTGGACTTCACCAGCCGCGAGAGCATCACCGGCCTTGTTCGTAAACTTGACGCCGCCGGCAAGCTGCTCGCCGAGGCCGGCCTCACCCTCTGCTACCACAATCACAACCACGAATTCCGCAAGCTCGACGGCAAGACCATCCTCGAACACATCTACGAGGGAACAAATCCCGCGTATCTTCAGGGGGAACCCGACACGTTCTGGGTTCACTACGGCGGCGGCGAAAATGTCGAGTGGTGCGAGAGGCTGGCCGGCCGCCTGCCCCTCATCCATCTCAAGGACTACATGACCAACGCGGAAAACCAGCAGGCCTTCTGCGAGATCGGCGCGGGCAATCTTAATTTCAAGAAAATCATCGCCGCCGCGGAGAAGTCCGGCTGTCAGTGGTTCATCGTCGAGCAGGACATCTGCCCGGGTGATCCGGTGGATTCGCTCGCGCAGAGCTTCGACCACATCAAGGCCCACCTCGCCGCGTGATCCCATGGCTGCTGCCGAAGGAATGACCTACGCGCCACAGGGCAAACCCGCGCCGGTTTGTGGAGCCGGGGACTTTCCTTTCGCTGCCACCCACCTCGATCACGGTCATATCTACGGACAGTGCAACGGCCTCGTGGAAGCGGGCGGGGAACTCCGCTGGGTTTACGATTCCGACCCCAACCGCCTCGCCGCCTTTCTCAAGAAATTCCCTCAGGCCCGCCCCGCCCCCAGCCTGGAAACGATCCTGGAGGACCCCGCCATCCGTCTCGTCGCCGCCGCTGCCATCCCCAACGAACGCGGCCCGCTCGGCGGCCGCGTGCTCGAGGCCGGCAAGGACTACTTCACCGATAAAACGCCCTTTACCACCCTCGCACAACTCGAGGACGCCCGCCGCACCGTCGCTGCGACCGGGCGCAAATACATGGTCTATTACAGTGAACGCCTGCATGTGGAGTGCGCCACCCTGGCCAGCCAGTTTGTGGCCGGGGGCCTCATCGGCCGCGTCGTCCAGACCATCGGCACAGGTCCGCACCGCCTCACCGCCCCGTCCCGTCCGGATTGGTTTTTCCGCCACGAACAATACGGCGGCATCCTCTGCGACATCGGCAGCCATCAGAGCGAACAGTTTCTTCACTACACCGGCGCGAAGGACGCGACGGTGAATTTCAGCGCCGTCGCCAACTACAACAACGCCGCCCATCCTGAACTCGAGGACTTCGGCGAGGCGTCCCTCACCGCCGACAATGGCGCGTCCGGCTATTACCGCGTCGATTGGTTCACCCCGGACGGACTCCGCAATTGGGGCGACGGACGCATTCTCATTCTCGGCACCAAGGGCTACATCGAACTCCGCAAATACATCGAACTCAGCGCGGAGAATCCCGAGGGCGACCAGCTCTATCTCGTCGATGAGAAGGGCGAACATCGCATCTCCTGCGCGGGAAAATCCGGCTATCCCTTCTTCGGGCAGTTGATTCTTGATTGCCTCAACCGCACCGAGCACGCCATGACCCAGGCTCACGCTTTCAAGGCGGCCGAGTTGTGCCTTCTGGCCCAGGCCCGCGCCGTGCGGTTGGGTTAGCAGACGCTATCCGGGGGTTGGGTTGATTGCGGGGTTCGGCCCGGGTCAGGCCTTGCCCGGGTCGGGAAAAAGCCGGTACGCGTAGTAAATGACGCCGGTGGCGACCACATATTGCACGATGCTGGAGAGGACGGGCGCGGTGAGGTCGTGACCCAACACGCGGTGGTTGAGAATGCTCAGGATTGTGATGGGCAGGGCGATGACCAGCGCGGCCGCCAGCCACAGCCAGCAATCCGCCTTCATCAGGAAAAGTCTTATCATGCCCACGCTGCGGACCACCAGGGCCGCGATGGCCACGCCCACCTCGAGCAGGCCGGCGGAGCGGTCGCGTCCGGCCAGCACCTCCACGATCTGAAAACCAAAAAGCCCGAAGAACGTCACGGCCCCGAAGCAGAAAATGATGAACAGCACCGTGACGGCGTCGGGACGCTCCCGCTTGGCGGATGGTTCGGAAGGACTCATCGATTGCCCTGCCTCATAGCCCAAATGCGACGGGACGGGAAGAACGGGTTGAGGAAGGCCCGCACTCAATCCTGCCGGACCGGCTTTCTCGCAATCATGGTCAGATATTCCCGGCCATCCGTGCGGAAATGCGCGGGGAATTTTTCGAAGCAAAAATACTCCAGCGTCTCGATGGCGAACCCCGCCGCTTCCGTCAGCCGCCGCAGGGTCTCTTCTTCGAAAAGGTGAACGAACTCCGGCAACTGCCTGCGCCACCGCGGCGGATGCAGCGGTCGCGGATCGAGGATTCCCGGCCAGGGATCGCCCTTCCTGACCCGTTCCGCATAGCTTTCCCGGGTCACCCGGAAATAGCTGTTGCTCGGGGTGATCACCGTGACATAGATCGAACGCCCCGGAGCCAGCCAGCGAGAGAGCGCGGCCAAAGCCTGTTCCACCCCCGGGCCATCGAAAAAATGCAGCACCAGTCCGCACAGGATTCCGTCCAGACTCCCTTCCGCCAGCGGCAGTTCCCCGGGAAATCGCGCCGGCAGCAAAACCAAACGCCTGCGATGGTCTGAAGGCGCGGACTCCGCCAGCACCGCAAGGTGCGAGGCCGAGAGGTCATTGGCCAGCACGGTCGCTCCGGCCGCCAAAGCCGGCAGGGTGGCGTTTCCGTACGCCGCCCCGATATCCAGAATCGGGCGCGTGGCCGTCGCCGCCATGGCCACGAAGGCCGCCGCCGCCGGCGACAACTCCTCGGTCATGATCCCCATCGCGTTGTCCGTCGGAATCAATCCGGTTTCAAACTCCGCTGGCCAACTGGCATGCATCCGTCGCTCGCCGCTATCCCCTCGGTGTCTTCGACTTGGCCCCGCCCGTCCGGGCCGATGGCCTGCGCCCGGATGCGGACTTCGGGGGCGTGGCCGGCGCGGGTTGGAACGCTCTCGCGCCCGGCACTTCATCGGAAAACCAATCCCGTTCCGGCTCCGCTTTCTCCCGGCGCGGCCGGATGGCGGGCAGGGGATCGGGCGCCTTTTCCGTCATCGGCTGGACGCTCATCGGATCGACCGGGGCCGGTCGGCGTGCCCCGCGGGGAACCGTCCGCCCGGCGCGGTTTTGCTTTTCATCAGCAGACGAAAGTAACCCACCCACAAACATCCCGCGACAATCATGAGCGAGCCCCCGGCGACGCTGACATATTGCAGGGCCAGGTTGGCTTGCTTCATCTGCTCTGATTCGAAAAGCCGGTAGGAAAGGCCGACGAGCAACCCGGTTTGGGCCAGTCCGAGCAGGAAACTCACGGCCGACAGACCCAGAATCGCCTTGCTGAAAACATTGGCCGCGTAGCGGAGGGAGCAGGCGCTGATCACCAGCGGCAGGAACGCGAGTAGAAAACACACGATGAGCGTAGTAATGATCATGAAATAATTGGATTCTACAGTATCCATGGTGTTTTCTTAAAGCATTTTACGCGTCGAATGCGCGCGATATTGCCGCCAACACTCTCGCCCAAGGCCACGTTATGGTGACCAGCAATCAGGAAGTTTTCCGGCGTGTGCCGGGAGCGATGATCGAGACCTTCTGACGAAAAAATGACGGTCTTCTCAGCAAAGGAATACCTTCTGATTTGGGTTTTGCACCCTGACGCCGGTTTGCCTCACGATTTTTTTCACATTCCAGAGACGCGGAGACACCGGGGGGCTGCAACTATCCCGCTGCGCCGACTTCGGTGAGAATCTGCAAATCGTTGGCAACCTCGCCGTTGCTCCCGGGCAACACTGGAACGAACGAGTAGGACGAATCTTCCCGCTGCTTTTTCAGGATCGGAATGATTTCTTTCCAGGTCGTCCAGAGGCCGTGTGTGGCCGGCGGCAGATCGTGCGCGATGGCCTTGCGGAGCTTTCCAAGATTGTAGAAGGGCACGGAGGGAAACATGTGGTGTTCGAGGTGATACTGCATGTTCCAGTAAAGAAATGCGGGGAACCAACTGCACGTATAGGTCCGGCAGCAGAGCCGGAAGTCGGGAACATTCGGGGTCATCCCGATGTGCTGCGGCATCCCGCAAAGCGTCAACAGCCAGCCGCAGTAAAACGGCGCAAGGTTCACCACCACGATCAGGAACCAGTGGCCGGTTGCCACAAAGAGCGCGGCGAGCAGGATCTGGCCTGAGAGGACGATCCGCGCCCAGCGGCGTCGCTCGGCACATGCTGCGACGTTCGATTCCGGCAGGACACGCTTCAGCCATTCGCGCTTGAAAAACGTTCCGGCATACGTATCGCCGAAGGCCGTGCGGACAAATCCCCCGATCACTCCGACCATTTGCTTTGGATCCACGGTGAGCTGTCCGAGGATAAATTTCACGCTGTCCCAATCCAGCTTGTAGGGGAGCACGACCTCGCCATCGTGTTCAGTGTGGACGGTGAACTGATGGTGCTTCACATGGCTGACGCGATACGAAACGTAGTCGTTCCAGCCAAAAAAGCAGTAGATGCGGAGAAAAACCTCGTTCCACATCTTCGTGCGGAACGGTGTCTTGTGACAAAGCTCGTGCATGGGAATCCCGCCGCCGAGGAACGTGCTGAATGTGCCGTGCACGAAGAGGGCAAGCGCAAGTAGCGGCAGGGACCATGCGAGATTTGAGATGCTGATGTTCAGGAAGGCCAGATAGGCCAGCGCTGCGGTGAGCGCAAAGAGGCCCAGTTGAAGGATGACCTGGCGGAAGGCTTTGGCATCGCTCGGTTTCATGAGCGCACTCATCACGGCTTTGTCAACTTTCGTGCGATACCAGCAGATTTTGATTTGGTCGTTCATGGTGGAGAAATAATTAGACGAATTACGATGCCCGAGGGCCGCGTTGTTTTCAAGTATTACCCAGGGTGCAAACCGAGGACACGGGTAACACGATCGAGTGGGCGAAGCGGGCCGGGAGTTTGGGATCAGCCTAAAGAGCGGGCGCAGAATCGCCCTTTCCGCCTTCGGCGAGAAGGCCTGCGGGCTTTGTCGGGAGAGGGAGTCCTCCCACGAGGTCGGTGGCGGCTTTTGCGAATTCGGATTCGGTCATGTCGCTGCGGGAGGCAACGGCAATGAGGTGGACTCCGGATGCTTTGCCCGGATGGAGGGTGGCCCACACGTAATCGGCGTGTGATGAAACGAGGCCACTGGGGAGCAGGAAAAATTCCTTCATCTAAACTTCGCCATCCGTCATCACCGTCGAGTTTTCGGATGCCGGCCGGAGTTCGATGCCGCGGTGCTTCATGCAGACCTTGAGCGTGTGGTGCCGTTGGCTGCCGGATGGAAGATACCAGAAGGGGCCGATGTTGTCAGGTTGGCCGGGAAGCGCGCTGTTGGGCGAACGCATCGCGGAGGTTTTCACCGGGGGTCATGATTGTGTGATGCTGGAAAATCATGGCGTCGTGGTCGGCGGGTGGGATTTTCAGGAAGCCTTCCGGCGTTTTGAGATGCTGGAATTTGTGGCGAAAACAATCGTCAAGGCCAGTGCCTTGGGCGAGGTGCGATATCTCTCCGACGCCGAACTCTCGATCGGGGTAAAACCCGTGACTGCGATGGAAACTTTCGCCGCGGGGGAGGCGTCAAGTGAGGAACGGCTGTTGCGGACCGAGCGCTGCGATTTTATCCGGCGGGGGTATCAACAGCGTTTGCGGACCAGCGCCGCGGGGAGTTTTTCCGTGCGGGTGGATGAGGAGTCATTTTTGATCACAGGCGAACTGGTGGACCGCGCGACCGTCACGCCGGATCAGTTGGTCCTGGTGCGCGGGGGGCGGTGCGAAGCGGGCGGGCGGCCCAGCCGCGCCCATCTGCTGCATGCGCCCATCTAGGCGCGCCATCCGGAAATCCGCGCCATCGTGAAGGCGACCCCGGTCAACGCCACGGCGTTTTCGGTTTCGGACACCATGCTCGACCCCCGGACCATCCCGGAGAGTTACATCTTTCTCCGCGATGTGGCGGTCCTGCCTTTCGCCTCGATCTCTGAGGACCCCGATCGCATCGCCTCCTCATTCACCCCGGCGGCGCCGATTGCTTTGGTCCGGAACGATTGCGCCCTGGTGCTCGGGCAGAATATTTTGGATGCCTTCGACCGGCTGGAGGTCCTGGAGTCCACCGCCGAGGCCGTCATCAACAGCCGTGCCCTGGGTGAGGTCAAGTCGATGAACGACGAGGGGATTGAGGAGTTGGTGAAGGTCTTTTTGAGCTAGCCCGGCCGTTGATCGCGCCTCCCCATGGCGGATGAGAAAGTCGGGAGCGCAGGACAAATTCCTTCTTCCCGAAATGAAGATGGAAGTCTCGCCGCGATGTAGTCCATCATGAGGACAGGGGTGACGTTTCCCCCAAACGTGCTCCTTATTTTCCATGTCCTTCTCCTCACTTGGCCTTTCCGAACCGCTGCTGCGTGCCATCAGCGAACAGGATTACTCCACCCCGACACCTGTTCAGCTCGCGTCCATCCCGGCGATCCTCCGCGGCGAGGATGTCTGGGCCTGCGCGCAAACGGGCTCCGGCAAGACGGCCGCTTATGCCCTGCCCATCGTGCAGCTCTTGAGTGCGCCGTCGCGCCCGCGCCCGCGGGGCCGTTTTGTCCGGGCCTTGATTCTTGTGCCCACCCGCGAACTCGCCGGGCAGGTCGGCGAGACCCTTCGACACAGCGGCAAACACCTGCCCCGCATGCTCAAAACCCTCGTCGTCCACGGCGGGGTCTCGATTAATCCCCAAATGATGGCCTTCGGCGGCGGAGCCGACATCGTGGTGGCCACTCCCGGCCGCTTGCTCGATTTGATCGCGCACAACGCCGTCTCGCTGTCCGCCGTGACTCTTCTCGTTTTGGACGAAGCGGATCGTTTGCTTGAGAAGGGATTTCGCGACGAACTCGGCCGCATCGTGGCTCTGCTGCCCGGACGCCGCCAAAGCCTGCTCTTCTCCGCCACCTTTCCCCTGGCCGTATCCACCCTGGCCGCCGCCTTGCTGCACGAACCCGTTCGCGTCGATGTGCCCTCCGCCCCGGAAACGAAGCCGGATATCCTGCAGCGGGTCATCGAGGTCGATGCGCCGCGCCGCACCCAATTGCTGCGTCACCTCATCCAGAAAAACCAATGGTCAGGCGTTCTCGTCTTTGTCGCCACCAAATACGCGACCGAGCATGTCGCGCAGAAACTCCGCCAGGCCGGCCTGGTCGCCGCGGCCCTGCACGGCGAACTCAGCCAGGGCACCCGCCAGCAGATCCTGGCGGACTTCAAGGCCGGCCGCCTCCCCGTGTTACTTGCCACCGACCTGGCCGCCCGGGGGATCGATGTGACCCGGCTGCAGGTTGTGGTGAACTTCGACCTGCCGCGCTCCGCCGTGGACTACACCCATCGCATCGGCCGCACCGGCCGGGCCGGAGCGACCGGGCTGGCCATCAGTTTCGTCAGCTCCGGCACGCACGCCCATTTTCTCCTCATTGAAAAACGGTATCAACTCCCTCTCCCGCGCGAACAGATCCCGGGCTTCGAGCCTGTCCAAACTGAGGTTCCGGCCGCCGCATCCCCCGGGGGCATCAAAGGCCGGCGCATGAGCAAAAAAGACAAGCTGCGCGCCGCTGCCGCCCGGGCCTTTCCGCCCGGTTCCGGAGGGTGAAATCTGTTTTTGTTCCGCCGGATCGGGCCATGAACGCCGATGATCTTGCGACGGAGGGTTTCCTGCCGGGGGTGTTTTTCTGGCCCGGCCGGCTGGCGCACCCCCTGCCGTTTCTCTCACGGAAACCCTCATTTCCCCTTGCGCGAATTCAAGAGTGACTGGCGGTGATTGCGGGGTGGAGTCCCCGTGGTGGGAGGGCGGACCCTTTTGCCTGCGAGCGAAGGCCCGGACTCTGGGGAACTGCGCGCGGCAAAATTTCACTGGCAGCAGCGTCGTTTTTTTTCTAGGTTTTCGAGGCATGAAGAAACTCACTGTTCTCCTGATCGCACTTCTCCCTTTGACCCCGGCCATGGCCGGCCGCGCTGGAAGCGTATCCCGGGAGGGGCCGAACGGCGGTTCGGTGGAGGCACAGGGAGTGAAGGCCGGGCGTTATTCGAGCGGGAGCGTGAGTGCCCAGGGGCCGAATGGCGGGACCTACGATGCCTCCGCGACGAAAGTCGGACGTTATTCGACCGGGAGCGTGAATGCGCAGGGGCCGAACGGCGGCTCGGTCAGTAAATCCGCCAGCAGTTGGAACGGATACCGCAGCGGATACGTTTACAACGGGGGAGTTTACCGGTCCGCCACTGTCGTGGTGAACACGGCCTATCTGGCCCCGATCGGAGTCTATGCGGGTTGGAGTGTTATTGCCCGCCCGTATTATGTCACCTATCCGGTCTATGCGACCTATCCCGTGCAGGTTTCCGTGCAGGTGGAACTCACTCGCCGGGGTTACTACGGCGGACCCATTGATGGAGACATCGGACCCCAAACGCAGCAATCCATCGCGAGATATCAGGCGGATAACGGCCTCCCCCCCAACGGTCAGATCAATCAGGCCCTGCTCAAGTCCCTGAATATCACCTGATCCCGATCTCTGTGATCCGGGCCTGAAGCCGGTGAATTGGATCGCGGAGCGATGGGGCCGAAGCCTGGCGTATCAAGCCTCGGAGAGTGTGATGAACCGATGGGCAATTGCCGGCGCTGGATTGACGGGGAGCGCGAGGAGGGGACTGTTTATTGGTTTGTGATGTCCTCCAAAATCCCCCCTGAACTTAGTGCCATTCGTGTCCGACCCCTTTCTGCCGCAGTATATTTTCCGTGCCTGTCACTTTATCCAACCGATGATCACACCCCGAACCTTTGCCCGGAAACTTCAATGGTCCATCGGCCTGACCATGTGCGTCGTGTTGGGCGTGACCTCTTGGCTGAACTACAACGCCAGCCGCCGCATCATCGAGGAGCAGACCGAAGCGGAGGCGCTTCAGCGGGTCAAGGCTGCCGCCGTGGATCTGGACGATTTCATCCGCAGGGTTGGCATGCTGCCAATCGCCATTGCCGCCCGGCAGACAACCCTCGGCGCGCGACCGGACGGGCAGGCCGTGCCGTTCCTGTCCGCCCTGCTGGCCGCCGTTCCCCCTGAGGAAGTCTATGGCGTTTATCTAGCCTTCGAGGGCATGCGCTGGGACGAACCGTTTTCCATGCCCTGGGTGGATCGCAACAGTTTTCCCAATCCCGCCCGGGTGGACTACGATTACCACGACCCAAAATGGGAATGGTATAACACCCCGAAAAACACCCGCCGGTTTAACGTGACCGAACCGTATTACGATGACGGGGGGTCCAATATCACCATGGTCAGCCTGAACGCTCCCATCATCGGGGCGGACGGCCAATACATTGGCACGGCGGGCGCGGACGTGGCCCTCGACCACATGCGGGCCATTTTATCCAACATCCATCTGCACCTGGGAGATCAGGCGGCGCACGCGGCCTCGTCCGAATACAATTATCTGGTCAGTCGCAAGGGGAAGATCATCGCCCACCCGGAGCAGCGCCTGATGCTCAGCAAGGATTTTGCGGGCGAAGACGTAAAGAATCTTCCGGATGGCAGGCTGGTGACAGACAAACCCAACGGATCGGCCCGCGCGGAAATCCACGGGGAAATGCGCCGCATTTACTGGTGGCAGGCCCCGCTGACCGGATGGAAGGTTGTCCTGAATGTCCCCGCGAAGGAAATCCTGCAGCCCATCCAGGCGCTGGCCCTTCGCTCCAGTCTCATCGCCGCTTCAGCCCTCGGGGTGATGCTCGTGCTCGTAACCATCGTGGCGAAACGGATGACCGTCCCCATCACCCGGCTTGAGCAGGCCGCTTCCGCGCTGGAAACCGGGAATCTCGATCCCGCCAGCCTCGCGCCGCTCACGGTCCGGGGGGACGAACTCGGTGCACTGGCCAGAACCTTCCGCACCATGGCCGACAAAATCCAAACCCGCGAACGCCGCCTGGCGGAATGGAATCAGAACCTCGAAAAAACCGTGCAGGACCGCACCGCCGCGCTGGAGAGTGCCGTCGGCCAAGCCCAGGAGGCACGCGAGGCGGCCGAGGCCGCCAACCGGACCAAGAGCGATTTTCTGGCCAACATGAGCCACGAGTTGCGCACCCCGATGAACGCCATCATCGGCTACAGTGAGATGCTCGCCGAAGAGGCGGAGGACCTCGGCCAGAAAGCATTCACGGCCGACCTCAAAAAAATTCACAGCGCCGGGAAGCACCTACTCTCCCTGATCAACGACGTGCTTGATCTCTCGAAAATCGAGGCGGGCAAAATGACCGTTTATGTCGAGTCCTTTGACGTGAAGACCATGCTCGAGGAGGTCGTTTCCACCATCCGTCCCCTCGTCGAGAAAAACCGCAACACCCTGGAGATTCACTGCCCGGAACATCCCGGCAGCATGCGCGCCGATCTCACCAAGGTGAGGCAGACCCTTTTCAACCTGCTAAGCAACGCGGCGAAATTCACCGAGAAAGGAATCCTCACCGTGGAAACCAAACGCCAGACCGTTGCGGGCGCGGATCGGATAGTTTTCATCATTCGCGATACCGGCATCGGCATGACCCCCGAGCAACTGACCCGGCTTTTTCAGGCCTTCAGCCAGGCGGACAGCTCGACCACCCGCAAATATGGCGGCACCGGCCTCGGGCTGGTCATCAGTAAAAAATTCTGCCTCATGATGGGCGGCGATATTTCCGTGCAGAGCGAGCAAGGAAAGGGAACCGCCTTCACCTTCTGGCTGCCCGTCGAAGTCGTTTCCGAGGAGGCCCCCGTCCCCCTGCAAGCGTCTTCAGCGAGTGAAGCGCAGGGCGACCGGCCCATAGTGTTGGTGATTGATGACGACGCCACCGTGCGCGATGTCATCCAACGCACCTTGACCAAGGAGGGTTACGCGGTCCGATTGGCCGCCGATGGCGCGACCGGCCTCGAACTGGCCCGCCAGATCAAGCCGCAGATCATCGTCCTCGATGTCATGATGCCGGGCATGGACGGCTGGACGGTGCTCTCGAAACTAAAAAACGACCCGGTTCTCCACGCCATTCCCGTCATCCTCGCCACCATGCTGGAGGACAAAGCCCTGGGATTCTCGCTCGGGGCCCAGGAGTATCTGACCAAGCCGTTGGAACGGGAACGTTTGCTGGCCGTTCTTGAACGCTACCGGCAGCCGGAAGACACCCGGCCCGTCCTGCTCGTGGAGGATGATTCCGCCACGCGCGAGATGATCCAGCGCACCTTGGAAAAAGAGCTCTTTGCCGTCCGCACGGCCGAAAACGGACGCGTCGCCCTCGAACAAATCGCCCTGGAAATTCCCGCCCTTATTCTTCTTGATTTGATGATGCCGGAAATGGATGGCTTTGAATTCCTGCAAAAATTACGCAGCAGGCCCGAGTGGATGGAAATCCCCGTCATCGTGCTCACCGCCAAGGATCTGACCGAGGAGGACCGCGGTGTCCTCTTCGACACGGTGGAGAAAATCCTGCAAAAAGGCGAGACCGGCAAAGACGATCTGCTCAAGGAAATTCGCCTGGTCTCGAAACGGTTAAAGAAAGGTTCTTGAGGAATTCCGGGGCGAGAAACTAGGGGTCGGTAGTCAAATCTTGACACAGGGGGAAGCCTGCGTGTCAGCCTCTCGCCTTCCGGAGAAATTTCGAGAGCCCGGGGGACAACTTCTTTTCGAGGTCCTTCCACGAGATCCTGCGCAGGGCTTGGCTGACATTGGCTGGGCTCCCCATGACCAGTCTCCTGGCAATCCAGCCTTGGGAGACCGTCGTCTTTTTCCATGCCAATTTCGCCAGCGCGACTTTCCTCGCGTCGCTGCCCACCAAGGCTTCCAATGCAGGGGCATCCACCCCTGCTATCCTCAGACTGAAGTCGAGCCGAAAACGCGGACAGGAAAGAGTGAGTTATTGTTGAACTGATTTTCAAAAGCCACTGGGGACAGGAACCCGAGAGCGCTGTGGCGGCGCACCGGATTGTAAAAGGTTTCGCTGTCGTCAAAGATCATGGAGCGGGCTTCGGCTCTGGTGGCAGGAAGGGTGTTGTTGCAGCATGCGGTTTTGAGGGGGGCCCAAAAGGATTCGGCGGTGGCGTGATCGTCGCAGTTTGCGCGGCGGTTCAGGCTTTGATCCAGGGCTGAGGTGAGCCAGGGCTGAGGTGAAGACTTCCCTGGCATACTGGCTGCCTTGATCACTGGGGGGGATGAGTCCGGCCAGACGGCCCGGGATCTTGGCAACGAAACTGGCCGCATTTCGAGATCGCGGGTTAAAGGATTTGTATATCAGCAAGGATTTGGAGGATATTCTTACGCTGCTCGACGGGTGCCAGAGCATTGTTTCTCAGGTCGAGGAATCAGCCCCTGACCTCCGCCTGTTCGTCACAAGCGAGCTTGCCGCCCATCTTGGAAACGCAGATTTCCTCGATGCCTTGCCTGGATATTTCCGGTCAGACAAAGTATCGCAGCAGTGAATGCTCTTGGTTCGGGATCGCCTCACTCGCCTCGCCGTGTTTTGCGAGTAGAGCCCTGCACCCTTCAGGTTCAGCCCTTGAAGACGGTGACAAATTGGGACAACGAAAATGCCCTTTCCTGCCAATTTGTTCCGGTCTCCCCTCCCCTCGCCATTTTCAGGAGCGGAAAAAATGGTTGAAAATCAACGCGATCTGAAATGCAAGTATCTATGCGGCAGGTATTTAAACGCTCGCATTTCCTGAAGTCGCGCAAGCTTCCAGCTTCCGAACCGACCCGCCGCACAAGCTGGAAGCGTGTGCCACTTTCGTGCGCCATCGCTCCTCTGCTGTCCTCCGCCGGAACCGCGCACAAGCTCCTCCGCCGACCACCCGCGCCAGAGACAATTTGCGCCAGCATCGCCGGTTCCCCGGCCGGGATTGGAAAGTCTTCCGCGCAAATCCGATTGAAATTAATGGCGCAAGTGGCAATCTGCCACCCCGATGTTGCAAGCGTTTCGCCGTCTGGCTCTTGGTCTGATTTTGATTGCGGCTGCGGCTGCGCTCTTGCTGTTGTCCGATCTCGGGTCCCGTATTCAGGCGAAGGGAAAGTCTCACCCACAAACCATCCGGCGTGTCGCCGTGCTCCAGCATGCCTCGCAATCCGTCCTCGACCAGGGCCGTGACGGCATCTTCGCCGGGCTGGCCGAACGCGGCTGGAAGGAAGGCCAAAACCTGGAGATCAAACGCTACAACGCCGAGGGCGACGTCACCGTATCCCAGGCCATCGCGAGGGAAATGGTGAGCGGCGGCAACGACCTCCTGTTGACCATTAGCACGCCATCGCTCCAGGCCGTGGCCAATGCCAACAAGGCCGCAGCCCGGCCCCATGTCTTCGGTCTCGTCACCTCCCCCGTTGCCGCCGGGGTCGGGATCACTTCGCCGACAGATCATCCGGCCTGGCTGGCTGGTTACGGCACGATGCAGCCGGTGGCCAAGGCGTTTGAGACCGCCCGATCGATGAATCCGGCTTTAAAGACCGTTGGCGTGGTTTGGAACGCCGGCGAAGCCAACGCCGAGGCCCAAGTGAAACTCGCGCGGAAAGTTTGCGCCGACATGGGACTTACCCTTTCGGAGACCACGGTGGAGAACTCCGCCGGGGTCGGCGAGGCCGCCGCCGCGCTGGTTAGCCGGGGTGTGGACGCGATCTGGATGCCCGGCGATGTCACTGTGATCACCGCGGTTGATTCCGTCATTGCCGCCGCCAAGAAGGGACGCATCCCGGTTTTCACCGTCATTCCCCCCAACGCCAAACGGGGCGCGCTCTTCGACCTGGGCGCGGATTACCAAGAGGTCGGCCGCCTGACCGGCCTCCTCGCCGGCGACATCCTGAACGGACGCGATCCCGCCAGCATTTCGATTGAAAATGTGATGCCTGAGACTCTCACCCTGAACCTGCAAACCGCCACGGGCCTCAAAGCCAAATGGACCATCCCGGACTCATTCATTCAGAGCGCAGGTCTGGTCATCGATGAAAATGGGGTCGAACAATCCCGGGCCGTTGCTCCTCCCGCTCCAAATCCCACCGGCAAGAAATGGAAAATCGGTGTCGTGCTCTACAACGAATCCCCGCCCGCCGAGGAAACTCTGCACGGCATGACGGATGGCTGGAAGGAAAGCCCGCTGGTCGAAGGCAAAGACTACACCGTCAAAGTCCGCAGCGCCCAGGGCGACATGACGGCCATTTCCGGCTGCCTCGACACCGCTGTGACCGAGGGGGCCGACCTTATCGTCCCGCTCTCCACCCCCAGTCTGCAAACCGCCATCTCCAAAATCCGCAACAAACCCATCGTCTTCAGCCTGGTGGCCAACCCCATGGCGGCGGGCGCGGGTAAGAGCTACACCGAACACCTGCCCAATGTCACCGGCACCACCGTGCTCGCTCCCTTCGGCGACATGCTGGATTTGCTCGAGAAATTCTATCCGCACTACAAACGCCTCGGCACCCTGTTCTGTCCGGCCGAAGCCAATTCGGTCGATCTCAAGGACGCCTTTGCCGCCGAGTGCAGAAAGCGCGGCTTCATTCTGGAAACCGTGGCCGCGAATTCCCCGGCCGAACTCGCCGACTCCGCCGTCTCGCTCATGATCCGCCCGATTGACGCTGTCACCCAGATTTCCGACAACATGACCAGCGCCGGTTTCACCGCCATTACCAAAGCCGCCCGCCAGTCGCGCAAGCCGCTCTTCAGCCTCAACAGCACCATGGTTCCGCAAGGCGCCGCCGTGGCCCTTGGACGCGATTATCACGAAGCCGGACGCGAAACCATCCGCATGATCGAGCGGGTGATTCGCGGGGAAGACCCCGGTAAAATGCCCTTCATCCTCCCGTCCAAGGTCGTCCTCGCCATCAGCCCGCCCAATGCCCTCGCCGTGGAAATGCCCATCCCGCCGGACCTGTTAAAAAAAGCGGATAAAGTTATCGAATAAAAGCCGGACATGAATTTTCACAAAAGGAAACGAAGAGAACGAAGCCGGCCAGGCCCCCCCTCCTTCTTCCCTTCGCTTCCTTAGTTCCCTTCTGTCAATCCTCCTTCTGACCATGGAAATCACCCAAACCAAAATCGGCGAAACGCTCGTCATCCACCTCGCGGGACGCCTTGATGCGAGTTGGAGCGGCGCGGTGCAAAAGGAATTCGATGCCACCGTGCGGCGGGGCGAACACCAAATCGATCTCGATATGTCCAGGGTGGATTACATCAGCTCCGCCGGCCTCGGCGTCCTCCTCACGCTCTACAAGGAGCTTCACGCCATCAAGGGCCGCTTCAGCATCAGCCTCGCGTCGCCCTTTGTCGAATCCGCCCTCAAACTCGCCGGACTCGCCTCCCTCATCGCGAAACCGCGGGAGAAAACACCGGCGCCCGAAATCGAAAAGGGACGGACCGAAACCTCCCCGCAAGCGACCTATGAGATCTTCGCCCTTGGCGGCGGCGGGATGAATCTGGCCATCACCGGCAATCCGGACGTGCTGCAGAAGGGCGGAGACGCCTCGCAAAAGTTCACCTTCGGAGAGAAATCTTTTGCCTTCGGACTCGGCGCGCTCGGTTCCGAAAAATCCGGTTGCGAAAAGATCTTCGGCGAATTTCTGGCCCTCGCAGGCTCCGCCGCCTTCCAGCCCGCCGACGGATCGAACCGCCCGGATTTTCTTGTCAGCAAAGGCCGCCTCGTTCCGGAGGGCCACCTTGTGCTTGGTCTCGTCGGCGAAGGAGGTTTTTCGCTCCTCGCACGCTTCGAGGCCAAAAGCGAATCCCGCACCGTCGGACTGGCGGAACTCGCCGCCGCCGCCCTTGCTTTCAGCGGCGCGTCCGCCATCGCCCTGGCCGCCATCACGGAAACGGCAGGGCTGGTCGGGACCAACCTGCGCCAGTCACCCGCCCGGACCACCACCGGCGGACGCTTTGATTTTCCCGAAATCCGGGACTGGCTGTCGTTCAGCAACGAACGCCTGTTCCGCGATTCCACCAGCCTCATCACGGGCGTCGCATCACGTGACAGCGGCAAGTTTCACTCCCTGCTGCGCCCCCTGGGAGGAGGCGTCCTCGGCCATTTCCACGCCGCCGCCTTTCCCTACCATCCGCTGCAGAAAGGCCTGATCGAACTCAAGCCCACGGTGGACACTCTCTTTGCAGGCAACACCCTCAACGCCGTCCTGCATCTTTTGAACGATAACCGGGAGTTCAGCGGCGCAGGCGAGAGCGAATTTCTCCGCGGTGCTCTCTGGATCTCCCCCCTTCTTGATTCTGCAATTCCATGACCCTTCTCCTCGGCGCCCTCACCATCGGTCTCATTCTCTCGCTCCTGGCGATGGGGGTTTTTATTTCGTTTCGCATTTTCTCCATCCCCGACATCACCACGGATGGATCCATTACGCTGGGAGCGTCGATCGCCGCCATCCTGCTGGTCCATAATGTCCATCCCGTCCTCGCCACCGCCGCCGGGGCCGCCGGCGGAGCCGCGGCCGGCACGCTCACCGGCGTGATCCACACCAAATTCAAAATCAACTCCCTGCTGGCCGGCATCCTCGTCATGACCGCCCTGTATTCCGTCAACCTCCACGTCATGGGCCGGAGCAACATCCCGCTGATGCAGGCCCGCACCCTGACCAGCCATGCGGGGGAGATTGGCGAGGGATTGATCGGCGGAAAAACCATCAACATCCTCGGCTGGCCCGTGGGCGCAGCCGATGCCGCCCTGCTCGCCATGGCCTTCGCCGCCGCCGCCGCCGCAGGCTGCGCTCTCTACTTGTTCTTCCGCACGCACATTGGAACGGCCATGCGCGCCACCGGGGACAATCCGCAAATGGTCCGCGCTCTCGGCGCCAACGTCGAAGGCTATGTCGTCATGGGCCTGGCCCTTTCCAATGGCTTCGTCGCCCTCGCCGGGGCTCTGCTCGCGCAATATCAAGGCTTCGCCGATGCGCAGATGGGCATTGGGATGATCGTGTGGGGACTGGCCAGCGTTATCATTGGCGAAGCCCTCACCGGCGCGCGCAGTCTGGGTCTCACCATCATCGGGGCGATCATGGGATCAATCCTCTTCCGCCTGCTCGTGGCCATTGCCCTGCGTTGGGGACTCAATCCCAACGACCTCAAACTCATCACCGCCCTCTTCGTCTTCGCCGCCCTCGTCCTGCCGGGGGCGATCAGCAAATTGAAGCGCAAGGCCACAGCTTCCGCCTGACTATGCTCGAAATCCAAGGCATCCGCAAAACGTTCAACCCCGGCACGGTCAACGAGGTCCGCGCCCTGCAGGGCGTGGATCTGACCATTGAGGAAGGGGCCTTCGTCGTCGTCCTCGGCATGAACGGCTCCGGAAAATCCACCCTCCTCAATGCCGTGGCCGGCTCGTTTTACCTTGATGAAGGCCGCATCCGCATCGCCGGCCAGGACGTGACCCGCTGGCCGGAACACCGCCGCGCGAAACTCATCGGCAGGGTTTTTCAGAATCCCTTCAGCGGCACGGCGCCGAACATGTCCATTGCGGAAAATTTCGCCCTGGCCACCCACCGGGGCAAGGCCCGCGGTTTCGGCTGGGCGCTTTCGCGCAATCTCATGAACCCCCTGCGTGATCGCATCGCCGGACTCCGCATGGGGCTGGAGAACCGCCTCGACCACGCCATCGGTTCGCTTTCCGGCGGACAGCGTCAGGCCCTCACCCTCCTCATGGCCTCATGGTTAAAACCCGACCTCCTTCTGCTTGACGAACACACCGCCGCCCTTGATCCGAAAAGCGCCGAGCAGGTCATCGCCCTGACCAACGAAGTCATCACCCGCGACAAGCTCACCACTCTTATGGTCACGCACTCCATGCAGCAGGCCGTGAGTCTGGGCGACCGCATCGTCATGATGAACCGCGGCGAAGTACTGCACGACTTCCGCGGCAGCGAGAAAAAGCGGCTTCGCCCGGAGGACCTGATCGAGCGCTTCAACCAGGTTCGCGCCCGCGAGCAACTCGACGAAAGCGCCGCCGAGATGTTGCGGGCCGCGTATATCTAGCGCCAGTTCGGTAGGGCGGGTTGTCCCCCAACCCGCCGTCGACGGAGCGTTAGGGACAACGCTCCCTACCAGGTAACGCTAAATCCACTTGGTTCACTGCGTCTTGCCGTCCTTGCGGAAAATCGCCTTGAGCGGATGTTCGTCAAGAACGTTGGGCTGGATGCCGCCGATTTTCCCGGCGTCGTAGAGCTGGATCCCGACATAGTAAAAAACGGGGCAGACGGGGGTCTGAGTTTTCACGAGAATATCCTCGGCCTGACGGAGAATCCCGAAGCGTCTGGCAGCATCGGGTTCCTCCGTGGCGGAGGCGATCAGTCGATCGTAAGCGGGGTCGCTCCAGCCGGTTCGATTGTTGCCCCCGCCGGTGATAAACAGATCAAGAAAGGTGTTGGGGTCCGGGTAATCGCCAACCCAACTGGAGCGGGCGATGCCGAAATCGAGGCTGGAGAGCGAGTTGAGATAGACCTTCCATTCCTGGCGGGCGAGGTTGATTTCCACCCCGAGATGTTCGCGCCACATGCTCTGAAGTTCCACGGCGATGGCCTCGTTCAGTTCGCCTTCGCTGTAGAGATAAGTGGTGAAGGGAAAGCCTTTGCCCCCGGGAAAGCCCGCCCCGGCCAGGAGCTGCCGGGCCTTTTCAGGATCGAAGGTGAGCGCCTCCGGCGGGACGTATCCTTCGATGCCGGGAGGGACAAAACTGGTGGCGGGCAACTCGCCCGCGCGGGTGATTTTTTCCGTGAGGGTATCTTTCTTGATGGCGAGGGAGAAGGCGGCGCGGACGCGCGGATCGTCGAAGGGGGGCTTGGCGCAGTTGAAGCGCAGGAAGTAGATGCCGAGAAACGGCGCGGCATGGAAGTCGGCCCGCTTGCGGATCTCGTCCAAAAGGGCCGGCGGGGCCAGGCCCTTGTCCATCGTGAGGTCGGCCAGGCCGCTCTCGTAGAAATTGAAGGCGACATTGGCCTTACTGATGGGCAGCACTTCGACTGTTTCCAGGGCGACGTTTTTCGCATTCCAGTAGAGGGGGTTTTTGCGCAAACGGATTCTGTCGTTAATGCGCCAGTCCTCGAGGAGGTAGGAGCCGTTGGTGACGATGCGGCCGGGTTTGATCCAGTTGTCGCCATGGCGTTCGATGGTGGCGGTCGGCACGGGGGCAAGAGGCGGCGTGGCACAAAGATCGAGAAAATACGGAGTGGGATTTTCGAGAGTGACCTCAAGCGTGCGATCATCGAGGGCTTTCACCCCGACCTCGGCAAAGTTGGTGATCTTTCCGTCGGCGAACGCGGCGGCGCTCTTGACCGGAAAAAGCTGGTAGTTGTAGCTGGCGGCGGTCTCGGGCCGGAGCGTGCGTTTCCAGGAGGCGACGAAGTCGTGCGCGGTGAGCGGGTTTCCGTCGCTCCATTTCGCGTCCGCACGGAGGGTGAAGGTGTAGACTTTCTTATCGTCGGAAATGGTCCAGCTCTCGGCCATGCCGGGACCGGGCCGGGCCGTGGCGTCGAAGGTGGTGAGCCCCTCGAAGAGGGCGTTGACGATGCGGCCTTCCGGCTGGCCGGTGATGACGGCGGGATCGAGGGATTCGGGTTCGGCCCCGTTGATGAAAACGAGGTCGGCGCGCTTCGGCGCGCGCTCACAGCCGGCCAGGCCCAGCAGAAGGAGGAAAATCAGCGCCCGGCAATGCATCGCGCCACGATCAAATCAACTTTTCTTCGCGAGCGAGGCGATGAATTTTGCAAACCCGTCAGCCTGGCTGCGCAAGCGCCCGAGCAGTTCCTCATCCTTCAAGCCGCCCTCGGGAGTGAGGTGGTCATTGACCGAGGGAATGAAGACGCGCTCGGGGTAAATGTGCGCGTTGCGGTAGCAGAAGATGGTCTGCAGTTGCTCGACCGGACGCAGCGCGCCCCACCTGCCGGCGGCGAGACCGGTGAACGCAACAGGCTTACGCTCGAAACTCTCAGGGAACTTCAGCATGTCGATGAAGTACTTGAGCACACCGGGCACGCTGCCGTTGTATTCGGGCGTGACGAGGTGAAGGCCGGTGGCTTGCAGGACGGCTTCGGAGAAAGGTCGGAACGACGCGGGCTTTTCTGCGTAGCTGGCAGCGGCAAAAATCTCGGGCGGGAGCCCGGCGAGATCGAGCACCTCCGCGGGATGGCCGGCGGCGCGGTAAATGGCATCAATGTGGGCGGCGACTTTGGCGGTGTTGCTGCCCGGACGGTTGGTGCCGGCGATGATGAGAATCTTGGACATGGAGCGAAGGTGACAGGAAAACACCGGGCTTCAACCCACGAAATAGATGCATTCGTAGGAACCCCCTTCCCCGGTCTGCTGACGCCGCACCGTCGTGCCGAGAATTTGCTGAAACATGTCCCGCTCCATCTCGGCGGCTTTGGGCAGGACGGCAAAGAGTGCCTCCATGGGATGATGGCGTTCGACGATGCGCAGGGTGGGTTCGGACGCGAAGTCGGCCATGCAGCCCTCGCTGTCGCGGAGGCGGACCAGCCATTTGGCGCGCTCGCCCGGCGTGTCACCCCGGATTTTTTCCGCATAGTTTTTGGCCTTTTCTTGAAAATGAAGAAACAGGATTTTCTCCGCGGCTGAGGGTCCGTAAAGTTTTCTCGCTTGTTCGAGGAGAGAAAGGGCCAGGGCATTGTCGGCCTGGGGGAAGAGATCGCGGGCTTTGTTGGTCAGGCGATAAATGTGCTCGGGCCGCCCCACCCCGCGGTTGCGACGGAAGGTGTCGAGGTAGCCGTCGCGTTCCAGGTCGATGCCGATCTGCTTCACGCCCATGTAACTCATCTTGAGCCGATCGGCCATGTCGCGCACGGTCAGGCCGTCCGCCGTGCGCTTGATCAGGTTCAGCACGGCGAGCCGCTGACTGCGGCCGATTTGGGAGAGGAGACGCTGCATGATTCTGCTGGAGCGGAATCATGCCCCGTCGACCCTCAACTCTCAACCACCAACTTTGCCCTAGGGCTTGAGGATCTTGAAGGTTCTCTGCCCGTTGCGTTCGAGCAGGAACATGACGCCGCGGGACAGGTCGGTCTCGGATAGCACCGCTTCGAGTTCCGCGCGGTTGCGGACGGCTTTGCCGGCCGCCTCGGTAATGATGTCGCCGGAAACCAATCCTGCGACAGCGGCGGCGCTGTCGGGTTCGACCTCGGCCACGCGCACGCCGGGAACGGAGGCGGATGCCCCGACGTTTTCCAGCACAAGACCGTGAATTCCTCCCGGGGTGTTTTTTCTGGCCTGCGGCACGGTCCGGGGCGGTGGGAACTGCCCGGGATCGCGACGGTTCGAGGCGCGCAGAAGTTTCTCCGGCTGCTCGCCGGTGCGCAGCGCAATGGTGGTGGTCTGCCCGTTGCGCCAGAGTTCGAGTTGAACGGTCTGGCCGATTTTTTTTGAGAGGATTTCGCGCTGAAGGTCGCGGGAGCGGGCGATGGGTTTGCCGTCCACTTTCAAGATGACATCACCGGCGCGCAGTTCGCTGTCGGAGGCCGGCGTGCCGGGCTCGATGTTCCGCACAATGACGCCCGCGGTCAGACCGGGAAAATCCTGCCGGGCTTCCTCGTTGTCCTGCAAACTGACGATCTCAATCCCAAGCCACGAGCGCGAAACGCGTCCCTGGGCCATGAGTTGGTCGCTGACCTGACGGGCAATGTTGATCGGAACGGCAAAACCCAGGCCGCGATTGATGCCATTGATCAGGGCATTCACGCCGACGACTTTTCCATCGATGTCGCAAAGGGGGCCGCCGCTATTGCCGGGATTGATGGCGGCGTCGGTCTGAATGTATTCCTCATAGGTCTGGCTGGAAGTAAGTTCGTCGCGGCCCTTGGCGCTGATGACTCCGACCGTAAACGTGTAGGGCAGATCGTAGGGCGCACCGATGGCAAAAGCGAACTGCCCGACCCGGACGGTGTCGCTGTTGGCTAGTTCGGCTACGGGAAGGTTTTCCGCTTCGATCTTCAAAACCGCGATATCGGATTTTTTGTCGGTCCCGACGATGCTCGCAGGAAATTTCCGTCCGTCCCGCAAACGAACTGTGACCCCCTCGCCTGCCACGACCGATTCGAGCACATGCTGATTCGTCACGATGTAACCATCCGGAGAAATGATAAAACCGGACCCCTGTTCGGGGCGTCCGGGGATGGGACGTCCATCGGGCCCTCGGAAAAAGAACTCCAGGCCCTCCGGTAAACCGGGCACGCTGGTTTCGGCGGCTCCTTTGACTTCGATCACCACGACGGACGGGGCGATCTTTTCGTAGACCCCGGCGAAGGCATCATTCAGTTGCCGGGCCAGCGGACCGACCGCGGCGGGCTGTTGGGAAAAAACCTGGCCGCTCAGAAGAACAACTCCAAGAAAGGAAAGGATGCGCAATTTCATGCCGGAAAATTACCCCATATCGACAGATTTTCAAGGAGCGGCGAAAATGAAACAAAAAAACCGTTGCCAGCGCGGAAACCCTGTGTTTCAAATGCGTTTAGGAGAGGACTTTAAGCTTGCATGAGCAGGAAAACCGAAGGGGAAAAGACCACGAAAGAGAAACCGTCAGCCAGCCCGGCGCGAAAAGCTCCGTTCCGGCGCGAAAATCCCCCCAAGGCGCAAAGACCACCTGTGGAAAACAGCTCCGAATTCAAAACCAGCGATCTTGACCGCTTGGGCGAACTCCCCCGGAGCTACGGGACCGATACCATTTTCCTGGTCGCCCAGGAACCGCATTGGTTGTTCACCTATTGGGATATCGATATTTCCCGGCATCCCGGCGGGCAGACTTTCCTGCGCGTTTATAAAGGCGAGGAAGCCGTTGAGACCGAAATCGAGGTCTCGTTTGAAACCCGGAATTGGTATATCCCGGTAAAAACAGCCGGGGCAAAATACACTGTCGAAATCGGCTATTACCGGGGAACGACCTGGAATGCCATCGCCCACTCCGCCACGATCCAGACGCCACCGGACCACTTGTCGGATTCCGACCAGTTCGACTACGCCACCATTCCCCTGCATTTGAGTTTCCAAAATCTCCTGGAAAACGTGCAAACCTCCATCCGCTCCGGCGAAACCCTCATCCAGGCCCTCGCCCGGCTGCAGAAGGATGGAAAACTGGTGCCGTTCGGACCAGAACTTTTCCCGGATCTCGCGTCTGATCAACGCATCGTTCTCGAGGCCTTGCTGGGTGCGGAGATGCTGGAAGAGCTTTCCAGCGGTTCCTTCAGTTCGGAAGAAATCGAGGTCCGCATCCGCCAGCACCTTGAGGAAAAACTCCGCAGCGGAAGCGCCAGCGAACTGCTTGCCGCAGGACCGTGGGGTGCCGGGGAAACCAGCTTATTCAGCGCGTTTACGGCGCAAGCCGGACCCGGTGTTTCAAGCTGGGGGCCTGCCGCCCTCTCCAGTTGGGCCACGGCAGCCCTGACCAGTTGGACAGCCGCTGCCCAAGCCACCTCCCGTTGGGGCGGAGTCGCTCTCTCGAGCTGGCCGCAGGCCGCACTGTCGAGCTGGAGTCAGGCCGCCACCACAAGCTGGTCCGGCGGGTCGGAAACCCTCAGTTCCTTCGGGCCGGAGCGCAGCCTTTTCATGCATGTCAACGCGGAGGTCATCTTCTCTGGAAGCACGGATCCGCGGGCCAGGGTGACCATCGACGGAAAACCGATTCCCCTCAATCCCGACGGCTCCTTCCGCCACCATTTCATCTTCCCCGACGGCGCCTCCGAAATTCCCGTCGTGGCCACTTCGCCCGATGGCGTGGAAACCCGCAGCACCATTCTGCGATTCGACCGCGGCACCCCGAAGAGCGGTAAGGTGGACGATACCGCCCAGCCCGACTTGGGTGTGCCGATGGGTGCCCACCCCTGAAAAAGCCCTGCCGCAAGACCGCGGACCGGAAGGCCCGCTCCCAAACCGGCGGAGATCTGCTGTCCGGTCAGTTTCTTCTTTATCTGGAGGGAGAGAAAAACGTCTCGCCTCATACCCTGACCGGATACCGGATCGCCCTGCAAAGCTTTCGGGATTTCCGCCCCGGCGTTTCCTGGAAGGACGCCACCATCGAGGACTTCCGCGCCTTCCTTTTTCACCTCATGAAGGCCGGAAAAGCCCGCGCCTCCATTCGCGTTGTCTTCTCAGCTTTACGGAGCTTCTATCAATTTCTTGTTATTCGTAATATCTTGGATACAAATATTATAAAGTTAATTGATCTGCCAAAGGCGGAAAAATCTCTTCCAAAATTTCTGACGGTGAAACAGATGGAAACCCTCCTGGAAAACCCGCGTTCCGTGGAGCCCACGAAACAGGCTCCGGTCTGGATGGCGGCCCGGGACGAAGCCATTCTTGAGCTATTCTATTCAAGCGGTATCCGTCTTTCGGAATTAACCTCCCTGGACGTTCGGGACCTTGATCCGATCAGCGAGACCGTCCGGGTCTTTGGCAAAGGGGCCAGGGAGCGCATCTGCCCGGTTGGGCAGCCGGCTTTGGAAGCCATTTCACGCTACCGCAGCCTGGCAAACGTGCATGCCGGGCCGCTCTTTATCAACAAGTCCCGGCAGCGGCTTTCCTCGCGGTCCGTCTGGCTGGCCATAAAAAAATATCTGCAAGCCGCCGGGCTACCGGCCGATTTGAGTCCCCACAAGCTCAGACACACGTTCGCCACGCATCTCTTGGATGGCGGGGCGGATCTCCGGAGCGTTCAGACCCTGCTGGGTCACGCCAGCCTCTCGACCACACAGGTTTACACCCACGTCACAACAGAACGACTCAAGCGGGCTTACGGATCAGCTCATCCCAGGGCCTGATCGATTCAATCGGGGCCACGACCATGGCTGTCCACGGCGCAAGGGGATGTCCGCACTCCCGAAAGAACGGCCCGGAGGCCGATTGGTTCAGGCGCCCTTATTCGCTTTCTTGAGCAAAGGAAGGCCGGTCTTCTCGTTTTCCGAGACGAGGTAGCCTTCAGGGAGGGCATCAATGGCCAGAGGGCCCGGGACGCCCGCGAAGTAGTAAAGGGTCACTTCCTGGCCGCCCTTGAGCTTCTGCAAGCGGGCATGGAGGTGGTAGGTTTTGCCGGATCTTTTGCTAATTACGTTGAAGGCCATAATAGGGTTTTGGTTTGGGGGTTTTGGTGACCGGGATCAGACAACTCCCGCTTTGCGCAGGGTTTTATAGGCTCCGTTTTTGGAGATCGTCTTGAAGGCGCGAGCCGTGGCTTTGACGGTGACGAACTTCTTCAGTTCAGGCACCCAAACGCGTTTGCTCTTGAGATTGGGCGAATGCCAGCGGGGGGTTACGGCGGTGACGTGCATGCCGATTCCGCCCTTTTTCTTGGCGAGACCGCGGCGGTGGATGGTGGAGCCGCGCTTGGGCTTGGCTCCGGTAATTTCACATTTGATGGCCATGGGAATTTGGAAAAGCAGGAATAGTCCGTCGGATCACTCTGGGCGTCAAGTGTGTTTTTGCGCTGCGGCCAGGTCGGCGTCCACCATGATCCGCACCAATTCGGCGAATCGCACCTTGGGTTCCCAGCCGATCTGGCGTTTGGCCTTCGAGGCATCGCCCACCAGAAGATCAACTTCCGCCGGGCGCTCATATCGCGCATCGTGCTTCACATAATCCTTCCAGTCCAGATTGACGTGGCCGAAAGCCTCATCCAGAAATTCCCGGATGGTGTGGGTTTCGCCGGTCGCCACCACGAAGTCATCGGAGGAATCCTGCTGGAGCATCAGCCACATGGCCTCGACATATTCCGGGGCGTAGCCCCAATCGCGCTTGGCGTCGAGGTTTCCCAGATACAACTCCTTCTGACGCCCCTGTGTGATGGCCGCAACCGCCCGGGTGATCTTGCGGGTAACGAAGGTTTCACCGCGGCGGGGGCTCTCGTGATTGAATAAGATGCCATTGGTCGCGTGCATGCCGTAGCTTTCGCGGTAATTCACCGTGGCCCAGTAGGCAAAAACCTTGGCCACCCCATAGGGACTCCGCGGCCAGAACGAAGTCGTCTCGGTTTGAGGCACCTCCCGCACCTTGCCGAACATCTCGCTGCTCGAGGCCTGATAGAACCGCGACTTCACCCCGGCCTCGCGCATGGCCTCGAGGATGCGGATCGTGCCGACCCCGGTCACATCGGCGGTGTACTCGGGAATGTCGAAACTGACCCGGACGTGGCTTTGAGCCCCGAGATGGTAGATTTCATCCGGCTTCAATTGGTAAATCAACTTCACCAGATTCACCGAATCCGCCAGGTCGCCATAGTGAAGAAAAAGCTTCACCCCGTTGACATGGGGATCCTGATAAAGGTGGTCGATGCGATCGGTGTTGAAGGTGCTGGCCCGGCGGATGATGCCGTGAACTTCGTAGCCCTTGGCCAGAAGGAAATCCGCGAGGTACGAACCATCCTGTCCGGTGATGCCGGTAATAAGTGCTTTTTTCATCAAGTTAAGATCGAGTTTTGAATTTCAAGCAGGCGGCGGATCCCCCCCCGGCCCAACTCCAGCAAGGCCGCGAGTTGCGCGTCGGA
Source organism: Chthoniobacter flavus (assembly GCA_945860745.1). Lineage (GTDB taxonomy): Bacteria > Verrucomicrobiota > Verrucomicrobiia > Chthoniobacterales > Terrimicrobiaceae > CAMASH01. The sequence goes on along the minus strand of CAMASH010000028.1, from coordinate 8,651 downwards.
AAAAACCGCCTCCTCGCCGGAGCCCTGCAATTCCACAAACTCCAGCCGGTCGGTCATGACCAGATTCATGTCCACGCTGGCGTCCTTGTCTTCGAGATAATTCAGGTCGAGAAGCGGCTGGTCGTCCACGATGCCCACGCTGACCGCCGCCACGCGGCGCTTGACCGGTGACTTGGAAATTTTTCCCGCATCAATCAAGGTCCGGCAGGCCAGTTCAATGGCCACGCAGGCTCCCGTGATCGCCGCCGTGCGGGTGCCGCCATCGGCCTGCAACACGTCGCAATCCACCCAAAGTGTGCGCGAACCCAGCGCGGTCAGATCCACCGCCGCCCGCAGGGAACGCCCGATCAAGCGTTGAATTTCCGTCCCTCGTCCATCGGGGCGGCCTTTGCTGCTGTCCCGCGGCTTTCTGGTCAGAGTCGAATACGGCAGCATGGAATATTCCGCCGTGATCCATCCGCCCGGAACCCCCTGTTCCTTCATCCAGCGGGGGACCACCTCCTCGAGCGTGGCGGCGCAAATCACCTTGGTGTTGCCAAAACTGATCAGGACCGAACCCTGGGCGTGCGGGGCCACGCCGGGTTCGAGAGTCACATTACGGAGGTCAGTCGCCTCCCTGCCATCGGGTCGTGCCATAAGTCGGCCAAAGTGACCGGTTCCCCGTGGAGAGCGCAAGATTCTTTTCCTGTTGCCTTCGCCGGTAAATTTGCGACGTTCGTTCTTTCGGGCCGTGGCTCAGCTTGGTAGAGCGCCTCGTTCGGGACGAGGAGGCCGCGGGTTCGAATCCCGCCGGCCCGACCACTTTTCCCGCTCCAGCTAACCAATCATGCGCGTCCTCTATTTTGACTGTTTTTCCGGCATCAGCGGGGACATGACGGTGGGTGCCCTGCGCGACCTCGGGGTGGAGGAGGCGGTTTTTCAGGACGCGCTGAAAGCCCTCGCGCTCGACGGGGAATTCCACGCCCACTTTCACCGCGGCTCCCGCCAGAACATCGCCGGATGGAAGTTCGACGTCCACGCCCACGAGCATGGGCACTCCCACCATAAGGCGCATCATCACCACGACCACGAGCATCACGGCCATCACACCCATGGGCGCAGCTTCCGGCAGATCCGCGAACTGGTCGAAAAAAGCGCTCTGAGTGAATTCATCAAGACCCGCAGCGTGGCCGTCTTCCACCGGATCGCCGTGGCGGAGGGAAAGATCCATGGCCTGCCGGCCGAAGAAGTCACTTTTCATGAGGTCGGCGCGGTGGACTCCATTGCCGACATCGTGGCCGCCTGCGCAGGACTGGAAGCGCTCGGGGTGGATCGGGTTTTTTCGTCGAAATTGGTGGAGGGAACCGGCTGGTTCGATTGCGCCCATGGACGGTTTCCCCTGCCCGCTCCGGCCACGCTGGAGATTCTGACCGGCGTTCCGCTCCGCCAGATCGAGGAAAGCGGTGAACTGATCACGCCGACCGGCGCTGCGCTGCTGGCCGAGTTTGCCGATTCCTACGGTCCGCTGCCGGAAATCCGCATCGAAAAGATCGGTTACGGCCTCGGCACGCGGGATTCCGCGCCGCGGCCGAATGTGCTGCGGGCCGTGCTGGGCGAAGCCGCGCAAACGCCCGACGCCGATACGGACGAGATCACTCAGATCGAAACCAACCTCGACGACTTCACCCCGGAACTGGCGGGAGCGACGATGGAGCGGCTTTTTGCCGCGGGCGCGCTGGATGTCTTTTTCACCCCGGCGCAGATGAAGAAGAACCGTCCCGGGTTTGTCCTCACCGTTCTGGCCAGCGAGGAAAAGGCGTCCGAACTGGGCCGGATCATTCTCTCGGAAACAAGCGCATTCGGCGTGCGCATACACCGGGCCCGGCGGATGAAATTGCGGCGGGAGTTTCGCGAGGTGGAAACGCCTTACGGTCCTGTGCGCATCAAGCTCGGCTTCCTCGGCGACGAACTCGTCCAGGCGGCACCGGAGTTCGAGTCCTGTCGCGAAGCGGCGGCGAAAGCCGGCGTGAGCGTGCGGGATGTCCATCTCGCCGCCTGGATTGGCACAACGCCGAAGCCGGAGGCCTGATCAGGGAGGGGCGCCGGCCCTTGCGCCTCTGCCACTCAGGATTTCTTCTCTTCCGCCGCAGATTCCGGCACGCGATTCGCGCTGCAGACTCCGCGGATGGTTGCGGCGAGAAAATCAAAGAAGACGCGGGCTTCCCGGCCCCATTCCATCTCGCGGGCCTTTTCCACGGCCTGGGAAACATTGAGGCGGCTCCAATAGGCCAGCTTGAAGGCGCGTTTGATTTCGAGGCGGGTCTCGGAGGAAATTCCGGCCCGCCGCAATCCAATGGCATTGATGCCGGAGATGAGATTCTCGCCATCAGCAGAAACGTACGGCGGGATGTCCTTCCCGAACCGCGTTCCGCCTCGCACCATGACCAGTGTTCCAATGCGCATGAATTGATGAAAGACCGTCCCGCCCCCGAGCACAGCGCCCTCCCCGACCTCGACGTAGCCGGCAAGGAGGCAGTTATTGGCAATGATCACTTTGTCAGCGAGGCAGGTGTTGTGCCCGAGATGCACCCCGACCATGATGTAGCAGTCATTACCCACAACGGTGGCCGAACCGTCCTTCGTCCCGCGGTGAATGGTGACGTATTCGCGGAAAGTGTTGCCATGGCCAATGCGCACTTCGCTTTTGACCGCATTGGTGAACGCGAAATCCTGCGGCGGCGATCCGATGATGGCGCCGTGTCCGATATGGTTGCGTTCGCCGAGGATGGTTTTTCCCTCGAGAATCGCGTGAGCTCCGACCACGCAGCCCGCGCCCAGCGTGACCTCATCGCCAATGATGGCCCCGGGACCGATTTCCACACCTTCGGCCAGCTGCGCCTTCGGAGAAACAATGGCGGTGGGGTGGATGGTCATAAACACCCGGCTTCGCGGAAACTGAAATACGGACATCTCCCGCCGTCCGATGAACCCATGATGACGTGATCAATCAAGTTGATCTGCAAAAGGCTGGCCGCCTCGCCCAACTGGCGCGTCAGCCGATGGTCGGCCTGGCTGGGCGCCGGATCGCCGGAGGGATGATTGTGAATCACGATCACACCATAGGCGGAGTGAATGATGGCAGGCCGGAAAATCTCGCGCGGGTGCGCCACACATTCGTTCAACGATCCCAAGGCGACCTCCTCCATCAGCAGCAGGCGCAATTTTGTATCCAGCAAGGCCACCTTGAGCACCTCGCGATCCATGGCCTGAAACTCCGCCCCGTAGGTCGCATGAATGGCTTCGGCGCTATCGAGAACAGGCCTCTCCGCTCCGCCGCGGGCCAGACGCTTGCCCAGCTCGAAAGCCGCGACAAGTTCCGCGGCCTTGGCCGGTCCGATGCCAGACGCGGCCTGGGTCAATTCCGCAGCCGAACAGCGTGAGAGCGCGACCAGAGAACCCTTGAGGTTGATCAGATCACCCGCCAGGGCGATGGCGCTTTTCCCCTTGATGCCGGTGCGCAGAAAAATGGCCAGCAACTCCGCGTCGGTCAGGCTGGCCGGACCGCGCGCCGCGAGTTTTTCCCGCGGACGGTCGCTGGGGGGGATTTCACGAATGCGCACGACGTCTTCGTTTAGTCGCGATTGAACCGGACGTCAATCAGGCCAACCGGTCGATCCGGCCGATGAGATGATCGGCGATGGCGCGGAGTCCGCTCACATAGCGGTTTTCCGGCACCAGAACGAGCGATTCCCGGCCTTCGCCGATCATGCGCCGCGCAATCTGCGCCGCCGCCTGCAACGCGCCGGCCTGTTTGAGCATTTCGCTCAGTGCCTCCTCGTCCACATGGTCCTCGCGCAAAAGCAAGTCGCGCAAACCGCTGAGGTCGCCGCCCTGGCGGTTTTGCAGCATGAGCAGAACCGGGAGGGTAAACTTTCCTTTGCGTAAATCCGTTCCCAGTGTTTTGCCCGCCTCTTCCTCCGTCCCCGCGAGGTCCAGGCAGTCGTCGTAAATCTGATAAGCCGTGCCGACCTTCGCGCCGAAGTTTTTCAGCGCCCCGATCACCGCCGGATTGGCCTCGCTGATGAAGGCCCCCAGCTCGCAAGCCGTGGAAAAAAGCGCCGCCGTCTTCATTTCGATGATGCGATAGTAATCGGCGGTGCTCAGCTTCAGATCGTACCGCCGCTGCGTTTGAATAATCTCGCCCGAGCAGACCTCCGCTGCCGCATCCGCAATCCGCCGGCAGATCTCCGTGTTGCTGAACCCCGTGGCGAGCTTGAGCGCGTGGGCAAAGAGGCAATCCCCCAGCAGCACGCTGATCGCATTACCCCACTTCGCGTTGGCCGTGGGCTGGTCGCGGCGCAACTCCGCGCCATCCATGATGTCGTCGTGCACCAGCGTCGCGATGTGAATCAACTCCACGATCACCGCCAGATCGACATGGCTGGCCGTGATCTTCCCGGTCGCACCGCCAGCCAGCAAGGCCAGGACAGGCCGCAGCCGCTTGCCGCCCTTTTCGCAGACATAGGAAACATAACCTTCCACCGCCGGATCGAACTGTTTGGCCTGCGCCCGAATCCGCTCCTCCACCGAATAAAGATGCGGATTGATCAATTCCAGCGCCTGGGCAAATGCCCCATCCGCCACCGGATCGCCCTTTGATCTCGTGATTTTACTCACAAGGTCAGGAGTTTGGCCCGGTGCGGCCTTCTCGATCGTTGATTTCTCGTCTCTTGAATTCACAATTTGGAACGGAAGGTCCGCAGGATTTCTCTCGTGAGGCAGAATGGCACCAGCAACGCCACACCCACGGCAATGGCCAGCAACGGCCCCGGAATGACGCGTGCGCGGTCGTGGATCACCGCCTCCAGCCCCGCCCTCACCGCCTGTTGCGCTGTGACGACAAAAGCCGGCATTGACTGGTAATGCGCCACGCTGTCCTCATCGCCCGCGCGCGCCGCCACCGTGAAGAATTCCGTCGGCACCGGTCCCGGACAGAGTGCCGTCACCGTGATCCCCCGTGGCCGCAATTCCATTGCCAGCGCCTCCGAGAGGCTGGTGACATAGGCCTTCGTCGCCCCGTAGACCGCCATGTTCGGAAGCGGAAAAAAGCTCGCCACCGAACTCACATTGAGGATGGCCGCGCGTCCGCCCTCCGTCATCGACGGCAGCAGCACGTGGATCAGATGGGTCAGCGCCGTGATGTTCACATCGATCATCCCCCGCACCTTCTCCCAGTCGCTGTCCTCAAAGGCCCCCCGGTCGCCGAACCCCGCGTTGTTGATCAAAAAATCCACCTTCAAGTTCCCCGCATCGAGCCAGGACGCCAGCCCCAGGCGCTGGTCCTCATTCCCCACGTCCGCGCCATAAATATAAACCGTCAATTGCGGGTGAAGGCCCTGAAGTTCATCGCGCAGCACCTCCAGCCGGTCCACCCGGCGGGCCACCAGCACCAGCGCCTGGACATGCGGCGCGAGTTGACGCGCAAATTCCGCTCCCAATCCGGCCGAAGCCCCCGTAATCAATGTCGTGCATCCTTCGTAAAACTTCATAAGCCCTCACTTTCGATGATTGTCCAAAACCTATCCAGTCAAAAACCATTTACGACCAGGGACGGCTCGCAGATACGCAGTATTCTCGACCGCGCCAACGCCCCCGTGGAAAACCAGAGTCTGGCCGAGGCCAGCCTCCCCGTCGGTGCCGCCACCGACCGCCACTACCACAAGCTCAGCGAAGAGTTCTACTTTCTGCTCGAGGGGACCGGCACAATGGAAATCGACGGGGCCACCCACGCAGTCACCCCGGGCGACGCCATCCTCATCCCCCCCGGAGCCTGGCACCAGATCACCGCCACCACCCCGCTGCGCTTCCTCTGCTGCTGCGCCCCACCCTATGCGCACGAGGACACGTATTTTGAGTAGCTGTTCCCCCGTAGCGGAAAACGTGATTTTCCGATGCCGCCACCCGTTAAAGTCGAGCTGCCTCTCAGCGGGTCAAACTCCTCGCCAGCGACCATTCCGACTTGCTAATCTTACTGTAGGGCGGTAGCATCTATGAGCAATGAAACTGCGGCTGGATCTTCTGGAGCATCTGACGATGGAGGACATCGCCGCAGTCGCCTTGGCAAACAATCACCGTTACAAGCCCGAGCCGCTTTTCTCGCAAACTGGAGTTGGCAGTCTGTCACCAACCTCAACCGAGGACTCTGCGAACGAGGAAGCGCTCAACGCGGCTTTAATTCAGAAAGTGGAGAGACGTGCGGCCAAGAGTGGGAAACCGGGCGTGCCGAAGTAACCAGTCTCGCCGAAGCACTCGACAGGCTGCGCGGATTTCATCGCAAAGCCCCCTTCCTCTTCTTTAACGGGAATACTTTTGCCGACATCGCCCGCGGACTTTTCGGCATTCTTTTCCGCGACCTTCCTGCCTCCCGACTCAAACAGATCACCTCCGCCGTGGCGCATTACGTGGCAGGCGTGCTTGATCGAGAAGCCATGACAGCCATGGTGGAATCCCTGTCTCAAACTTCCTCTTTCAAACCCGGCGACCGCGTAAAGACCCTTCGGGGCACTCTCCACGGCCAGATCATCAAAACTCTCGATGACGGTCGCGTGAAATGGCGAGCAGAGACTGGAACGGAATTCCTCGCCATGCCCGAAAGCCTCCTCCCCGACGACTAATTTCATTCCGCGCTCCGCATTCGCCAATCCGCAATCGCATGAGCTTCCACATCGTGAACATTGATTCGCCCCGGGCTTCCTTAAGCTGCCGGGACGGGCAATTGATCTGCAAGAGCGCTGAGGGCGAGAGGCGGTTGCCGCTGGAGGATGTGGCCTCCATCATCATCACCAGTTTCTCGGCCCAAATTCACAGTAATCTTTTTCTGGAGGCCGCCAAACACGGCGTGGCTCTCATCATTTGCGAGGCCTTTAAACCCGTCTCGCTCGTTCTCCCGGCCAATCGCTCCACCGATACGCTGCTCTCACGCGCCCAGTTCGGTCTCGATGAGAAAAAGCGCACGCGCCTCTGGCAGATGACCATTGATGCCAAATGCCGGAACCAAAGCGCACTGGCCGAATATCTTTCTCCCAACGATATCGCCTTGCCTGTGCTGGCCAGCGAAGCCGCCAGCAAAAAGCCGCAGAAGGAAGCCCCGTGCGCCAAACTTTTCTGGCATGTCTTCGGCCGCAGCCTCAACGAAAAAGATTTCTCCCGCGAACGCTCCCTGCCCGGCCTCAACGGCCTGCTCAACTACGGCTACGCCGTGCTGCTCTCCACCATCCTCCAAAAACTCTTCGGCGTGGGGCTCGACCCGACATTCGGCATCTCCCGTGTCGCCCGCGAACGCTCCACTCCGCTGGCCTACGATCTCATGGAACCCTTCCGCCCCTGCGTAGACTGGCGTGTCGCCCAGTGGGTCCGTCGCGAAACGCGCGGCGAGAATGGCTGGGATGTCACGCCGGAATTCCGCCGCTGGATCACCGGTTTTTCCCTCGACCGAGTGGATTACCTAGGCCTGAAACTCGACGTGCGGAGCTGCATCGAGGCTTCGGTGCACGGTTTCCGCCGTGCCGTCATCGGTGCCGACACCCGGCTTTATAAGCCATGGACACCGAAAAATTCAAAATGGGCTGGCTAGTCGTCGCCTTCGATCTGCCTGTCGGCTCCAAGGCTCAGCGAAAAGCAGCCAGCGGTTTTCGCGAGTGGCTCAAGGACGACGGCTACCAGATGCTGCAATTCAGCGTTTATGCGCGGGCATGTGTCACTTTCGCCAGACAGGAGACGCATATCGAACGGGTAAAAAAGAACATTCCGCCCGAAGGCAGCGTGCGAGCCATCTTCGTGACGCGGGCCCAATGGGAGCGCAGTTTCGTGATTCATGGAGCCCCGGCCCGACAGGCATCTCCCGAGGAACTACCGGAACAGGCGCAGTTTTGGTAGGAAGCCACTGACCCAACCGTCTACTTTTCAGACGGTTGGGCTCAGCGATTGTGCCCCCCCCGGAATTGGAATCAAGGCAAAGCAAGACGACTACGGCGCGCAAACGGCGAACTTAAGGCTAACCTACGAGCATGACGGCTGGCATTTTACCGCCAAGTAGCATTCTGAACACTCGGGCTGGGAAGAAGTCTTCGGACCAGGCCCTTCTCTCACACCATGCCAAGTGGACGGCTCCAGGAAAAAACACCCTACCGGCCCTAATTCGACTCGTCCTTGGGAGCGTCGTTTTCCTCGTCCTTGTCTTTTTCCGGCTCGGCCCCGGCTCCGGCCTGGGCCCCTTCGCGGGCATTTTTGAGTTTGTAGATTTCCTTGAAGGCCTTGCCGATAAGGGGGCCGGCGTGGGAACCGCCGTGGACCGAGTTGTCGTTCGGGTCGCCTTCATAGAGGGCGGCGAAGGCGTATTCGGGATTCTCCACGGGCATGTAGCCGGCGAACCAGGCGGCGGTGCGTTGTTTGTTGGCCGGGCCCCACTGGGCGGTGCCTGTTTTTCCCGCGACTTTCACGCCTTTCACCTTGGCGGAATGGGCCGTTCCCTGGCCGTCGTAAACGACGCCGAGCATGGCTTTGCGCAGGGTCTCGTCCACCTTGGGATCGACAGGGATGTCTTCCCGCAGGCGGTCCGGGTAGGCAGCAACGACTTTGTTGTCCAGGGTCTGGACTTGCTTGACCAGACGGGT
>CAMASH010000027.1 GCA_945860745.1 Chthoniobacter flavus | reverse complement strand
TTCCTCGTGGCGGACGACGCCTGGAGGGCCGGCGCAGTGGGAACCCGCTACGTGCAGGGCTATCTTTCGCGCGATCCGGAGCGGACCGTGCGGGTGCGCCGCGCGGGGGATAGAGCGTTTCTCACCATCAAGGGGATTTCGCGCGGGATTTCGCGTCCGGAATTTGAGTATGCCATTCCGGTCGCGCAGGCGGAAGATCTCTTCGCCTTATGCCTCGGTCCCCTCATTGAAAAAACCCGCACCATTGTGGAATACAGTGGCAAACGCTGGGAGGTGGATGAGTTCGCCGGTGACAATGCGGGACTGGTCGTCGCCGAGATCGAGTTGAAGGGGGAGGACGAGGTCTTCGATTTGCCGCCGTGGGCGGGTGCGGAGGTGTCCGACGACCCGCGGTATTTCAATTCCAGTCTGTCCGAACGACCGTTCAAGAGTTGGCCACAAGAGAACGCAAAGATCACGAAAGAGCAGCCGGATTCAGCCTGACCTCCGTCCCGGCTTTTTGAGTTCTTTGTGTTCTTTGGCGGCAAAATCCCTTGTGCTCATTCATCATGCCCAGGACCGACCCTGCCCGTTTCCGCCGCGCTGCTGCTGCGGCTGTGGTCTTCAATAACGAGGGTCGCATCCTGCTTCATCTCCGCACGGACAATGCCCATTGGGGCCTGCCGGGCGGGGCCATCGAAACCGGGGAGACGGCGGAGGAGGCCATCGTCCGCGAGGTGAAGGAGGAGACCGGTTACGATGTGGCGGTGGTGCGTTTGATCGGGATTTATTCCGATCCGAAGCTGACCACGATGACCTATCCGAACGGCGATGTGGCGTCCTATGTGAGCCTGGCCTTCGAATGCAAGGTGCTCGGCGGCGGGCCCGAATTGAGCGATGAAAGCAGCGCGGTGGAATGGTTTTCCCCGCACAAGCTGCCCCAGCCTTTTTTGCCCGGTCAGGTGATCCGCGTGCAGGATGCCGTGGCCCGGCAGGTCGCGGCGTTTTACCGGTAGGATGGGAAATGACGAAGGCGGAATGACGAATGACGAGGGAGCTTTGGGACTCTCTGTTTCGTCATTAAAAATTCGTCATTCGTCATTCCCTTCCACCACGACTTCGGTTTTGACCGAGTTGGCGATGAAACACTGTTCGTGCGCGAGGTCGTGGAGTTTTTCCGCGTCTTCGGCGGTGGGTTGTTTTTCGCCGTGGTAGGTGATCTTGGGGCGAAGCGTGATCCGGCTGACCCAGGGAATGCCTTTTTCGTTTTTGCTCATGACGCCGGCGGCGGTGTCCTCGTAGGCGGCCACGGTGAAACCTCCGCGCGCGGCGACGAAGAGGAAGGTGAGCATGTGGCAACTGGCGAGCGAGGCGACGAAGGCTTCCTCGGGATCGATCAGGGCCGGGTTCGACCACGGAATGGGGACGACGTGGGGCGAGGGCGAGGCGGGGAACGTCGCGCCTCCGTCGAAGGTCCAGGTGTGTTCGCGGGAGTATTTTCCGCGGAGGAAGTCTTCGCCGGTGTTTTCCCAGCGGATGGTGGCGGTGTGTTCGGGCATGGGGGAGGCTACACGCATGAGGGTGGGGAGGGCAATCCGGGTGAGTAATCGAAAATAATCCGTGGCATGAGCATCTTGCTCAGGTCTGACATCGCAAGGTTACGCATGGGCAGGATGCCTCCGCCACGGGATCGTGGAATTTTAGCGGCATTCTTCTCCCAAAACGGAACAGGTCTTGCTTGTCTGCACGCCATGCTTCGCAGAATCTCCGCCCGATTTCTTTTGGCCGCCTCCTTCGCGCGGACCCAACCGGTGCACGTGCCGGTGAATAAAAAGGCCGTAACAGTTTAGCCCGATAGGCTGATCTTTGGCTGGTCGCCGAAAATGACATCCTGACCGTGGGTTGGGGAGGATGGGAAGAGGGCGCGGAACATGTCGATGCGCTTTGCTCCCGGGAGGGCGGCGGTTTGGGTGAGGGAGCCGAAGACGGAGATGTTCTCCGAACCGGTGGCGCTGCGGGTTCCGAGGCAGACTTTGCGGAAGATGACGAGCGGGCTTAAGTCGCTGGAAACAAATAAAGGGAGCAACCCCGCTTGTTCTTTTGGCCTCTGGCGGCGTTGCTTATCCCCCGTGCACCCTGGCTCTCTCCTTCGTCGAGTCGCAGAGTGCTTGGGCTTTGCTCCTTCGTCGCGCCTGGCCAGAGGCCAAAACTCCTGCGCCATCTTGCCACCTTTATTTATTTACAGCTCCTAAACTGTGACGCGATATAGAGGGAAGGCCGAAGGGCAGGCTATCCTGGATAAAAATCCCCCGCGCCCGCGCGGCAAAGCTAGTAAGGTATAGCTATTTCACGCCCGGCACACTGGTTTCCCCGAGCGAGGATGCCTGGCGTTCACGCAAGCGCAGGGTCAGTCCAACCGGATTCATCGTGAAAGCGATGCGTTCCTGCGCAGGCCCCCCGTCAGGGGTCTCCACAGCCTCGATGTCGAAGCTGGAGAGCAGCATGGCCATCGCCATCTTCATCTCCAGCAACGCCAGGTAACGACCCGGACACATGCGGGGGCCCGAGCCGAAAGACATGGGCGCGCGCTTGGCGGATGTCGTGAGTGTCTGGGGCGCATCCTCCATCCAGCGCTGCGGCTCGAAGGCTTCGGGCCGTTCGAAGCACCGGTCGCTGACGCTGTCGTGGCGCAGCACTCCCCAGACCTTCGTCCCCCGGGGCACGGCCACATCGCCGACCACGGTGTCCCGCAGTGCCTGGAGCATGACGACCGGCGCCACCGGCTTCAGCCGCATGGTTTCACTGGCGCAGGCTTCCAGAAAGACCAGTTGGTCCATTTGCTCCATGCTGTAGGCGGCGGGGTCGGGCGCAATAGAGCTCACCTCCTGCCGCGCCCTTCGCAGGGCATCCGGGTTGCGCTGCAGAAGGTAGATCATCCAGGCCAGCGTATTGGCGGTGGTGTCTTCGCCTGCCATCAGTATGGTCAGAACATTGCCGGCGACATGGCTGTCATCAAGGCCGCTGTCGGGCTGGTCGGAGGCCACGATCATGGCCTCGAGCAGGTTCTGCGGCTGCTCTTGCAGCGTCGGATCATCCCGCAAGCGCTGACGGGCTTGGGTGACATAGTCGAGGATGGTGGAGTTGATCACCGCCACGCTGCGATCGAGCTCGCGGTCGGACTTCAGTTTAAACCACCGCCAGTAAGGCACCATGCTCAGCATGCGCCTGAACTTCACCGGCAGCACATTTTCGAGATGGTGCTGGATCACATCTTCGCCCGATTCGAGCGTGTTAATGTCCTTGCCGAAGGCCAGTCCCGAGATGGTATCCACGGTGAATCGCATCAGGTCGGCCTGCAGCGGGATAGATTTTGCTGCGCGCGCCGCTTTCAGCCAGCGAGAGCGCAGGCGCAGCGTCACCTTCACCAGCGATGGGAAGTAGGCGCGCACATGACCTGGCGCAAAGCTGGCCATGACCATGCGGCGCTGCTTGCGCCAATCCTCGCCCTCCGAGGTGAAGATTCCCTGCGGCAGACCCATCTCCGTTCCGATGCGGCGGTTGAGGGGGTTCCGGCTGAAGCCCTCGGGCCGGTCGCGCAGGACCTCGGCAAGCAACTCGTGGTCAGCAATCACCAGAATCTCGGATCCCGCCAGGCGCATCCGAAACAGCGACCCGAACTCGTCCGCCCAGCGCTCCACGTCGAGATGGATGCGTGATGTTGTGACCTGAAGTGAGTTGCCAAGCAGCGGCCAACCGCGGGGACCGGGCAGATCTTTCACTTGGCGCAGTGTTTGGGAGGTCGTGGTCTGCATTTTTGTCATGTGAGCAGAGAAATTCCTAGAGAGCAATGCCTTGCAGCAATCGTCCGGAGGACCTCAACTTGTCCGGCATCGGCTGGTCGAGTTGCCGCCGGATTACGGCGATGTCGCGGGCGACCCGCTGATGCTCGACGACCGAGCCGCCGGACCACGCGGGATGAGGGGGCGACCGCGGCCGCAGAGAAAACGCGGTCTTTCAGGACCGCGGCGGGTGATTACTGGTCGGGTTACAGGGTGTGAATTCCCTTGTGCAGCACGACCGCGCCGATCACCGTCAGGACGCACGCAATGAGAGTGCCAAGGTTGTCTTCCATCCAGATATTGAGGCGGTTCAGCGGCCCGTCGAGCCGCTCGCCTGCCACCAGGTAGGCCAGCACGGGGATGGCGACCGAGGAAACCGCGATCGCGGTGTATGCAGCCACCGCCGTCCAGGAGAGGGTCGTTCCCAGCGCGGCGGCGGCGATCACCAGGCCTGCGGCGGCGCACATGAAAAAGACTTTGACGTTGGCCAGGGTCAGCACGATCCCGGTTAGAAAGGCCCGAGCGGGTCCGGCGGAGGTCATCGACCTCAGCCACTTGGGGGAGTGTGGCGAGTGGTGGCGGGTCAGCCAGCGATAGAAGCCGAGTCCGATCAGGGCGACGCCGACGCCGATCCGGACGAACGGGACCAGGGCGGAGGTCTTGTCCGGCCCGCCGGCCTGGCCGGAGGTCGCCACGAACACCGCGGTAATCGCGGCGATGCCGATCGCCCAGCCGACTAGGAAGGACAGGCCCGTGGGCCGTGGCCGCGGGGTGTGCAACATCAGGATGCCCGGGATGATCGACAGCGGCGACAGGGCGATAGCCAGCGACAGGGGGATCAACTCGGCCAGAGTCCCCGCCAGATTGCTCGCGACGGCGACTTCCGAGAGGAAATCGCTTTTTGGCAGAGGGGGAATCAAGTCCGGGAGCTCCGTAAAAATCGCCTCCTTCATGCCGGGAGGATATCCGGGCCACCTTGAAAAGTCACGGGGAGCCCCGGGTGAACCATTTTTGGGCTCCTGGGGCCCGACTCGGGTCTTTTTCTTCCTGAAATCCCCACATCCGACCCCGATAGGCCATGCGCCAAGGTTGCAGACACAGCCCGGCCAGGCCTTGGGAGATGCGCTCGGTGAGAGAGAGGGGTATTACGGTCCTGGCGGCGTGGTTGAGCGAGCCTGGGGGCGTTCTTCCGGAGGATCATGGGGGGATCGATCCGGAGGTCTTGCGGGCCGCCGCGATCTCGTCCGGGGTATAGCGGAAGGCGCGGAAGACCGCGTTGCTAAGGCCGTTCCGCCCCGGCTCCGCGCAGAAGTGCGGGTTGACGTATTCCCACACGACCTCGCCGGCGCCCGTCACCTCGAAGATGCGGCCGTGAATGCCCTCGCATATCAGCGTGTTGCCGTTGGCGAGGCGCTGGGCGCCGGAAATGTACGGGCTGAAGAACTCGAAGAGCGACGGATCGGTGAACTGCCAGACGATTTCGCTGGTCCGCGGATCGACTTCGATGACCCGGGAGAACGTCGCCGGGTGGTCGCGCCGATGGGTGCCGTTGTCGAAAATGAGGATGTTGCCGTTGGGGAGAGGGCGCGGGTCGTGCTGCTGCGCCAGGGGCGGGCTGCCAAGCTGCCAGATGATGTTTCCGGTGGCGCGCTCGATCATGATGACCGTGGAAATGTTCCGGAAACTGACCAGGATGTTGCCCTCCGCAGTCTCGGCCACGGTGTTGCCGTGGGTCCACTCGGCCCGGTGGTCCTGCGGAGTCATCGGATACGCCTCGGGCTCCATGTGCTCCCAGCTGCGCCATTCCCAGACGATTTTGCCGGAGGTCGTCATTTCAATGAGGTAGTCGGCGTAGATGATCCCGCCCCCATCCGGACCCGTGGCCTCAGTGCCGGGCAATCCGCCCTGGACGCGGCGCGCGATATCCGGGGGCAACGGACGCAGGCACAGAAGGAGAACATTGCCGTTCTTCAGCTTGCGGGCATCGTGGTGGTGATCCGGGTGGCGCACCTCCCAGACGATGCGGCCGTTCCAATCGACCTCCAGAACAGCGCCAGCCTTGAAACGCACCCACGCCTCGAAGCGGTGGAGGTCGTCCATGATCTTGCCGCCGTAAAGCATGTGCCCGTTCCCGAGCAGGTGGCCGTAGAGACCGGGGCGGTGCGGCATCTTCCAGCTGTGGGCGACCCCGCCCGCCATATCGATCAGATAGACCGTGCCCTCCCCGTGCATCGGCGCGAACAGCGTATAGCCGGGCTGCGCGAGCGCCGGATCGTGGGCCATGAGCCCGGTGCGCGAGCGCCGTATTTTCTGCTGGTCGACCATCGTCATGGGTTTCTCCTAGTAATCATGGATGGGCAGCTGCGGCAATGTCGGTCTGCCCGAAATCACCACCCGTGAAGAAAAGCGGTTCGCCAGTTGAACTGGCCAGCGCCCAGGCCCGGCCGCCGCCGATAGTGAGGGCGACCGGGTGTCTTTCTCTGCCGAAGCGGCGAAAGGCCTCCATCGCCCCGGCTGCCTGCGGCGCACCAACGGCCTCGATTTCGCGCGATGCGCGCGCAGTTGGGCGGCGCAGAACCCCTGACGGGCAGTAAGGGCTTTCAGGCCACGAACAATTCCATAAACCGATGCACGGCGGTTTTTTCGAGGCGGCTGCGGTCGTGGCAGAGGGCCAGAATGTTTTCGGCTTGGGCGGCGGGAAGGTGAGCGCGCAGGCTGTTCGCGAATTTTTCCAGCAGGAGCGGGACGCCTTCCTGGCGGCGGCGGCGGTGGCCGATGGGATACTCGACCGAAACGCAATCGGTCTGGCTGCCGTCTGCGAAAAAAACCTGCACCGAGTTGCCGATCGAGCGCTTGGCGGGATCGAGATAATCGCGGGTGAAAGCGGAATTTTCCACGACCTCCATTTTGGCGCGGAGCGCGTCCACGCGGGGATCGGCCGCCACGACATCCTCGTAATCCGCCGCGGTGAGGGAGCCTTGGATGAGCGGGACAGCAACCATGTATTGAATGCAGTGATCGCGGTCGGCGGGGTTGGCCAGCGGCCCGGTCTTATCAATGATGCGTTTGCCGCTTTCCTGCGTCGCGATGACGATACGGCTGATCTGGTCGAGCCGATGGACGACTTGCGGATGCAGGGTGATGGCGGCCTCGACCGCGGTCTGGGCGTGGAATTCGGCCGGGAAGGAAATCTTAAAAAGCACGTGCTCCATCACATAACTGCCGAAGCCTTGGGCGGGCACGGTGACGGGCTTGCTTTTGCAGAGCACATCCTGGAAGCCCCAGAGTGTGGCGCTGAGCGCGCTGGGATATCCCATCTCGCCCTTGAGGGCAAAGAAGGCATGCCGGACGGCGCGGCTGGTGGCGTCGCCGGCGGCCCAGCTTTTGCGCGAGCCGGTGTTCGGGGCGTGGCGGTAGGTGCGCAGCGCGCCGCCGTCGAGGAAGGCGTTGGAGAGGGCGTTGATAATTTGCTGGCGCGTGCCGCCGAGCAGGCGGGTGACCACGGCGGTGGAGGCGATGCGGACGAGCAGAACGTGATCGAGGCCGACGCGGTTGAAGCTGTTTTCCAAGGCCAGAATGCCCTGGATTTCGTGGGCCTGGATCATGGCCAGCAGCACATCGCGGATGGTCAGCGATTGCCCATTGCGGCTCAGATAGTCGGCCACGGCCAGAATGCCGCCGAGGTTGTCGGAGGGATGGCCCCATTCCGCCGCGAGCCAGGTGTCGTTGAAGTCGAGCCAGCGGACCATCGCGCCGATGTTGAAAGCGGCCTGGATGGGTTCGAGTTCGTAACGGGTGCCAGGCACGCGGGCGCCTTGGCCGGGAAGGGTCGCGCCGGGCACGACGGGTCCGAGGAGTTTCGTGCAGGCGGGATAGTCGAGGGCGAGGAGTCCGCAGCCGAGCGTGTCCATGAGGCACAGCCGCGCGGTGTCGAAGGCTTCCTCGCTGGTGATGCGATCGCCCGCCAGGGTGTAGTCGGCGATCTGCAAGAGGAGGGCGTCCGGTTCGGGACGTGCGGCACTGGTCAGGTCGTGAGGGGACATAAATCAGCGCTGGTCGATGGGCACGAAGGGGCGGGGTTCGCGTCCGGTGTAATTGGCGCTGGGCCGGATGATTTTGTTGTCGAGGCGTTGTTCGATGATGTGCGCGCCCCAGCCGGAGGTGCGGGCGATGACGAAGAGTGGCGTGAACATGGCGGTGGGCACGCCCAGGAGGTGATAAGAAACGGCGCTGAACCAATCGAGGTTGGGGAACATCTTCTTTTCGCGCCACATGACGGTTTCGATGTGTTCGGCGATGTCGAACATTTTGATGTCACCGGCCTCCTGCGCGAGGGTTCGGGAAACCTCTTTGATGACTTTATTGCGCGGATCGGAAACGGTGTAAACCGGATGACCGAAGCCGATGATGATTTCTTTGACCGCGAGACGTTTGAGGATGTCCGCCTCGGCTTCGGCGGGGTTCGCGTAGCGCTGCTGGATTTCAAAAGCGTATTCGTTGGCCCCCCCGTGTTTCGGGCCGCGCAGCGCGCCAATGCCGCCGGTGATGGCTGAGTAAATATCCGAGCCCGTGCCGGCAATGACGCGGGTGGTGAAGGTGGAGGCATTAAACTCATGCTCGGCGTAAAGCACGAGCGAGGTGTGCATGGCTTTGACCTGCGAGGCGCTGGGCGGAGCCTGATGGAGGAGATGGAGAAAGTGTCCACCGATGGAGTCGTCATCCGTGCAGACCTCGATGCGGCGTCCGTCCCGCGAAAAATGATACCAATAGAGCAACATCGAATTGAGCGAGGCGAGCAGGCGGTCGGTGATCTCGCGCGCTCCGGTGGGGTCATGGCTCTCTTTTTCCGGTTGGGAACAGCCCAGCGCGGAAACGCCCGTGCGCAAGACGTCCATCGGATGCGCGGAGGCCGGCAGGGCTTCCAGCACGGTCTTGACGGTGGCGTCCAGGCCGCGCAGAGATTGGAGTTTCGCTTTGTAAGCGGAGAGTTCGGTTTTGGTGGGAAGCCGGCCATGCACCAGCAGATGCGCGACTTCCTCGAATTCGCAATGCGCGGCCAGGTCGAGAATATCGTAGCCGAGATAGTGGAGGTCGTTGCCGCTGCGTCCGACGGTGCAGAGCGAGGTGTTGCCGGCGACAACGCCGGAAAGCGCGACGGATTTTTTCGGTTGGAAGGTCGGGATGGTTTCCGTGCTCATGAATTTTTTTTGGTTTTGGAAAAGAGTTCGTCGAGCTTTTGCTCGTAGGCGTGATAGCCGAGGACATCGTAAAGTTCCGTGCGGGTTTGCATCTGTCCGATGACGGACTTCTGGGTGCCTTCGTTGCGAATGGCAGCGTAAACGCCCTCGGCCGCCTTGTTCATGGCGCGGAAGGCACCGAGCGGATACAGCACGAGCCGAACCCCGGCCTCGCGCAATTCCTCCAGGGTGAAGAGCGGGGTTTTGCCGAATTCCGTGATGTTGGCCAGCACCGGCACCGGACCCAGGGCGGCAGTGAAAGCGCGGTATTCGGCCAGATCCGCCAGCGCCTCGGCGAAAATCATGTCTGCCCCCGCCGCCCTATAGGCCCGGGCGCGGTCAATGGCGGCATTAAGACCCTCGCTATCGTGGGCATCCGTGCGGGCCATCAGGACAAACGCGTCATCGGTGCGGGCATCGGCGGCAGACTTAATGCGGTCGCACATTTCCACCGTGCTGACGAGTTCCTTGCCGGGCCGATGGCCGCAGCGTTTGGCCTGCACTTGATCCTCCAGATGGCAGCCGGCGGCTCCGGCGCGGCTCATTTCCCGAATGGTGCGCGCGAGCATGAAAGCGCCGCCCCAACCCGTATCGGCATCCACCAAGAGCGGCAAAGATGTCGCGTGAGTGATGCGGCGGATATCCTCGCAGACATCATTCAACGTGGTGAGACCGAGATCGGGGAGCCCGAAGGAGGCATTGGCCACGCCGGCCCCGGAAAGATAGAGCGCGCGAAACCCAGCGCGCTCCGCCAGCATGGCGCAATAGGCATTGATCACGCCCGCGACTTGCAAGGGGCGTTCTTCCTCAACCGCAGCGCGGAATCGCGCACCGGGAGACGAAGAAGGGGACGTTTCGCGCTTCATCAGCCAGTTGTCGCAAATACCGCGGGGGTCTGCAATCCGCGAATGGGCAGGCTTGCCCTCCTTCGGCCGGCGATGCCTGTGCTCCTCGTGCGGAGAAGGGCTTTCTTGACGTGGCGGAGAATTGGTGGGACTGTCCCACCATGATGGTGACCATGGATTCCAAACGACGGCTGACCGTTTCCGCCTCCCTGGCTCCGGCGGCTCCTGGTGACGCGTTCCGCTCGGTCTTTGATGCCGAGGAGGGCGAGATTGTCTTTCGCCGGATCAGCCCTGCGGCGGACTGGCTTTCGGTCATGGCGGAATGCCCGGTCCGCATGGACGAAATTCCCCGCCGCCGGCGGGAACCTTCCAAACGCCGCGCCTTGTGAGCTGGCTGCTGGACACCGATGTGATCTGCCAGCCGGCCAAGCGCAAGGGAGATGCGCGGGTGATCGGCTGGCTGCGGAGAGAGAAAGACAACTGTTTCACCAGTGCCGTGGTAATTGCGCAGTTTGCGTATTGGGTGCGAACGAAGAGCGGAAAAGAACGCCCCTCCCTGCAGGACTGGCTCCGACGTTTGACCGACGCTATGGAAGGCCGGATTCTTGGTTTCAATGTGGGGGTCGCTCATGTCTGGGCCGATCAGGAGCATCGGCTCGATCAGGCCGGAAAACGCATGCCGGTCGAGGATTCGTACATCGCCGCCACGGCGAGGCGGCACAATCTCACCATCGTCACAGGCAACGACAAAGATTTTCGCCGTGCGGGGATCAAGGTTTTTAATCCGTTCAAAGAAAGCGAACACGAAGGGGCGTGATCCGCGAATGGCGGGTCAGGGCTTCAGGGATTCATGCGGACGGAAGACGTCCCGTTGCAGATCGGTTCGGGCTTCTTTGTGATGAAAAGGGAGTCGCTTCAGCCAAAGTAGCAGGGCGTGCCAGTGGATGAGACCGATGACCTTGAGGGTGATGAGGGGATACTTGAGGGTGAACGCAGCCAGGTTTCCGGTGGTGAGTTCGCTGCGTTTTCCGGTCAGTGAAGTAACTAGCGTTTTGTCGGCTCCCGTGTAGTCGTCAATGAACACGCCGAGGCGCTCGCCGGGCGGCTCGAAGCGGAAATCGAATTCGAGGTCGAGGTCGGAGAAGGGCGAAACATAAAAATGTTTCGGTATGCGGAGATGGAAAGCGCCGTCTTGGAAGGGCACGAGGAAGGGCTTGAGTTCCTTGAAAGTGTTGCCGACTTCCGCGATGGCGGCGAGGGGCGAGCCATCGGCCCGGTAACAAAACCAGATTGAGAGGGGATTGAAGGTGTAGCCCAGGAAACGGGTGTTGGTCAGGAGGAGGATGCGGGCGGGTTTCCCGGTGATGCCGTGGCGGGCGAGGAAGGCTTCGGCATTTTCGCGGGCCGAACCAGGCGTGATTTGAAAATGGTCGTCGTCGCGGAAATTGTAGAGGCCGGGTTCGTTGTGACCGAAGATCGGCACCCGGCGGGTTAGGGCGGGGAGTTCGTCGAGATCGAGGGCGAAGAGAAAGATACGGTTCACGAATTCATGGCGCTTGGGGGAGAGGCGCCGGTGCATGACCGTGCATTCGTAGAGGCAGGAATTCATGGAGCGGGGAATGGCCACAAAAGAACACCAAGAAAAAACGGAACAATCCGGCGATGCGGCAAAGCTTTTTGCGCTCTTTGGTGGCGAAAAACCTCCTGATCTCCGTCCTTAGTGTCCATGAGAGCAAATGAGGGGTTTCAAAACCTCCGCCGCTTGCAGGCCGGAGGTGTAGGCGTCCTCGTGGAAGCCGTATTTGAAATAGCTGCCGCAAAAGAAAATGCGCTGAGCGGGATCGCGGGCATTGAGTTGCGGCAATTCCTCCCCGGCCCGCATGGCCTCCAGCGTGAAAACGGGGTGATCGTAAACGGTTTCGTAGAGAACCTTATCGCTCGGGATGCGGCCTTCGCTGTTGAGCGAGACGAAGTAGTTCTGTTTTTTCGAGACGCCTTGCAGGGCGTTCATCCAGTAGTGGGTGGCGGCCCAGCCGTCCTCGACGCGGTAATTCCACGAGGCCCAGGCCCGGCGTTTTTTCGGCATCACCCCGGGGTCGGTATGCAGGGTGGCGTGGTTTTTTTGATAGCGAAACGGCGTCAGCAAGCGCTCCTGGTCCGCATCGGGCGCGGCCAGCAGGGCGAGGGACTGGTCGGCGTGGCTGGCCAGGACCACGCGGTCGAAGGCGAGTTTTTCGCCGGAGGAAAGGGTGACTTCCGCCGCGCCGGGTTTTTCTTCCACGCGGACGACTTTGGCGTTGAGACGGGGCGCTCCGCAGGCCGCGAGGATTTTTTGCAGATAGGTTTTGGCTCCGCCCTCGACGGTGAACCACGGATGGTGGGTATCGACGCCGAGAAAGCCGTGGTTATGAAAAAAACGGATGAGGGTGGCGGCGGGAAAATCCAGCACGTTCTTCGGGTCGGTGGACCACACGGCGGAACTCATGGGCACGAGGTAGAGGTCGAGAAAGTCCTGGCCGAGTTCATGACGGCGGGCGAATTCCCGCAGGGTGAGCGGCGCGAGGTCCGGCTGGTGGAGGAGTTCATTGGCCGCACGGAAAAATCGTTGGATCTGGGAGAGAAAGCGGTGAAAGCGCGGACGGAAAAAATTCCGGCGCTGGGCGAAGACCTTGTTGATGCCCATGCCGTTGTATTCGAGTCCGGTGGGGATGTGCTGGACGCTGAAGGACATCTCCGAGGGTTTGATGGGGATGTCGAGTTCCGCAAAGAGCCGGCAGAGATTCGGATAGGTGACCTTGTTGAAAACGATGAACCCGGTGTCAATCGGGACGGGCCGGCCGTTTTCCTCCACCGTGACGGTGTTGGTGTGGCCGCCGGGGCGGGTGTCCTGTTCGAGGAAGGTGAGCCGGGCGTGCTGGCGGAGGTTCCAGGCGCAGCCGAGTCCGGCCACGCCGGTTCCCACGATGGCGATGTGCTCCTTCAAGGCGGGGTGAGGGTTTTCGAGGCGTCCTCGTAAACCTTCACTGGCACTTCCCGCACACCCCAAACGATTCCGGTCGCGGCCAGGAGTTTGATGACGTAGTAGCTGATGTCGATCTCCCACCAATAGAATCCCTGCCGGGCCGACGATTGATAGTGATGGTGATTGTTGTGCCAGCCTTCGCCCAGGGTGATGAGGGCGAGAATGAGGCTGTTGCGGCTCTCGTCACCCGTCTGGAAACGTTTGCGGCCGAGGGTATGGGCGAAGGAGTTCACCGCGCAGGTCCCATGGAAAAGAATCGTGGTGCTGATGAAGAATCCCCAGACCACCATCTGCCAGGCCGTGGTGCCGAGTCCGGGCGCGAAATGTTCCAAGCCGGTGCCGAAGCCGAAGAGGGCCGCGAAAAGAAGGAGCGGGCCGAGGAGATCAAAGCGGTTGAGAAAAACCAGTTCGGGGTATTTCACCAGGTCGCGGACCAGGCGGTAATCGGTGGGAAAATTCTTGCTGCTGGTGAGCCAGCCGATGTGCGACCAGAGGAAACCCTTTTGCACGGGCGAATGGGCGTCCACCTCTTCCTCCGAGTGCGCATGATGGTGACGGTGGACGGAGGCCCACCAGAGCGGTCCGCGCTGCACGCTGGTGAGCCCGATCAGTCCGAAAACAAACTGCATGGGCCGCGAGGTGTGGTAGGCCCGGTGGCAAAAATACCGGTGGTAGAATCCGGTCACGGCAAACATCCGCACCAGATAAAGCCCGATGGCGGTGAGCACGGCGGCCCAACTCCAGCCGGTCCAGATCACGCCGAGGCAGCCAAGATGCAGGATGGCGAAGGGAAGGGCGCGCCCGATTTCCATTTTCTCGGGTTTGGCCCGGGCGGCCTCGGCCCCCTCGGGAAAATAGTCGGAATCGACGAAACGAACGAATCCGGTCCAGATGTTTTGCAGGGTTTTCATGCGTTCGCGGTGTGGGCTTTCTGTCGCCATCCCGGTCCCTCGGGGCGAACACGGCAGCGGAGTGCGGTGGCGACAACCTCAGGGCTCGTCCCCAAGGCCCAACTCGTCCAGGATGCGGTTGAGGTCGTCGGGGCCGTAATATTCGATGTTGATGGTTCCACGTTTGTCTCCGTGATGTATTACGACGCGCGTGGCCAATCGGTGCGTTAAAAGATTCTGCACCCGCAAGATGGCCGGGGAAAGCTCGGGGTCGGTCGAGGAACTGCGGCGGGGCGAGGGCTTGCCGGTGCGGGCCAGTTGTTGGGCGGCGAGCTTTTCCGCCACGCGGACCGAGGCGCCCTGACGGATGATGAGATCGGCCAGGAGTTTTTGCTCGTCGTGGGATTTGAGGGAAAGCAGCACCTTGGCGTGGCCGACGGAGATGCGGCTTTGTTTGAGCAACACCTGGATGTCGGCGTGTAAATCGAGAAGCCGCATGGCATTGGCCACGGTGGCGCGGTTTTTACCCACGCGTTTGGAGATGTCTTCCTGCGTCATGCCGAAATCCCGGTGCAGGCGGGCGTAGGCCATGGCTTCCTCGATGGGATTCAGGTCCTCGCGCTGGAGGTTTTCGATGAGGGCAAGTTCCAGCACCTCGCGGTCGCTGGCCTGACGGACAATGGCGGGTGCCTCGGGCAGTTGGAGTTCGGTGGCGGCGCGCCAGCGGCGCTCCCCGGCGATGAGTTCGTACTTCTCGCCCACCTTGCGCACGATGAGCGGCTGGATGATGCCGTGTTCGCGGATGCTCTCGACCAGTTCCTGCAGGTGTTCGGTGGGAAATTCATGCCGGGGCTGGAGCGGACTGGCGATGATCTGGGCCAGGGGCAGACTCTGGATGCGTTCGCCCAATTCCTCGACCGGGGCGGGGGCTGACACCCGGGTGTTGATCAACGCACTGAGTCCTTTGCCGAGTGCGGGTTTTGCCATGCGGGGAAGGATGGGCGGGATTGAAGATGTTGACAAGATGAACTCTGGACGCTGCAAGTTTTCCGTGCCGCTTTTTCTGACGCTCCATTTCTTTCGCGACGAGACCGCGCGCGGCGGCCCGGAGCAGATGGCGCTTGATGAGGCGCTGCTGGAATCCGCGGAGGGGCCCGTGCTGCGCATTTATCGCTGGGACGGCCCGGCGGTTTCCTTCGGTTATTCGCAGTCGCTGGCTGAGGTCGGAAAAATCCATCCCTCCACTCCCGCAGTCCGCCGCTGGACGGGCGGGGGCATGGTCGAGCATGGCCGCGACCTCACCTTTTCGCTGGTCGTTCCGGGCCACGAACCCCTGGCAAAACTCCGTCCGGTTGAAACCTACCGTCTTATTCACGAATCGCTGGCCGGTTTGCTCTCCGGTGTCCGGCTGGTCGGTGCGGGTGAGACCACGACGGGGGCCGCCTGCTTCACCGCCCCGGCTCTGCACGACATCGCCAGCGCGGATGGCCGCAAGCTCTGCGGCGGTGCGCAACGCCGGACCCGCCGGGGATTTCTCCATCAAGGCAGCCTGCTCGGCTCCGTCCCACCGTCCGGGCATCTCGCGGCGGTTTTTGCCGAACGGGTCGAAAACCGGCCGGAGAGCGCCCGCCTCGAAGCCCGCACCCAGGAACTCTGCGCGGAAAAGTATGCCAACCCCGCCTGGCAGGCCCGCATTCCCTGATCGCTCCCGCGCCACCCCGGTGAGAGGAAGATCCCATGAAGGATTCCAAGGCGGAAAAGGCATTGTCCTCCCGGCAACGTGAAGAGCTGCTCAAGGTCTTAAAAACCCGCTTCGAGAAGAACCCGAAAGGCCCCAAGGGCCGGCAATGGGCCGCGGTCCAAGCCAGATTGGAAGCCAATCCGGGTGCACTGTGGTCGCTGGGTGCAATGGAAAAAACCGGGGGCGAACCGGATGTGGTCGGGCAGGACAAAAAGACCGGCGAATATCTCTTTTTTGATTGCTCGCCCGAAAGTCCCAAAGGCCGTCTGAGTCTGTGTTACGACCGGGCGGGATGGGAATCGCGGAAAGAACACCGCCCGAAAAACACCGTCATCGATCTGGCTGCGGAGATGGGCATCGAGCTGTTGACAGAGGAACAGTATCTGGATTTGCAGAAACTCGGGGAGTTCGACTTGAAAACGTCAAACGGGGTGAAGACTCCGGCGGAGATCAGAAGGCTCGGCGGCGCGCTCTATTCCGAGCGCCGCTACGGCCGGGTTTTCGTCGGCCACAACGGCGCGCAGTCCTACTACGGCGTGCGGGGATTCCGCGGTTCGCTCCGGGTTTGAGCGGCCGTGAGCAGAATGAGGTGAAGGATGATTTTCATCGAATAATTCAGGACGTTGGCGGCAGCCACTTGTCGCGGGCCGGCTTGTTTTCCCGCATTGGGGCGGAGTCCTCCAAGGGGATCAGCGGACTTTGATCGACTTCAGCACGGCTTCCATCGCCTCGGCAGGCTTGGCGATGGCGCGCGGCGGATTCTGAACCAGGAGAATGAGCGATTTGTCCCCGCTTTTGCGGTCATAACCGACCAGGTTCACGCGGGATTTCTCGGTGCCTTCCCCATCAGAAGCCGCGGCGTGTTGGGAAAACGGCGACCAGACCGAGGGTCGCGTCCTTGTTCACCTCAGGATCTCCGCCTTTGTTGCTGTCAATCGATGAGGTGGGGGCGCCCCCCCCCGCCCGGGACACCTGCCGAAACGGCAGCTTTTTCAAAAATTCTGCCCTTGACCTGCTGAGCCGCTGGCCGACGATGCCCGCGTGGATTTTTCGGACAAGTCGTACTTCATCAACCGCGAGTTGAGCTGGCTGGAGTTCAATCAGCGGGTTCTCGATCAGGCCATCGATGAGTCGAACCCCCTTTTGGAGCGGCTGAAGTTCCTCTGCATCGTGAGTTCCAACCTCGACGAATTCTTCGAAGTGCGGGTGGCGGGTCTCAAGCAGCAAAAACAGACCGATTCCTCCGAGGCCGGCCCGGACGGGATGACCGCGACCGAAGTGCTGGCCGTGGTGAGCGAACGGGTGCGGCGGATGGTGGATGACCAATACCGCTGCTGGCGCGAGCAGCTCCAGCCCCAGCTTGAGGCGCAAAAACTGCGTTTCCACACCTATCCGGGTGTGCCCAAGCCGGAGAAGAAACACTTCGAGGCGTTTTTTCAGAAGCAGATTTATCCGGTGTTGACCCCGCTGGCGATTGACCCGTCCCATCCCTTTCCGCAGCTTTTGAACAAGAGCCTGAATGTGATCGTCGAGCTGGAGGGCGAGGATCTCAACACGGACATTGCGGTCGTGCAGGTGCCGCGCATTCTGCCGCGGGTGGTGCCGTTCTCCAAACAGCAGGACGGGGACGACTATGTTTTTCTCGGCCACATCATCCAGCATCACGTGGCCAGCCTTTTTCGCGGTGTGCGGGTGAAGGGAGCCCATCTCTTCCGCGTCACCCGCAACAGCAACCTCTACATCGACGAGGAGGAGTCGCACAACTTGCTCCACGCCATCGAGGCGGAGTTGCGCAAGGTGAACCGTGGCGCGGCGGTGCGGCTGGAATTGGAAGAGGATTGCCCGCCGCATGTGGTCGAGCGCCTGCTGGAGATCTTCAACATCGAGGCGGAGGATGTTTTCCGCATCGACGGGCCGCTCAACTTCGTGCGGCTCATGCCTCTGGCCATTCAAATCGACCGGCCCGACCTGCGCTACAAGCGGTTTTCCTCCCACACCGTCGTCTCGCTCGACGCCGAGTCCGACATTTTTTTCCACATCCGCAAGGGCGACATCCTGCTCCATCATCCCTACGACAACTTCCAGACCGTGGTGGATTTCCTGGCCCAGGCGGCCGAGGACCCGCACGTGCTGGCCATCAAGCAGACCCTCTACCGCACCAGTTCCGATTCGCCGCTGGTGCAATCCCTCATCGACGCGGCCCACAATGGCAAGCAGGTCACGGTCGTGATCGAACTCAAGGCCCGCTTCGACGAAGCGGCCAACATCAAATGGGCCCGCATGATGCGCGAAGCCGGGGTCGATGTCGTCTATGGCGTGACCGGCCTGAAGACCCATGCCAAGGCCATGCTGGTCGTGCGCAGCGAGGGCGACGGAATTCGCCGCTATGCGCATCTCGGCACGGGAAACTATCATCCCTCCACGGCGAAAATCTACACCGACCTTGGCCTGCTGACCTGCCGCGAGGAACTGACCAACGAGCTGGCCGAGGCCTTCAACTGCATGACGGGCGTTTCGAAGTTTCCCCATATGCAGGAACTGCTGGTGGCGCCATTCAATCTCTTCAACGAATTCAGGAAACTCATCGATACCGAGATCGAACACGCCAAGGCCGGACGCCCCAGCGGCATCACGGCGAAGGTCAACGCCCTGGTGGAGGAAGGTATGATCGAGGCGCTCTACGAAGCCTCGGCCGCCGGCGTGCCCATCCGCCTCATGGTCCGCGGCATGTGCGCCCTCCGGGTCGGCATTCCCGGCGTGAGCGAAAACATCGAGGTGCGCAGCATCGTGGGCCGCTTCCTCGAACACAGCCGCATTTACCGCTTCGAGAACGGCGGCGATTCCAAAATTTATCTCGGCAGTGCCGACCTCATGCCGCGCAATCTTTTCCGGCGGGTGGAAACCATTTTTCCGGTCGTGAGCCAGGGCATGAAGGAACACGTGGACGAAATTCTCGCCTGGTTCTGGAAGGACAACGTTAAAGCGAAGGTCATGCAGTCCGACGGCACCTACAAATTGCGCGAAACCAGTGAACCGCCCTTCCACGCGCAGGACGAGTTCATCGCCGAGGCGCAACGCCAGCGCAAGAAATGCGCGGCGGCGGGGTAGGGCAGCCGGCTCATAAGTGACAAGAGCCGTCCGTAGAGCCATTGGGTCGGGTGGGCGTCCCGCCCGCCGCAGGGCGCATCTTGCGTCCTGCCGGCCACTGGCGAAGGAAGATTCCGGCAGGATGCCTGAATCGGCGGGCGAGACGCCCACCCGACCCGAAGAAGAGATTGCCTTCGGATCGTATCACGGAATCGACTCACCCTGCACCAAATCCTCCAGCGTCTGACGCTGGCGGACGACGGTCCATTTTTCCCCCTCCACCAGCACCTCGGGCAGGAGGGGACGCGAGTTGTAGTTTGAGGCCATGACAAAGCCGTAGGCCCCGGCGCTCATCAGCGCGATGCGGTCGTTTTCAGCCAGGGGCGGAACCTCGCGATCCTGGGCGAAGAAATCGCCGCTTTCGCAGACCGGGCCGACGACATCCATCACGGCGGGTTCCCGCCCGGTTTGGCGCAAGGGGACCACTTCGTGATAGCCCTCGTAGAGCGCGGGGCGGATGAGGTCATTCATGCCGGCATCCACAATGGTGAAGGTTTTGGCCGGATTCGTTTTCACGTATTGCACCGTGCTGAGCAGGACGCCGGCGTTGCCCACCATGAAGCGGCCGGGTTCGAAGAGGATGCGCAGGCCGAGCGGTTGGAGAATGGGCACGATGGCGGCGGCATAGTCCTCCGGCGTGATGCGGCGCGGATGGTCGGCGGACTGCCACCAGGCGGGGTCCCCACTGGCCAGAGCGGGATCGTAGACGATCCCCACGCCGCCCCCGATGCTGAAAAACTCGATGCCGTAACTGTCGCGGAGCGATTCCACCAGCGGGACCAGCTTGGCGGCGGCCTCCGCGAACGGTTCGGGTTCGAGAATCTGCGAACCGATGTGGGTTTGCACCCCGCGCAGATGCAGATGGGGCAGTTCCGCCGCCCGGGCATAAACCTCGGCGGCACGGTCGAGGCCGATGCCGAATTTGTTCAGGCTCTTCCCGGTGGAGATATACTTGTGGGTTTTGGCGTCCACATCGGGGTTCACCCGCACGGCGATCGGAGCCTTCAGGCCGAGGGAACCCGCTATGTCGTTGATGCGTTCGAGTTCGGGTTCGCTCTCCACATTGAAGCTGTGGATGCCCGCGCGCAGAGCGGCGGTGATCTCGTCCGCCGTCTTAGCCACGCCCGCGAACGTGCATTTGGCCGGATCGCCCCCGGCCCGCTGGACGCGGAAGAGTTCGCCCTCGGAAACGATGTCAAAACCGGCACCCTCCCGACGCAGCAGATCGAGCACGGCCAGATTCGAATTGGCCTTCACGGCATAGCAAATGAGGTGATCGAGGGGCTTGAGCGCCGCATCAAGCCGCCGGAAATTCCCGCGGATTGTCTCCGCCGAGTAAACATAAGCCGGCGTCCCGGTCTGGTCCGCCAGTTCCTCCAAATTCACGCCCTCACAGTGGAGAACGCCGTCGTGATACGAAAATAAATGCACGGGGAGAAAATGCGGTTGGCGGCCTTTCGTGTCAATCGGCCGCCCCGACTTTCTTGACCGTGCCATCCCTGTGATCCATAGTGCCTTCATGAAAGTCGCAAAAGAGTCGCCTCTCAGTCGTCAGACTCTGACCCTCCCGGCGCCGGCCATCCGGCTGCTGGATTCCCTGCGCGAGGACATGCCGAAGTCCACCTTTCTGCACCGTCTGCTGGAAGGGGAGGCCCGCCGGCGGGAGCGGCGGCGGTTTTACCTCGGGGCGGCGGCGGCTTACACCCCGGAAGTCTGTGAGCAAACGCTGGCGTTGAACGCGGAGTATCCCGTTCACGAGGAGTGAACCTTCCCGTTTATTCTTCGACGGCGGATAACCGGGGGCCGAATCTGGTGGGGTTGCAACACCCTGCCTTGGCGTCTCTTCCGACCCGATTGGTCTGCCCACTGCGCGAAAAGATTGCCCTCACGCCGCTGCGCGAAGTCATTCTCTGGAATCGTAAAAAGTACATCGTGGCCTGCGATTTGATCCGGCCCATCAATCGCAGAGCCTTGAAAAAACTGGGCGCACTGGACGAGGAAACATCGGCCCGGATTTTGCAGACCTTTGCCCGGCTGCTGGCGATGCCGGAGGATCCGGATTTCTGACGGTGTGTGGCATCTGCTTCCAGCTGATGCGATTCAAAACGCCGGAATCCCGCTGCGTCCGGACTTCCTCTCCGCCGGGGTGGCGGCGGGTTTTTTCTTATCCGGAGATTCCGCAGATTTCCCCGCCGGCTGGCCCGCGCTTTTGGAAAAAGCCCATGCGCCCAGTTCCTTATCCCGGGCCTTGTCCTCGAGCGATTTGAGCTTGTCCTTGTATCGGTCCGCGCTGGTTCCGCCGGGATAATCGGGCGAGAACCCATACACGCGGGCGTAGCCTTTGGCCACGAGGAGTTCGGCCAGATCGCCCTGGGGCGTGATGATGACGCCGAAGTAGCGCGGCAGGCGGCTGTCGCCTTTGGCGTCCTCCCACCGGGTTTTGATGGTGAAGCCGCCGGCGAGAAGGCTTTCGGTGTAGGCGGCAGCCTCTGCGGCGAGGGGAAACATGTCCTTTTTGCGGATTTTCCAATAGCGCGCCTGGGCGGTCGTGCGTTTGGTCAGGTCCTTGTGGGCCTTGGTTTCCGGTGTGTCCACATAGCAGAGGCGGAAGATGAATTCCTTGCCGCCCTGGAGGACGTGAAAGCTATCGCCGTCGTTCCACGCGCTGTCCTTGAGCCGGCCGCCGGTGAGGGTGTCCCACCCGGCCGCCTGGGCCCAGGTGGTGACGGCGAGAAAGACCAGCAGGCGGATTATTCGTCCTTCCACTGACAATAGGTCTGGGTGATGGCGTCGGCGATTTGAATGAGGCGCAGTTGGGTCTGGTCGAGAAACTGGTGCAGGCCGGTCTGGAAGACGGCGCCGATGGTGGTGTAGTCGAGGCTGGATCGCAGGGTGCCGCAGAGACGCTCGGCCTCGTTGCTGAAGTGTCCGCGGTCGCAGTCGGAAATGCGGTGCAGGGCGCTGTCGAGTTGATCGACGCAGAAACGGATCGAGCGGGGGAATTCGTCGTGCAGGACGAGAAACTCCGCGACCTGCCAGCCGGTGACCTGACCGACAGAGGTCTTCAAATACGCCTCCATGCCGCTGCAGGAGCGCAGCACGGCCATCCACTGGGTGATGTCCGCATTACCGCCGACCTGTTCGCCGCTGGGCAGGAGGATGTGGTATTTGATGTCGAGCACGCGGGAGGTGGAATCGGCCCGTTCGAGGTATTTGCCGAGCTGGATAAAATCCCAGCCATCGCCGTGAAGCATGGTCGCATCGGTCGTGCCTTGGAAGGCATGGAGCTGATCCACCAGCCGGCGGTAGAAATCGATCGGGCTGTCGTTAAAATCCGCCCGTCCCCGTCCGTCGCGCAGATAAAGATGGGTGCGGTTGATCTGCTCCCACATCTCGCTGGAAATTTGCTCGCGCACCGTGCGGGCGTTTTCCCGCGCGTTGGCGATGGAGGTGACGATGGCGTGCGGGTTTTTCTTTTCGAAGGTGACGAACTCCAGCACGGCGTCCGGGGTGATTTCCTGAGACAGTTCGTTGTAGAGTTCCTGGTCCTCCAGCGTGGCCAGCACCGCCCGCCAGTGTCTTTGCACGAGGGGCGGAGCCTGATCCTCAAAATCGAGGATGAGCTGCATGTTGACATCGAGGATGCGGGCGTTGCTCTCGGCCCGCTCGATGTAGCGGCTGAGCCAGAAACAGGAATCGGCGACGCGGGAAAGCATCAGGAAAGGGCGGAGGGCGGAGGGCGGAGGGCGGAGGGATTGGTCATTTGACCGGACTCCGGGACCGGCTCGTCGTCATCCAGCACCCAGGTGTCCTTGCTGCCGCCGCCCTGGCTGGAGTTGACCACGAGCGAGCCTTTGCGCAGGGCCACCCGGGTCAGGCCGCCGGGGATGATGCTGGTTTTTTCGCCGCTGAGAATGTAGGGGCGCAAATCAATGTGGCGGCCCTCGGCGCCTCCCTCGCAGAACGACGGCGAGCGGGAGAGGCTGATGACGGGCTGGGCCACGTAACCGCGGGGATCGTCGATGATGGCGGCGCGGAATTTCTCGATCTCTTCCCTGCTGGCGTGCGGGCCGATCAGCATGCCGTAACCGCCGCTTTCGTTGGCGGCTTTGACCACGAGGTTTTCCAGATTTTCCAGCACGTATTTACGCTCGGCTTCGTCGGATGTGAGGAACGTCTCGACGTTGGGCAGGAGGGGTTCCTCGCCGAGGTAGAATTTGATCATTCTGGGCACGTAGTAATACGTGACCTTGTCGTCGGCCACGCCGGTGCCGACGGCGTTGGCGAGATTGACGTTGCCTTTGCGGTAGGCTTCGATGAGGCCCGGCACGCCGAGCACGGAGTCCTTGCGGAAAACGGTCGGGTCGATGAAGTCGTCGTCGATGCGCCGGTAAATGACATCCACCTGTTTGAGGCCCCTGGTTGTTTTCATGAAGACGCGGGCGTCTTGGACCAGAAGGTCGTTGCCGGTGACGATTTCGATGCCCATGGAGCGGGCGAGGAAAGAGTGCTCGAAGTAGGCGGAATTGTAGATGCCGGGAGAGAGGACAACCACCGTGGGATCGGGGTTGTCGTGCGGAGCGACATAGCGCAGCGCGGCGAGGAGATCCTGGGCGTAGCGGTCCACCGGGCGGACGGGATACTTGTGGAAGAGCTTGGGGAAAACCCGCTTCATGGCCTGGCGGTTTTCCAGCACGTAAGAAACGCCGGAGGGGCAGCGTCCGTTGTCCTCCAGCACGGTGTAAACGCCCTGGCGGTCGCGGATCAGGTCGGTGCCGCAGATATGGATGTAGATGTTTTTCGGAACATCAAAACCGATCAGTTCCGGCCGGAAATGCTTCGCACTGAGGACGATTTCCTCGGGAATGATCTTTTCCTTGAGGATGCGCTGCTCGTGGTAGATGTCGTGCAGGAAAAGGTTCAGCGCGGTCAGGCGCTGGACCAGGCCGCGTTCGACATGCTCCCATTCCTTGGCCGGGATGATGCGCGGAATCAGATCGAAGGGAAAAATCCGTTCGGTGCCCTCGTCGCCGCTGTAAACGGTGAAGGTGATGCCCTGATTGAGGTAGGATTTTTCCGCCAGCACGCATTTGCGCGCGAGTTCGCCATCCGCCATCTCGCCAAGACGCCGGGCCACCAGTTCGTAATGGGGCCGCACCACTCCGGGTGCGGAAAACATCTCGTCAAAAAAGTCCCCGACCTCGTAATCCTTCAGCAGCCCGTTCATCGAATCCTGCCTGCCTGCCAAAAAAGGACCTCTTTGCAAAGGGCAAAGCGGTTCATCCGGCGGATTTACGCCGCCTGTTTCGAGGGGAATTCGAGTTCCAGGGTCCAGGGTTCGGGGGTGCCGCCGGACTTTGGATAAATGAACCGCGCGGCGGCGGTTTTCTTCCGCGTGATGCCGTGGGCGTGTTTGAGGCCGATTCCCCGCAGGCTGGAGAGTGAGGCTCGCAGAAGAAGGCTGCCGAGGCCCCGGCTGCCGTATTCGTGCAAAATGCAGGGTCCGGTGGTGAGATGATTCTCCGCCTCTTCCTCCGTGCACAACACCGAGGCTCCGATGATCCGGGTGCCATGGAGCAGGACAAGACACCGGCTTTTGCTGTCCTTCTCGAAAGCGAGGCCGACATTTTTCCCCATCCACTCGATCAGGAACTTCTGGATGTCGCCCCAGCCGGTGTCCATGCTGAAGGCGCTGGCGACGGTCTTTTGGATGTCGGCCGCTTCGTCGTTCTCCGCGAGCCGGAGGACATAGGGGGCGGGAACTTCGGGTTCCGCAGTCGGGATCTTTTCAAGATCCCATGTGAATCTTTGCCAGGGAATTATCATGATACAGACCGGATAGCGGAATCAGGAGGCGCCTGAATCGTTCCGGCAGGCCCACCAGATGCCCCCGATGAGGGCGCTCGATAAAACCATGAAAGCCGAAAGTGTGAACATAATCGGGCCGGAGAATCCCCCATCCGTGCGGCAAGTCAACTGAATTTAGCGGGCCGGAGCATCCGGCGTCCCGAGGCCGAAAAAATCCCGGAAGACCGCCGCATAGACCGCGCGTTTCATCGGCGGGAGGCAAGCCAAATTGTAATCAGCGGGTGGCAGCCAGCGGGCGGCCCGGAATTCGTGGGTGGCGTCGAATCGCAAAACGACGTGCGGATTGACCGCTTCCCCCAGGAAATACTGCTGTTCCTGGCCGTCGTAGCCCGCTTTTTTTCTGCCGCCGGTGAACAGATATCGATACGGCCCCTTGCGGGAAAGCAGGCGGTACTCAGCGGGCCGGAGTCCGAGTTCTTCCTCGACTTCGCGGTGGAGCGCTTCGAGCAGCGTTTCGTTTTTTTTCACCCCGCCCTGGGGGAATTGCCAGCAGCCGGGCCAGTCGCTCCGCTCGCAGACAAGGATCTCCCCGGAGGAGTTCCGCAAAATGAATGCGACATTCGGGCGGTAGCGCGGCATGCTTCTGGTATGAAACGAAAAACACCGGCGGGACCAGCGCTGTTTTTTTGAGATCCGGTCCTGGGGATTGATCGGTCCCTGCTTCTGCCCGTGCTGGCCGGTGCGGTGGTGTTCCTGGTTGGCTGGCTGGTCCTGGAGTTTTCTGGTGCTGCGCATCGTCCCGGAAAACCTGTCCGGGAGCCGTCAGGGCTCCGCCGCGGTCCCGGCCGCCCGCCTGGGCCTGTCCGGGCGTGCCAACGCCGGGCCCATCCTCGAACAGGGGAATGCGCGGGAAGATGACTTCCCGTTTGCGTGGCGACGCAAAAGCTGGGAGCCTTGGGACTGGAAGCTTGTTTCCGTAAGCCAGAACGAAACTCAATTCGACCCGATGGAACTGCCATGAAAAAACTCCTGCTCATTCTTTTCCTTGGGGCCTCACTCCCCGGTGTGATGGCCCAGGAACCTTCCCCCACTCCGGGGCAGATCAAACGCGGCATCTGGCAGGCCGACCTGCCGGGAGGAAAGTATATCGTCCGACTCTCCGCCATCACCGCGGTCAGCATCCATTCCTACATCGTGGATGGCGCCGCCCGGGTGTCCGAGGTGAACATTGACACCATCGGCAACGAATTGGTGCGATTTTATTTTATCGAACCCAACACGCCTCAAACGCCCAACGGCATCGGACAAAGCGCCATCGAACTCATCAAGGAAAAAGCCCAGGACGCCGTCTCGCGGGGCGGGGCCGACGAGGTGTGGTCCAAAGTCGTGAAAAATTATCCCGCCACGACCCATGCCCGCACGGTGGAATACCGTATGTCCACCAAGGCATCCCTGCAAAAACTCTTCGAAAGCGTGCAAGACGCCTGGCTCGACGGAAAACCCGGCGTATTCAAACCTTGAAACCCACGCGCGAAAGCTGCATTTTGCCGCCTCTTTTGCCGCGCGAATTGAAAACTAAACCCACGCATGAGTGCGGCGTCTTTGCCGTCTTCGGTCATCCCGATGCCGCCATGATTGCGTATTACGGCCTTTTCGCGCTCCAGCATCGCGGACAGGAAAGCGCCGGCATCGTCTCGTCCAAGGGTTCCGACAGTCCCTTCGCCATGCACAAAAGCATGGGCCTCGTCGCCCAGGTTTTCAGCCCCGGCGATCTGGAACGTCTCACCGGCACGCGCGCCATCGGCCACGTGCGCTATTCGACCACCGGTTCCAGCAACGTCAAAAACGCCCAGCCGTTTGTGGTCAGCACCGCCCGCGGCCAGCTCGCCATCGGCCACAATGGCAACCTCGTCAATGCCGCCCAGCTCCGCGAGGAACTCGAGGCCAAGGGCTCGATTTTTCAGACCACGGTCGATAGCGAAATCATCCTCCACCTGCTGGCCCAGCCCTACGGCAACGGCGGCGTGCTCTCCGCCCTGCGACGCATCGAGGGGGCGTTTTCCGTCGTGCTCATGGGCGAACGCGAGATCATCGGTTTCCGTGACCCCCACGGCTTCCGCCCGCTCTGTATCGGCAAAAAAGACGGCGCTTACATGCTCTCGTCCGAGAGCTGCGCCTTCGACCTCATCCAGGCCCAATTCATCCGCGAGGTCGAACCCGGCGAAGTGGTCATCATCGACAACGCCGGCATCCGCTCCGAGTTTCCCTTCCGCACGGCCCGCAGCGCGTTTTGTATTTTCGAATACGTCTATTTCGCCCGCCCCGACAGCACCATCGGCGGCATCAACGTGAGCAAGGTCCGGGTCGAGATGGGCCGCGCGCTGGCCCGCCAGCATCCGGTCGAGGCCGACCTCGTCGTGCCTGTGCCCGACTCCGGCATCTACGCCTCCCTGGGGTTCTCCGAGGAACTCGGCATTCCCTACTACCCCGCTTTCGTGCGCAACCACTACATCGGCCGCACCTTCATCCAGCCCAGCCAGCACATTCGCGACTTCAATGTCCGGGTGAAACTCAATCTCATCGGCGAGGCCGTGAAGGACAAGCGCGTCGTGGTGGTGGACGACTCCATTGTGCGCGGCACCACCGCCCGCTCGCGGGTGGTCAATCTGCGCGAAGCCGGCGCGGCCGAGGTCCACATGCGCATCAGTTGTCCGCCCCACAAGCACGCCTGCTACTACGGCATCGATTTTCCCGACCCCGAGAAACTTCTGGCCAACCAATGCACGCTCGATGAGATCCGCAAATACCTCGGCGCGGACTCCATCGGCTACCTCGATCCCGCCGGCATGATCCGCGCCACCGGACGGCCGGAGAAAGATTTTTGCACCGCCTGCTTCACCGGCGACTATCCCGTGCCCTACGACGAAAAATTCGACAAATACGTCATGGAAAAACGCGCCGGCCGCGCCCGCCTCCTCGATAAGGAAGAACCCCGTTTGTTATGAAGAATGTGAAAGTCAAAGCCTACGCCCAGGCCGGTGTGGATGTGGACCTCGGCAATACGGTCAAGCGCGGCATCCAGTCCGTCGTCCGCTCCACCCATGGCCCCGAAGTCCTGGGCAAGATCGGCGGTTTCGGCGGCCTCTTTCGCGCCGATTTCAAGGGCATGAAGGATCCCGTGCTGGTCTCCAGCGTGGATGGGGTCGGCACGAAATTGAAGATCGCCTTCGCCACCAACCGTCACGACACGGTCGGTCAGGATCTCGTCAATCACTGTATCGACGACATCGCCGTCCTGGGCGCGAAACCTCTCTTCTTCCTCGACTACGTCGCCGCCGGCAAATTGGAGCCCGAGGTTTTCACCCAGCTCCTGACCGGTTTCGCCAAAGCCTGCAGGGCCGGTGGCTGCGCTCTGATCGGTGGCGAAACGGCCCAGATGCCCGGCATGTATCATCAAGGCGAATACGATGTGGCCGGCACCATCGTCGGGGTGGTCGACCGTCCCAAGATGCTCGACGGCTCCCTCGTGAGACCCGGTGATGTTCTCATCGGCCTGCCCTCGAACGGACTCCACACCAACGGCTATTCCCTCGCCCGCAAAGTTCTCTTCGGCACGCTCGGCCTTAAAGTCACCTCCCGCCTGCCCGAGCTCCGCCTGCCTCTCGGCGAGGAACTCCTGCGTGTGCACAAAAACTACCAGCCCCTCATGGCCTCGCTGCCCGCGGGACTGCTCCATGCCGCCGCCCACATCACCGGCGGCGGTCTGCTCGACAACCTGCCCCGCGTGTTGCCCAAAGGCTGCCAGGCCACCATCCGCCGCAACGCCTGGACGGTTCCGCCCCTTTTCCGCCTGATCGAATCCGGCGAATGCCTCGATCCGGTCGAGATGTATCAGGTCTTCAACATGGGTATCGGCATGGTGCTCATCGTCCCGAAGAAGCGCGCCGCCGAAGCCCAAAAGCTGACCAAGGGCAGACCCATCGGCGAAATCGTCGAGGGCTCGCAAAGCGTTGTTTTGGTCTGACCCGGTCAGCCTTTGGTCGCGCCAAAAAGCAGCCGCCAGGGGTAAACAAAGGGGATCACCACGACCCAAACGAGAAAGAAGAAGGTGATGCCTCCAGGCAAAAGGCGGGCCTCGCCCCTGAGGATTGCAGGCGCCGCCACGAGGGTGAGCCACAAGCCTTTGTAAAGCAACTGCACCAGGAGAACGGCGGAAAACTGCGCGGGGAAAAAGAACCCCGGGGCCGAAAGAACCGCGATCGAGATCCAGAACGCGCCGGTGATGGTCATCGCCGGCGATGAGACGGCGGTCGATTGAAAGACCGTCCGGGCGGCCAGTTCGGGGAGGCCCAGACTGAGAAAACCGACGGTGCCTGCCACCAGGACATTCGCGAGAAAAATGATCTGCATGATGAACTCAACGCCCCGCCCGGTGCGGAGGATGGCGTTTTTTCCACCGGGCGGCCCGATCGCGCGTCAGTTCCCGGGCCTTTTCTCTACGAAACACAAGCGTCCCGCGGGGGAGAGTCCTAGGGAGTCTGGCCCGCCGCGCACTCCGCGGAGAGTCGTCCCGCCTTGCCCCGTCGAGGGGTTTTTCCCGCGTTTCTTCGTCGGTCAGGAGTTTCACAAGGGAAACCCGGTCCGACTCGCTCTTCGACAAGACCCCGACGACAAAGTGGAAGTTCCTCCGCCGTCAGCCGCACCCGACAATTTGCCTGGATCATCGGGAGTGATAATTAAGCAAAACGCGTGCCAACTGGCCCGCACCATTTTGCTTCCTTGTTTTGTCGCCACGGCACTCCGTTGCCGTGTCTGGGAAACGCCCCAACAACCGACCGAAGGGAGATAGCCTGTGTCAATCACAGCCCGCTGGGGGGCCGAAGGCCAGCAAAGTGGGGCGACTCCAGAAAAGCCTCGCTACGGCAAAAGCGGCTTCAGCAAATCGAGCACGCCCCGGGCACCTTCCTTCGCGCCGCCGGGCAGAACCTCCAGGGCTTTTTCCCCCTCTTGGATCACCGCGTTTTTCATGGCCGCGACCAGGCGGGCGGTGAGATCTTCCTTGGGGTTGAGCAGCGTCCCGCCCACCCGGACATCGGTCCAAAGATACCCATTTTGCGCGACGGTAAAGACGCGCTCGCGCGAGCCCGGCAGCCATTGCAGGGTTTGCGGAGTCACGCCTACGCGCACGACTCCGGACAACGCGCCATCCGCCGCCATATGGCAATGGCCTTCCAGCCGCATCAACCCCTTCGATTCCGCCACGAGATTGGTCAGGACCACTGCGCCGCCCGCCCATTGATAATTCCCCGAGATTTCCTGCAGCGGCATGCGGTGGAATTGTGGTGCGCCGGTGAAGGTGGCGATTTTTTCCAGCGCCTCGAGGTTTTGCAGCAGGCCTTCGCTGACGCGGAAGGTTCCCGTCGCCGTGCCCGCGGAGAGCCCGGCTTCGGGCCATTCGACCACGGCCGTTCCGGCGAAAAGCCCCGACAGGCGCGACTTCCAGGCGGCGTCGAGAAAGGTCGCCACAGCAAGCTGGGTCCATTCGATCCGGAGCTTCGAAGCGGAGGCGAACTCGCCGGAGGCGGTGATTCTTCCCGCGTCGCCCAGGCGGAAGTTGGACTCGGTGAGGAAAAATGTCGGACCCTGAAGGCGCGAGCGGAAATTGGTGATGGAGAGCGCTGGTTGGGAGGGGAGCGTCAGGCTGCCGCCGTTGCCGTCAACGGCCCAGCCCTTGCCCTCGGGGCGGACGAGCAGGGCGGAGTTCTGCACCCCGACGATCTCCCGGCCGTCCTTCGTAAGAAAACCGACGCGGGCCTGGGCGATGTTCAACTGGCCGAGTTCGAAGCGTTGGGGCAGGAAGGCGGCCAGTCCGCTGACCGCCTCCGGTTTCCTGCCGGAATCCGTCCCGGCACCATCCGGTGATCCGGGACGAAAGACGCCTTGGAAGCTCACGACATCGATGCGTTCGACCCGCCAGGCGCCGTCCCAAATTGCCCTCCAGTTGACCTCGGCCCGGATCTGGTCGGCCCGGAGGCTTTCCACGATTGAGCCGGGATTTCCCCCCGCTTGCAGCGAGTCGGCAAACAACGACGAACCGGCCCAGCGCATCGGACTGTAGGTCGCGGTGGACCGGAAGGCCTCGCCGGTTTTGTCCGAGACCAACTGGCGGAAGGCGTCACTGCGCAGGAAACCTTGAATTTTGGCCGAGAGGATCAGGAAACCCGCCGCCACGCCCAGCAAGGCCGCGGCGGGGAGGATCCAAGGGAGGCGGGAGCCTTTTTTGCGCATGCGGGAAAGGTATCGGACGCTGCGCTCCTGCCAAATAGCAAATGACCCGGCTGCGACCGGATGTTGAAATCATCCGCCGACGCAATACTGTCATGGCGGAATGCCTGCTGTTTTTTTGATCCCATGAGCGCTGCCGCGCCTCTATCCGCCAATCCCGTCCTGATCCGC
Organism: Chthoniobacter flavus; assembly: GCA_945860745.1. Taxonomy (GTDB): domain Bacteria; phylum Verrucomicrobiota; class Verrucomicrobiia; order Chthoniobacterales; family Terrimicrobiaceae; genus CAMASH01. The sequence goes on along the minus strand of CAMASH010000027.1, from coordinate 10,170 downwards.
AAGGCGATGATCGCCCGGCGGCAGAAACAATCGCCGGTCTGGTGGCTGATCCACCGGCTGGGCTCGCTCAATTTCGCCCTCGTTCTGCTCGCCACCATTGCCCTGGCCTGTGCGGTGGCCACCTTCGCCGAATCGGGGTTCAACACCAAGATCGCGCACGCCCTCATCTACAAGCATCCGCTCTTCATTGTCTGGCTGGGTGCGCTTTGCCTCAATCTTTTCGCCGTCACCCTCACCCGCTGGCCCTGGCAGAAAAAGCACATCGGCTTTGTCGTCACCCACTACGGCATCATCACTTTGCTCGTCGGCGCGGTGATCGGCATGCAAACCGGCTTCGAGGGCAACGTCACTCTCCGCCAGGACGCCCAGCCTGTCTCGCGTGTCACCACCAGCCGCAGCGTGATCCAAGTGGAAAGCCCGGCCGATTCCGCCCTTTACCTCATGGCGTTTGATGCCGAGGCCACCCCGCCCACGGCCGCCAAACCCCGCACCTTCCCCGTCCCCGGCACAAAATTGCAGATCGTGGCCGACGAGTTCAACGCCAACCTCCTCAAGGAACAGCGCTTCGTCGCCTCCGATACCCCGGACGCCGCGCCCTCCGTTCTTCTGCGACTCTCCAGCAAAATGGCCGGCCAGACCGTCGAAATGCCTTTCACTCTCACCGGGGGCAAGCCGGCCGGGGAGGATTTCTTCGGCCTGGCCCGCATCGCGTTTCGTCCGGTCCTGCCCGCGGCCGCTCCGCCCGCGGATCAGGAAACCCAGATGGTCTTTGCCAAATTCGCCCCGGTCGTCGAACCGGGCAAAGCTCCCTCCCGCCTCACCGTCCGACTGAGCGAAGATGGTGCAAAGGTCACCATGCAGAACGCCGCCGGGGTCGGCGCCACCTACCTGCGCGCGGAAATCATGAACCGGCCGGTGGCCGAGACCGGAGCGGTCGTCATCGTGGAGAAATACTGGCCCGACTTCGCCATGGAAAACGGCCAGCCCGTCAGCAAATCCGAAAAACCGAACAACCCGGCCGCCCTCGTCCGCATCACTCCCACCAGCGCGACCGCCCCGACGAAACCCTCGCTCGAAATGGCCCCCGCTCCCGGCGGCCTCGGCTACCAACTCCTCCGCGGCGGCCACGTCGCCGCCGCCGGCACGGTCAAACCCGGCGACCGCTTCGCCCTCGGCTGGGCCGACTGGCAGGCCGAAGTCCTGCAGGTCCTGCCCGCGGGCGTCCTCGTCAGCGAAATCAAACCCGGCCCCAAATTGCCCAAGGCGGCCCCGCCCGGCATCCCCGGCTTCCGTGCCCGGTTGGAAACCCCCGGTGGCACCCGCGGACCCGACCGCTGGGTCGAGTCCGGTGAGGTCACCTCGCTCACCGACGGCAGCGATGTGGTCCGCGTCGCCTATGGACTCGAAAGCAAACCGCTGCCGTTCTCGCTGCGACTGCTCAATTTTGAAATCCCCCGCGACGAAGGGACGGACAGCCCGGCCAATTTTCTCGCCACCGTCGAGTTTCAGGATGCCAAAACCGGCGCGACCAAAACCGGGGTCGCGGAAATGAATCGCCCCGCCAGCTTCCCCGGCACCTTCGCGGCCAACCTGACCGGGATTAATTACAAATTCTCCCAGGCGGAATGGAATCCCAAGAACCTGGACGAAACCACCCTGCAAGTGCTCTACGACCCGGGGTGGTTGTTCAAATGGCTCGGCTCTCTCGGCATCGTGGCCGGCATTTCCATTATGTTCTACTGGAAGCCCGGCGGGCGCTGACGGGCTGCCTTCCGATATCTTTACGCCTCCGGTGCGGTCAGATCTCTGAGGATCTTTTTGGCCAGAAGCTCGTTGATCTCTCGATGCCGGGGAACAGGCTGGGATTTCCCGTTGCGCGGATTGTGGAAGATGTCGTGCTTCGCCCCGTGCCCGAGAAGCTCGCACCCCCCAGCCTCAAGGCGGGCAATGAGGTCCCGCCTCTTCACGCAATCTCGAGTTCTTCTTCTTTTTTGATTCCCGGAATGTCCTCAGTGGAGAACGTCTCGAAAAGATCCCGCAGGTGGATTTTCAGATCTTCGAGATCATCGCCCTGGGTCCAATGGTCGGGATGACTGTTGAGGTAGCCCAAATATTTGCCATCGCTTTCCTTCCAGAAGGTGAATCGGGTTGTCACAGAACAAGCGTGGCACACCTTCCACCGAATGTCCGCGAAATTTTTCCCTTTGGAAAAAATCGCCCATGCCGGAAGATGTCGTTTCCAATTTTTATGTTGATGGATCTTCTCTCTGCCATTGTCTGGATTTTTCTTGGACTCGCCGTCGCGGCAATTTTCACCCGACTGGCCTATGCGGTGACGGACAAAATCGCGCAGGCTCCCGCGCTGGATTTTTTCATCAGTCTGTTCACCTGGATTCCCTGGACGGTGGGAGTCTGGCGATGGGGTTGGCCGGGACTGGCTGCGGCGGTGGCGGCGCAGATTTTGTTCCTTCATGCGTTTTGTCTGGTTCATCGCGTGCTGCGTGGAAAGAAGGGCCGCACGCTGACGGATGCGCAGGGCCGGGTGTTGGGGCCCATCCGCAACCAGCTTTGCCTGCTGGTCCAGACCCCGGCGATTTTTGCGTTTGTGGGCATTCGCGCGGCGCAGTTGATTCTGTATCCGGCCATCGCGGCGCTGGGGCGGCTGCCGACCTACCGTCAGGCGGAATGGGTCAATCTCTCGCGCCACAAATACAGCGGGCTCATCGGCTACGATCTGCTCTGGTGCTGGTATTGCGACTGGATGACGGGGCTCTGGTGCCTTGGCAGCGAGATGCTGCGGAACATCGAGTCGTTCTGGTGTCCGATCCAATTTCAGAGCCCGGAGAAAAACCGCAACGCGGCCATTGATTTTCCCGATGTGAAAAAATGGGCCCCGCCCGATGGCACGATGGAGGATGCCGTGCGCCTGATCGAACAGCACTACGACGCCAACCGGCCGAACAGCTGGTGGGGACATCCCGACCACACGGAGAAAAAGCCGGAATAAGATTCAATAAAACCATAGCCACAAAGGAACCCGCAAAAAAAGACGGCGATGGCAGGCTGGTTCCATGATTCTTTCGTGCTCCTTGTGTTCTTTTGCGGCCATGACTTTGTCCTCGTATGATTTTCCAGCGCGCGGAACCCAACGAACACTATGATGCTCTGAGGCTGGTTTCCGGCGGCGGCAGTTGGGAATTCGGACTGAGCCTGCGGCCGACCGGAACCCGTCTGCGCATGGGCCGGGTGGCGCGTCCGCCCGCGGTGCTCGATTTTTGTATGGGGACGGATGCGGCAGTCTATGCAGAGATTTTTCAGGCCGTGCTGGGGCGGCTGGAGCCGTTGGCGGAAACCGCGACGGAGGCGGAAATCGACGCGGTGTTTCCCTGGGCCGGCACGCGGCCGGACCTGGCAGTTCATCTTCAGCTGTTGCTGGCGGGGGAAAAGATGGGCGATTCGCCCCGCGGCAGTTTCAGCACGCGGCCGGCCAGCCAGACCCCCAGGGCCAGGGCCACGAGCGGTTTCAGCCAAAGGTTTGTGCTCCGGTAAATGTAGCCGCCGTAGTTTTCGTTACCGAGCGTGAGGGCGAGAAAGACCCAAATCGCGACGGCGGCGTGATTTTTTCTCACCAGTCCCTCCCAGGCCGCGAGCAGCGCGATGAAGATGCCCAGGATGACGTAGGAATTTGTTTCGGTGCGGGGATTGAAGAGCATGAGATAGATCACGGCGAAGAGCATGATCGTGAGGGCGCGGGGCAGGGCGTCTTTCGTGCGCAGGGCCAGGAAGCACAACCCGAAGGTCAGAACGGCGGCGGCGGCCCGGATAAGAAAGCTGATTTGATCGGGCAGGGTCAGGCCGAAGCATTTGAGCATGCCGGCGTAGTCGCTCCAAGTGTGTCCGGAGGGCTTGGCCGCGCTGTTGGTCAGCTTGTCAAAAAAGGCCTGGTATTGGCCCGTGACGAATTGCGGGTTGGGATGCAGGTAGGCCGCGCCGAACATCACGGCCAGCCAAACGATCAGCGGGAGAATCAGACGCGGATAGAGCGCGCCGCAGAGAAGGATCGGGACGATGGAGATCGGTTTCAGCGCGAGGGTCACTGCCAGCAGGATGGCGGTGAGATGCCAGCGCTCCCGCGCCAGGGCAATGGCGGCGAGCAGGTAGAACCCGGCCAGCGGCATGTTGACCTGGCCGTTGCGCGCGCTGGCCAGGGCGGAGGGCAGGATGAGCGCGCTGGCGATGAGAAAAAGCGCGCCGGATTTTTGCGGGGCGAGGTGCCGGGCCGCCGTCCAAATAGCGCAGGCCAGCGTGCCGATGCACACCAGGCGCCAGAGCGGTTCGCCCACGTGGCGCGGCAGCACGTTGAAGGGGGTGTAAAGCATGGCCCACTGCGGCAGGTAGAGGTATTTGTTTTTGCCTTTGTAGAGGCTTGTGCCCTGCTGCCAGTTTTCCGACGCATTATTGTATTCCTTGGTGGCGGAGCGGCCCATCGGGTCAATCGCCACGAGGGTGAAAACGATCACGCCGACCAGGGCCCAGATGGCGAGAGCAGCGCGGAAGGCCTGGATGTCGGGCCAAACGGCCAGCCAGTTCCAGAGGGATTTCCAGAGTTCCGGGATTTTTGCGATGTTCACCCCGGCAGCGAATACAAATTGCGGCGGCAGGGCAAGGGCCGCGACGGTCTGCGTGGCATCGGCTTCCAGCCGATGCGATTTTAGTTCATCGGCAGGATGCCACGGGCTTGCCAACGTCCCGGATTTTATCACCCCTCTTCCCTGCCTGAATCTTGACAGGACGCGCCCCTCGGCGCACCTTTACCGCAACCCGATCCCGCTTATGAACGACAACGCCTACAACGAACCTTACCTCAGCGTGGCCGAAGCCGCGCCGGTGGACCGCAGCCAGTTTATCCGCCGCACGTATGCGCATCTGGCGGGCGCTGTCCTGGCCTTTGTGGCCATCGAGACGCTTTTACTCATGTCGCCTTTTGCCCAGATGATGATGAAGCTCATGTCGGGGGGAAGTCTTTCCATGCTGATCGTTTTCGGACTTTTCATGGGGGCTTCCTGGCTGGCGCAATCCTGGGCGAACTCCGGGGCCAGCAAGGGCATGCAATATGCCGGTCTTGGCCTCTACGTTCTGGCGCAAGCCGTTATTTTTGTTCCGATTTTGTTTGTCGCAATCAATTATAGCTCACCGCAGGTCTTGCCCATGGCGGCGGTGATGACGCTGGGGCTCTTCTTGGGCTTGACCGGCGTGGTGGTTCTGACCCGCGTGGACTTCTCTTTTTTGGGCAGCATCCTCATGATCGGCGGGTTCATTGCCCTGGGCGTGATCGTGGCCAGCATCATCTTTGGCTTCAATCTTGGCATTCTTTTCTCCGGAATCATGGTCGTCTTCGCCGCTGCGGCGATTCTCTACGACACGTCCAACATCATGCGGAAATATGGCACGGATCAATACGTGGCGGCTTCGCTCTCGTTGTTCGCCTCGGTCGCGCTGTTGTTCTTCTGGATCCTGCGCCTCTTCATGTCGCGGCGATAGGGCTGCGCCGCAGAATTATTTGGGCAGCGATGCCCGGATTTCCTTGGGATACAACTCTTCAAGGCGCACGCCCAAAACCCGCGCGAGCACGGCCAGTTCTGCATCCTCTACGCAACGGACTTGGCCTTCGATTCGCGCGATGATGTCGCGGGACACGTCCCACCCGGAAAGCTGGCACTTCAGGGCGAGTTGCGGCTGCGACCATCCCAATTGATTGCGGCGGCGGGCTACTTGCGGCCCGCAAACATTCATGGGATTCCTGACCGTGTGAAAATCCACACTGGACAATATTTAGGGGAAACGGCATAAATTCGTGTGGATTTCCACACGAATTTATGAGGCTCGCTTTGATCGTTTTTCTATACTCCCTTGGCGCGGCAGGTGCGCAGACTGTGGCCAGAGAGGGTTATGAGGTTTCCGGTCGCAGCCCCGAAGAAACTGTTATTGAGGCCATGCGTATGGAAAAAGCTCTTAAGAAAAAAGCCGAATATGATGAGCGGCGGGAAGAAGAGGAAACGCGCTATAGGCGAGAGCAGGACTTTCAGGCGCAAAATCTGAGAAACATGTCCGTTTGGTATCCTCCAGAATATCGGACGAATTTGGCGACAATTCCAAGAATGGAAATAACTTATCAATTCTACAATGAAACCTATTCGTCGTGGCTTACGAAAACAGGCGGGAGTTTCTATTTTGACGTGCTGGTGACGCCTTGGCGGGTTTTGAGAAATGTAACATTGACCCAGTCCATCGGTAACGGTTCAGGGGGAGATTTCTATTACGAGAACAATTTGATAAACGGATTCCTGAGCTGGCCCGACATCCCGCCCGCAATTCAGGTAACAATGGGCCACATTCCGAAAACGGTTCACAAGGCATTTCAATAGGGAAGACCGCTCCCAGCCTTGAGTTTTGCAAGTGGCCAGCCCTCGTTGTCCGGGCATTGCTTTCCGCCCTCTTCGCCGATAAACTGAAGCCACTGGCATGGCAAATATCCACGACAATCCCGCCGCGCTGAAGGCGCTTCAGGACGACATCTACCGGGAGAAAATTCTGCGTGCGCGTGCGATGACGCCCGAGCAGCGGCTGGTCGAGGCGTTCGAGTTGTCCAATCATCAGTTTGGGATGATGCTTGCCGGGGCCATGCATCGTTTGGAAACGCACGATGAGGATGAAGGCTGGCGGGAAGTGGCCCGCTGGATGCGGCGTCTGGATCAAGTGCGCGAGCACGGCTTCTATGTCACGGAAAAGCCGGCCTTGGCATGAAGCTTGAGGATTTTGCCATCAGGGTGCTGGAAGCGACGGAGTCTGCCGGCTTGGATTTCATGATTGTTGGTGCCATCGCGGCGGGAACGCATGGCGTTCCTCGCGCGACCAAGGATGTGGACATTTTGGTGGCCGTGACGGGCGACTCCAAACTGCCGGACGTCATCCGAACTCTGGACGACATCGTGGAATTTGAACCGCAGGTTGTGTTTGACACTCTGACCTGGGGACGGCGTCACGTGGGCAAGATTCGCACAAGCCCTCCGTTCAAGGTGGAGTTTTTCGAGGTATTCGATGACCCGTTTGTCTTGGAGGAGTTCCGACGGCGCAGAAAGGTTTTCGTCCCAATGCTGGGCCGAGAAACCTGGCTGCCGACGCCCGAGGATGTGGTTATCCAGAAGCTACGCTGGGGCCGCAGCAAGGACCTCGACGATGCCCGGGACATTCTGGCCGTGCAGGGGCCGGAAACGCTCGATATGGATTACGTGCAGTCTTGGTGCGCCCGCCATGGAACGTCTGCGCGACTTGAAGAGGCGCTGGCGGGGATTCCTCCGCTGTGAAGCAAAATGGGTCGCAAGGGCCTGCGACCCTCCAGAATTTTCAAACTGCGATCGCCGGCCTTTTGAGAAACTGCCCACGTCCGACCGTGCCGACGAATTTTCCATCGCGCACGGCCACTTCTCCGCGCACGGTGACAACCGCCGGACGGCCTTCGATGGGCCAGCCTTCGAAGCCGCTGTAGTCCACATTCATGACCTGCGTCCTGGCGGAAAGTTTGCCGCGGTAGGCGGGATCGTAAATGACGAGGTCCGCGTCGCTGCCGGGCTGGATGGTGCCCTTGCGGGGAAACAGTCCGAAGATTTTCGCCGCGTTGGTGCTGGCCACGTGGACGAAGGTGTGGAGATCGATCTTCCCGGTTTTGACCCCGTAGGTGTAGAGGAGGTTGATGCGATCCTCGAGGGCGGGAATACCGTTGGGGATCTTGGTGAAGTCGTCTTTTCCCATCGGTTTTTGTCCGGCAAAATCAAACGGCGCATGGTCGGTGCCGACGGTGTTGACCAGGCCCTGACGTAGCCCGTTCCAGAGAACTTCTTGGTTCGCTTTGTCGCGCAGGGGCGGGGACATGACAAACTTGGCTCCTTCGAAATCGGGAAGTTCGGCGTAGGATTTATCAATGAGGAGATATTGAATGAGCGTTTCAATTCCCACCTGCACGCCGCGCAGCCGGGCGCGCAGGGCTTCCTCCAGCGCCTCCCGGCAGCTCAGATGGACAATGTAAACGGGCGCGCCGGTCAGTTCGGCAAAGGTCATGAGATGCTGAACGCCCTCGGCCTCGACGCGGGGCGGGCGGCTTTCGTGATGAGCGCCGGTTCCCGTGCTGCCGGCGGCGAGGAGGTTTTTCTGCGATTCGGCCACGAGGGTTTCGTTTTCACAATGGGCCGTGGTCACGACGCCGAGTTCTTTGGCGAGTTTGAGCGTCTGGTAGAGTTCGCCATCGTCGATGCCGAAGGCCCCCTTGTAAGCCAGGAAGATTTTAAACGACTGGACGCCGGCGGCGACGATCGCGCGGAGCTGCGCCTCGGTGTTGGCATCGAATTTCGTGACGCCCATGTGGAAGGTGTAATCGCAAGCCGCCTTGCCCGCGGCCTGAGCCTGCCAGGTGGCAAAGCCTTCCCCCGGCTCCATGCTGCGGGACGGACAGCACATGTCGAAGATGGTGGTCGTTCCCCCGACCAGCGCGGCCTGGGTGCCGGTCTCGTAGGTGTCCTTCGAGTGCGTGCCCATGAAGGGCAGATAAATGTGGGTATGCGGATCAATGAAACCCGGGAAAACATACTTGCCGGTGGCGTCGATCACCTCTGCGCCCGCGGGGGCCTCGATGTTTTGATCAATGCGGGTGATGGTTTCGCCCTCGCAGTAAATGTCCGCCACGTAACGGGCATCGCCGGTGATAACTTCGCCGTTTTTGATCAGGAGACTCATGGACTTTTTGCGCGGTTACTTTTTCGCCTCGGTGTGCCAGATGTCGCCCTCGCCATAGCTGAACCAGCGGCTGGTCGTCACCTTGAGTTGGGTGAAGAACTGCATGCCTTCGCGGCCCTGCATGTGGAGGTCGCCGAAAAAGGACTCGTTCCAGCCGTTGAAAGGGAACCAGGCCATGGAGGCGGGCACACCGATATTGATGCCGACCATGCCGCAATTCACGCGGTGTTTGAATTCGCGCGCCGCTTTGCCGGAACGGGTGAAAATGGCGGCGCCGTTGCCGTAGAAGGATTTGTTGGCCAGCTCGATCGCGGCATCCAGATCTTCCATGTGCATCACATTCAGCACGGGTCCGAAGATTTCCTCCTTCGCCACGGTCATGCCGGATTCCACGCGGTCGAGAATGGTGGCGCCAACATAAAACCCATTGGGGGCTTCACTGACCTTGACCCCGCGTCCGTCGGCGGGAACTTGCGCGCCTTCCTTCACCCCGGCCTCGATCAACTGCAAAATCCGGTCGCGGTGCTGGCTGGTGATGACCGCGCCCATGTCCGGCTGGGCCTCGCGGTCGGTCGGACCCACTGTGATCCGCTTGGTCGCCTCGATCAGGGTGGGCAGGACGGTCTTCTCCGCGCCCCCGACGACCACGGCCGTCGAGCCCGCCATGCAGCGTTCGCCCGCGCAGCCGAAGGCCGCTTCGATCACGCCACGGGTGGAATTTTCCACATCCGCATCGGGCATCACGATGATGTAATTCTTCGCGCCGCCGTTCGACTGGACGCGTTTCCCGTGCTTCGTGCCGGTTTCGTAGATGTAGCGCGCGATCGGGGTCGAGCCCACGAAGGAAATGGCCTTCACCTTGGGATGGGCGAGCAGGGCATCCACCACCTCGCGTCCGCCGTGAACGATGTTCAGCACGCCCTTGGGCAGGCCGGCTTTTTCCAGCAACTTGGCGATGAGGAGGGCGGTGAGGGGGACTTTCTCGCTGGGTTTGAGCACGAACGTATTCCCGCAGGCGATGGCGATGGGATACATCCACAGCGGCACCATGGCGGGAAAGTTGAACGGCGTGATGCCGACGCACACGCCCAGCGGCTGGCGGATGGCTTCGCAGTCGATGCCGCGGGCAATATTTTCCAAAACCTCACCCATCAGCAGCGAGGGAATACCGAGGGCGAACTCCACCACCTCCATCCCGCGTTTCACATCCCCGCGCGACTCGACCAGCGTCTTGCCGTGCTCGCGGGTGTTGCTCCGCACGATCTCTTCGAAGTTGTCTTCAAGAAGGATGCGGAAACGCCCGAGAATGCGGGCGCGTTCGACCGGAGGCGTTTCCATCCAGGCGGGGAAGGCGGCTTGCGCGGCCTCGACCGCGGCGTTGAC